>JAFDVY010000085.1 GCA_018268785.1 Acidobacteriota bacterium | reverse complement strand
GTAGGCGCGCGAAAATTTCTTGTGGCATACAACGTGAATCTGAATACCCCGGACATCGCGGTGGCGAACAAAATTGCGCGTGCGATTCGTTTTTCGAATGGCGGATTGCGTTATGTGAAAAGCATGGGAGTGGAATTGAAGGCGCGGAATCTGGCGCAGGTCTCGATCAACCTGACGGACTACGAACAGACGCCGATGCATCGCGTATACGAAATGGTGAAGCGCGAAGCGGAACGGTATGGAGCGATGCCGGTGGGCAGCGAAATCGTCGGCCTCGTTCCGAAAAAAGCAATTGAAATGGCGGCGGATTATTTTCTGCAACTCGAAAACTTTTCTCCCGCGCAGGTGTTCGAAAACAAGCTGGCTGCGGCGCTTGAAGGCACGCCGTTGCAGGGTTCGCAGGAGGGCAATCTGGCAAAGCTGGCGCGGCCATTTCTGGATGCCGTGGCCGAGCCGACCGCGACACCCGGTGGAGGAAGCGTTTCAGCATTTGCGGCGGCGCTCGCCGCAGCGCTTGGACAAATGGTCGCGGGGCTTTCGCGAAAGAAGAAATCGCAAGCGATGCACGTGGACAAGCTTTCGGGCCATCTCGACGCCCTGCGAAAAGAGTCTGACGCACTCACGGCGGCGATCGATCGCGATGCGGCTTCCTACGACGCCGTAGTTTCCGCGTTCAAGCTGCCACAGGGGAACAACGACGAAATTCAGCAGCGGAACCATGTAATCCAAACGGCCACGCGAGGCGCCGCAGAGGTGCCGTTGGAAGTGGCCGAGCGAACAGTTGCGCTTTTTGAACGTTTGAAACAACTTGAGGCTATCGCCGCGGCATCCATGAAGTCAGACTTACAAGTAGCCCGCTTGATGGCAGCGGCAGGAGCGCAAGGCGCGCTGGCCAACGTCGAAATTAATCTCGAGGGTTTGAAGGATGCCGAGTACGTGGCAGCGACGCGCGTAAGAATCGCCACGTTACGGGAAAAATTTGATGCGCCGCAAGCCCAGCGCGGCGCAAGTTAAACACCCTCACGCCCCTTATGGAAAGGAGCAGGAAATGAAACGCTTTGTGAACTTTGGCCGGGTTGCGGCTGGATTGGCGATAGCCGCGGCGGTGGCGTTCGCACCGTCAGCCAATGCGCAACATCTCGGCAACGATACGATTGCGCTGTTCCCGAAAAACGTCGGTGAATTTGCGTACGCGAACTTGAAAATGGCGCGGTCGCAGAAATGGTTCCCGCAATTGCAGGAACAGATGCTGCCGGAAAGGTTCCGCCAGTTTGAGCGCTTCCTCGCATCTGCGGGGGTTGATCCGAATTCGCAGGTGGAAGAAGTTGCGTGGGGATTGATTGCAGAAGGCGTAACGGCGAAGACCGAGGGCACAGGCTCGACCGCGGTGCCCACGGGCGAAGAGATTGTCGGCGTGGCTCTAGGCAACTACAACCCCGATTCCACGGAAGCGTTTTTCAAGCAGCAGAAGTTGCCTACGTTCAAATCGCATGGCTCGACGATGTATGCGTTCGGAAGCGGCTCCGGCCCGAATGATCTGTTCTTCTTGTTCATAGACTCCAGTACAGCGGCTTTCGGGCATCGCGCCGAACTGGAAAAAATGCTGAATGTGCGCTATGGCGGCGAAGAAGGATTGATGCGCAACGACAGCCTTTTTTCGCTGATTAACGAGATCAATGGAAGCGGCGCGGTCTGGGCGGTATTGAATCCCGCATACACGCGCCTCGCGATGCGGCAGCTTGCTCCCCAGGTGCAGCAATTCCCCGAAGCGGCAAAGCTGATTACGCGCATGCAGAATCTGATGATCAGCATTCAGGCAAGTAGCGGGATTGACGGAAAATTTCAGGCGGTCTGCGGTTCTTCGGACGATGCCAATACACTAGCGCAGCTTCTGCAACTCGCGTTCGTCTATCAGCAATATCAGGCGAAGCAGCAAAACCCCGACCTCGCGCAGTTGCTTGGCCAAGCGCAAGTTACCCCTGGCGGAGACCGTGTGACGCTGCGAATGTCCCTGAGCGACGACCAGATGGCTCAGCTCATCAAGAAAAATACGTTTGCGTTGAAAATGTAACTGGCGGCTGCACAAGCTGATTCCAGACAAAGAGACTGGCGAATCGCCCGTCTCTTTTGTCTTTTGAAACCTAATTTCATAAAAATGGTTCAGGCGTGAGGGACCAGGAATTTTGTCAAACGCGTGACGCTGCTGCCGGATTTCTGTTCGTACTGTACTCGATCCACGCCTTCGATGGCGTTCTGGCCCGTGCTGAGGAGTGTGTGCAATCCCACGGACGGAGCATCCGCTTGATGGATAATCGCGACTTCGATGCGATCTGGAAATTGATTCAGGACCACGCATACTTCTGAATGAAGCGCATCGAGCTGACCAAAGGCTTCTTCACATGCGAACAATATTGCGGCCTGCAGTTTACTCGATGCATCGGAGGTGAGGCCGCTCGCTTCGCCAAGATAGCGCGCGCCACCCGCCGCTGCGGCGCCAAAGCGCGGATCCGCGTCCATCCTTATTTCAATGTGCTTGGAGTCAGTGGACACGAGAATCGGCCAGCGCCACGTCGCAGGCTTCCCGGCAATCCGGGCAGTAATAGAGGCCATCCACGCACAAGTGAACCTGCTCCATCCCTTTGCAAATGCAGCAGTACTTCTCGCAAGAGCAAAACGGTTCCGCTTTGTCGCACTGCTGGCAAACTACCGGGCCGCGCGCCATGAAAACCTCCATAAAAACTGTACCTGAGTGATGAGCGATGGGGCAAGACGAGGGCGGCGGGAACGAGGCGAGTCTTTCACCTGACAAGAATTACTTGGTGGATTCCAGAGCTTCCGCCATTTCGAGGAGTTTGCTAACGCTATTCCAATTTCGTGCCGTTCCCCGCGTGCCGCAAATCTTGTCCACTTTGGCCCAGGGGATTTTGGACTGCCCCATTCCATTCGAGCAATAGATGAACAGTTCCCTGCTGCCGGGAATCAGTTCTTCGGCGGTCAACGGAATCGCAAGCAATTGATCGCATGCGGCCGGCCCCAGTTTCGCGCCCAGGAACGAAACATGCAGCTTGTTCGCTTCGATTCCCTTCCGATTCGCAAACGGGTTCCGCTTCGCCACATCGCGCATTTCCGCTGTCGTGCGCAGAATCACTCCGGGTGTGACGCCGAACTTCCGTGCAATCGCTCCTTGAATCTTCAGGGCGAGTTTCTCCAAATCCTTCTCGTCCGTCTGAAAGACCACATTCCCGCTTTGCACGTAGGTTTGAACGTCCTTGAATTTTAGCGATTCAAATAACGCACGCAGATCGGCCATTTTGATTACAGCGTGGCCGCCAACATTCACTGCGCGAAGAAGTGAAATTACAACGGGCATGACCGCAGAGTATAACTTAGCGAAAAATTGGGCCGCAAAGGAACACAGTAGGGCGAATGATTAGCAGCGGGACCCGCGCAGACTCAAGCTCCAAAGCGGACGCGGCACTTCCGCGCGCGTGTTTCGGGAAACCGGATCACCCAAATGACCGCGACGACAAAGACGGCTGTGTCAATCCAGAACGCCCCGGGCTTTCCCTTGGAAAGAAATGTCGCAAAAAGAATCGCAGCAGCCCAGAAGAGCGCTCCGCGAATATGGACTTTCTTGTTCATACCGGCAATTTAACACAAATCGCCTCTCGGCGCAGGTTCTTTGACGCACTTTTCCGCGCGTGCTAACATGCCTTTCTGCCCGAGCGAGTGGGATGGACTCCGTAAACTCTGCTGCCAAAACTGAATTGCGAAAAACGCCGCTGAACGCGCTGCACCGCAAGCTGGGCGCGAAAATGGTCAATTTCGGCGGCTGGGATATGCCCGTCGAATATCCTTCGAGCGGCGGCCTGATGGCCGAGCACAAAGCTGTGCGCAATGGCGTGGGTATTTTTGACGTTAGCCATATGGGCGACATTCGCATTCATACGGGAAAGACTTCAGGCGGAGCACTGGCCGCCGTTCAGCATATTTCGATGAATGACGCTTCGAAACTGGCCATTGGTCAGGCGCATTATTCCGCGATGCTCTATCCGCAGGGTACGTTCGTCGACGATGTGATCGTTCACCGCCTCGGCGAAGACGACTATTTACTCGTCATCAATGCGGGCACGCGCGAAAAAGACATCGAGTGGGTCCGGCAAAATACGGCCGGATACGATGGCGTTGTGGAAGATTTGAGCGACGCGTACACGCAGCTCGCGATTCAGGGCCCACACGCCGCGGAAGTCCTGCAAAGACTTACTGACGCGAACCTCTCCACAATCAAGAATTATTGGTTCACGCATGGCAAAGTGTGCGGCTTGCCCGATCGATTGATCGCTCGCACCGGTTACACCGGAGAAGACGGCTTTGAGATATACATTCCAAGCGATGCGGCAACGAGTGAAAGAGTCTGGAACGCCGTCATCGAGGCAGGAAAAGAGTTCGGGATAGTCCCCTGCGGTCTCGGTGCGCGCAACACGCTGCGCCTGGAAGCAAAAATGGCGCTGTACGAACACGAAATCAGCGATTCCATCAACGTTTTTGAATCCGGGCTTGACCGCTATTGCAAAATGGAAAAAGGCGACTTCATCGGTCGTGCCGCACTGGCGAAGGCGAGCTCTGCCGGATTGAAGAGAACGCTGGTAGGCCTTGAAACGATCGAACGCGGCATCGCGCGGGACGGCTACAAGGTGTTTGATGACGCCGGCGAAGAGATCGGCGTTGTAACCAGCGGCTCGCCGTCCCCGACACTGCGCAAGAACATTGCGCTGGCGTATGTCCCGCCGGGGTTTGCAGCGATCGGAACAATTGTTAGTGTCGAAGTGCGTTCGCAGAGAATCAAGGCGCAAGTGGTGCCAACGCCGTTCTACAAACGCGCAAAGAAGGCTGCGCCGCAAGCCGTGGGCACTGCATAAAATTTCGAAAACGGAAAACGAAGGAGTCGCTAAATGGCCTATCCAGCAAATTTCCGATACACCAAAGAGCACGAGTGGGTGAACGTCGAAGGCGGCGTGGCAACGATCGGCATTACGGATTACGCGCAGAGCGAGCTCGGTGATGTTGTATTCGTCGAGTTGCCGAAGCTCGGCGCGAAACTTGAGGCCGGTAAATCGTTCGGCAACGTCGAGTCGGTGAAGGCGGTCAGCGAGATTTATGCGCCTGCGGCGGGAGAAGTTACGGGCGCGAATGAAGAACTTGCCAAGACGCCGGAGCTTCTCAACACCGATCCTCACGGCAAAGGCTGGCTCATCAAAGTAAAACTGGCGAATGCCGCGGACGTGAACTCCCTTATGGACAGCGCCGCTTATGAAAAGTACATCGCGGAGAAGGGCAAGGAAGCCTCGGCCTGATGCGCTATCTTCCGAAGAGCCCCGCCGAACGCAGGGAAATGCTTTCGGCAATCGGGGCCAATTCCATTGACGAACTTTTCGAGTGTATTCCCGAGCGGTATCGCCTGCGCGAAGCGCTCAAGCTTCCCGGACCGTTCTCCGAAGCGGAGGTCATTGATTATTTCAAGAAGCGCGCGAGCGAAAACTCTGTCGGCTACACGAGCTTTCTTGGCGCGGGCGTTTACAACCACTTGCGTTCGGTCATCACCGACACAATTCTGCTGCGCGGCGAATTCTTGACTTCCTACACGCCCTATCAAGCGGAAATCACGCAAGGGACGCTGCAGGCGATCTTCGAATTTCAGACGCTCATGTGCCAGCTCACAGGCCAGGAAGTTGCCAACGCTTCGATGTACGACGGTTCGACGGCCACAACCGAGGCCGCGTTGATGGCGGAGCGGCTCACTGGCCGCCGCCGTGTTCTGGTCGCAAAGTCGCTTCATCCTGAATATCGCGACGTGCTGAAATCGTATGCGAAGCACTCCGGTTTGCTCGTCGAAGAAATCCCTTACGCAGCCAGTGGCATGGTGGATAGCAAGTCGCTTCACGCAGCATTGAAAGATGACGTCGCAGCCGTCATCGTGCAGTCGCCAAACTTCTTTGGAGTGATTGAAGATGTCGCAGAGGATGCGGACGCGGTGCATGCTGCAGGTGCGCTGCTTGTAGTTGCGGTCACGGAGGGCGTTTCGCTTGGCGCACTGAAACCGCCGGTGGAAGCCGACATTGTCGCAATGGAAGGCCAGAGTTTTGGCCTCGCGCCAAGTTACGGTGGTCCGTTCGTCGGCGTGCTTGCGTCTCGCGAAAAATTTGTCCGGCAACAGCATATTCGCCGCGAGAAGGCGACCTCGAATATCTGCACGAATCAAGCGCTCTGCGCGCTTGCTGCAACCGTGCACCTCACCCTGCTGGGCAAAGAAGGCCTGCGCGAAATGGCGCATCAGAATCTTTCGAAAGCGCGCTTTGCCCTTTCCGAGCTCGAAAAGATTCCCGGCGTAAAGCGCAAGTTCGATTCGCCATTCTTCAACGAATTCACAATCGACCTTCCCCGCTCCGCGCGCATCGTCAACGCGGAGTTGCTGAAGGAAAAAATCGTTGGGCCGCTCTCTCTGGGATCGCTTTATCCGGAGCTCACAAAGACCGCGCTCGTCTGCGTAACGGAAACGACTTCGCGCGCAGAAATCGAACAATTCGCCGGCGCCCTGCGCCGCGCCCTGGAAAAACCTCTATGAACGGCCCGACGAACAAAAGGATCGAAAAAGCATCCACTCATCCTTCGCAGAATGAAGGCCTGATTTTCGAAAAGTCGTCGCCCGGCAAACGCGCGTTCGAATTGCCGCCTCTGGATGTTCCCGACGCAAACGCGAGCAGCGCACTCGGCAAACATTTCCGGGCCGACGGCGTTTCCGGCTTTCCGGAAGTCAGCGAAATCGAAGTGGTCCGCCACTTCACCCGCCTTTCCACGTGGAATTACGCCATCGACCTCGGCATGTATCCGCTCGGCTCCTGCACGATGAAATACAATCCGCGCGTCAACGAATTTGTTGCGCGGCTCGATGGAATCGCCAGCGAACACCCGTATCAGCCGGACGAGCTCTCGCAAGGCTGCTTGAAAATACTGCAGCTTCTCGAAAAATGCCTGCTCGAAATTACGGGCATGGATGCCATTACTTTGCAGCCTGCTGCCGGTGCGCAAGGCGAACTCACCGGCCTGCTCCTGATTCGCTCTTATCTCGAACGCCAGGGCAATCCGCGCAAGAAAGTTTTGATTCCGGACTCTGCGCATGGAACAAATCCCGCGACGGCGGTCATTGCCGGATACGAAGTCGAAAACATCAAGAGCGAATCGCACGGCCAGATCGACGTGGAAAAACTCCGCGACCTTGTCACCGAAGAAGTCGCTGCGCTGATGATCACGAATCCTTCAACGCTTGGCATTTTTGAAGAGCGCATCCCCGAAATCGCGCAGATTCTCCATGCCAAAGGCGCGCTGCTTTATATGGACGGCGCGAACATGAACGCGCTGACGGGCATCGCCCGCCCGGGCGATCTTGGCGTGGACGTGATGCACCTCAACCTGCACAAGACTTTTTCCACGCCGCACGGTGGCGGCGGCCCCGGGGCAGGTCCAGTTGCCATGAAAAAAATCCTGGAACCGTTCAAACCAGTCCCGGTTCTCGTAGAGAAAGGAGACGGAAAACTCGCGCTCGATTCGAACCGCCCCGATTCCATCGGCAAAGTTCGCGCCTTCACGGGGAATTTCGGCGTGCTCGTTCGCGCGCTAGCTTACATCCTCGCGTACGGCTCAGGCGTCCGCCAGGCCACGGAGGATGCGGTGCTCAATGCGAATTACATTCGCAAGGGTCTCGAGGGCGTTTACGATTTGCCTTATTCCCTGCCCTCGCTGCATGAAGTTGTTTTCAGCGACGCCATTCAAAAGCGCAACGGCGGCGTGAACACCATGGACATCGCCAAGCGCCTCATCGACTACGGCTTTCATCCTTACACCACCGCCTTCCCGCTCATTGTTCCCGGGGCGCTCATGATTGAGCCGACCGAATCCGAATCGAAGGAAGAATGCGATCTCTTCATCCAGGCGATGAAGTCCATTGCGGAAGAAGCCGCGCAAGATCCTGAATTCGTGAAACACGCGCCCCACACCACGCGCGTCAGCAGGCTCGACGAAGTCACCGCTGCACGCAAGCCAATTCTTCGCTGGAATCCTGCAGGCGCAAGCAAAGCGGCGCGCTAGCTTTCTGCTCGCTGAATCCTTTCCAATAAGGACACGCCGCTCTTCCATCGCTCAAATATTGTCTTGCTGGGCTGCTAAAATGGCAGCAGTTTGAGACAGATTTCACTTCCATGAATGCTGCCCTAGACGCCTGGTTACCCAAATCCATAATTCTTCTGCGCAACTATGACCGCCATAAGTTCGTCTCGGATCTGATCGCGGGAGTCACGGTCGGCCTTGTCGCGCTTCCACTGGCGATGGCTTTCGCCATCGCTTCAAAGCTCTCCCCACAGGCCGGCATCTATTGCGCGATTGTCACCGGATTTCTTGTTTCTGCTCTAGGCGGTTCGAAAACTCAGATCGCCGGCCCAACAGGTGCGTTTGTGGTTGTGGTGGCAGGCATCGTTGACAAATTCGGCGTAGAGGGCCTTTTCATCTGCACGATGATGGCGGGCGTCCTGCTTTTGCTTCTCGGCGTCACCGGTATGGGGACCGCCGTCAAATATTTCCCGCGTCCCGTTGTCGTCGGTTTTACCAACGGCATTGCGATCCTCATCGCCAGCACGCAAATCCGCGACTTCTTTGGGATTCATCTCGATCAGGTTCCAGGCGATTTTTTTCATCGCATGGCGGCGCTCGCCCGCGCATTCCCCACATTCAATTGGCGCGCCACGCTTCTCGCCACGCTTTCGCTCACAGTTATGATTCTTTGTTTGAAATTCGCCCGTAAGATTCCTGGTGCAATCGTCGTTTGCTTTGGCGCTACCGCGGCTGTCGCCCTCTTTCATATTCCCGTGGAAACCATTGGCTCTCGCTTTGGCGGCATTCCGAAAGGATTGCCCCACATCGTCGTTCCCAGCCTGCATTACGACACGATGCGCCTGCTTTTCTCGGCCGCTTTTACCGTTGCGATACTCGGAGCGATCGAGTCGCTCATGTCCGCCGTGGTTTCGGACAAAATGTCCGGCGACAAACACAATCCCAACGTCGAGCTCATGGCACAGGGCGTCGCCAATATTTTTTCTCCGCTTTTCGGCGGCTTGCCCGCCACAGGTGCCATCGCAAGAACCGCCACGAATGTGCGGTCCGGCGCTAAAACGCCCGTCGCCGGAATGATCCACGCACTGACGCTTCTGGCAGTCATCCTGTTTGCAGCGCCGCTTGTAAAGAGCGTTCCGCTTTCCGCGCTGGCTGCGATTCTCATGATGGTTGCCTACAACATGGGTGACTGGGAGGAGATTCCCGAAATCCTAAAGCTGAGCGCTGCGGATATCGCGGTCTGGCTGCTCACGTTGACCCTTACGGTTGTTACAGATCTCACTTTTGCGGTAGAAGTGGGAATGGTGCTCGCCGCACTTACCTTCATCCGAAAAGTCTCCCGCACGACGACCGTTTCACGCGTCACGCGCGACTACGTTGAAGACAGCCGCGTCCACATCCTTCAGGGAAAAGATATTCCTTCTTACGCTGCTGTGTTTCGCATCCACGGTCCTTTTCTTTTCGGTACAACGGACAAATTCGGCGAAATCCTCCACAGCATGAAAGACCTGCCTCCAATTGTCATCCTACGGCTGCGCAACATGACTGCCATTGACGCAACGGGTCTCGGAGCCATACGCGAGCTTGCCGATGAAGTCCACAACACCGGTCGGACTCTGCTGCTTTGCGGCGCGCGGGAACAACCGGCACAACTTATGCAGCAAGCGGAATTCGAGCGTCACGTCGGCAGAGAGAACATCGTCCCCAACATCTCAGAGGCAATCGCTCGTGCCAACACTCTCTATAACTCCCAATATGCACAGTGCGAAACCTTGAGCAGATAATCTAGCCGCAAAGTTTCGCAAGCCAGGGCCTGCCATTCATAGGCCGTGCATCACGCCTTCTTCTTCCTGTAACACGAGTTCACTAGCCTCTCTTTCCGTGTTGGTCTGCCAGGACTCGTATTCCAAGAGGAGAATCCATTTGAAAAATCGTGTTGCACTTATCGCGCTGAGTCTTGCCTTGTTCAGCGCAGCTTTTTCCATTTCCACGCCTGCGAATGATGACGACGATCATGGCGGCCGCAAAACCAAACGTGTCCTGCTGATCAGCATCGACGGCATGCACGCGGTTGACTATGAAAATTGCGTGGCCTCGAAAACTTGCCCGCATCTGGCCGCTCTAGGCAAGACCGGCGTGCACTACACGCGCACAAGCGCGTCGAAACCGTCCGACTCCTTTCCCGGCTTGATGGCAATCGTCAGCGGCGGGAGCCCACGCACGGTAGGTGCGTTCTACGACGTGGCTTACGACCGCGTCTTGGCGCCACCCAAGGTTGCCACAGGCAACGGCCTTCCTGGCGGAATCTGCAATGTGAACCAAATCAACGGGACCCAGACCGAATATGAAGAAGGCAACGAGTTCGACCAATCCAAGCTCAATGGCGGATTTGCGGGATATTCCGCGATCGACGGCGGCGTGAAATCCATTGATCCCGACCGGCTGATTCGCGATCCATTCAACAACTGTCAGCCCGTGTACTCGTGGAATTTCGTTCGTACGAACACGATTTTCGGGGTGATTCACCACGCAGGCGGCTACACAGCGTGGTCCGACAAGCACGCCGGATACGCCTCCGTCTCCGGGCCCACTGGAACGAACCAGCCCAGCAACGTGGACGATTTCTACTCGCCAGAAGTCAATTCTCTTCAGAGCGTGCTGCCCGGACTCAAAACGGCCAGCGGTTTCGATTGCGGCACGCTTATTCCAAATGGCGATGACTGGACCACGGATTTCGACGCCATTAAATGCAACGACCAACTGAAGGTCAATGCCGTGCTCAATCAGATCCACAGCAGAACACATCTCGGCACAAGCAAGGCTCCTGTCCCCGTTATCTTCGGCATGAACTTCCAGGCGGTCAGTGTCGGCCAGAAACTGATTCATCCCAAATCCGCCATCAGAACCGACGCCAATTCTGGCGGCTATGAGGATGCCCAAGGCACTCCTCGTCCCAAAATGCTCGCGGAGATCCAGTTCGTGGATGCAGCGATCGGACAGATGATCGCCGCGCTCAAGCACGAAGATCTTTTCAATTCGACCACGATCATCATCACCGCAAAGCACGGCCAGTCGCCAGTCGACCCGAATCGCTTTTTCCCCATTCCCGGCCATTCCGGCAACAACGGCACGCCTCCATCAGGGATTATTGGATCTTTTCTCCCTGCAATTTATAGCGACCCCAACAATGGCCTTGGACTCGCCGAGGACGACATTTCTCAAATCTGGCTCGCAGATTCCACTCGCACTGCGGACGCAGTTGCGGCTTTGGAGAATGTCGCAGCAGAGTTCGGTGGAGGCCAGATCTACTATGGCGCTTCGCTGAACACGATCTTCAACCCGCCAGGTGTGCCGGAACATCCCGGCCCATGCTGCAAGCTTCGCGAAGGCGGCGATCCCCGCACTCCCGACATCGTCGTGATTCCCAATGTCGGCGTGGTCTACACGGGAAACCTGAAGAAGCAATCCGAACATGGCGGCTTCGCATGGGACGATACCAACGTGATGCTGTTGGTTTCCAATCCCAATATGGACGCTCGCACTGTAGACAGTTTTGTGGAAACCACCCAAGTGGCGCCCACGATCCTGAAACTCCTTGGCCTGGATCCCGGCGCCCTGGATGCCGTGCGTCTCGAAGGCACGCCGGTTCTGCCGGCCCTGTTCAAGGACCGGGAACAAGATAACTAGCGCTGGCAGGTGGTTCTTTCAAAAAGGAAAATGGCGGATTGCCTTTCGCAACCCGCCATTTTCTTTACTGCTATCTCGGGCAATATTTCAACCACCGCCACCCGCGGCGACTCCACGAACTAGCGGAGAAATCATCAGTCCGGTCGCAGAAGACGTACCCGATACATGAATTTCGGTTATGCAGGAATAGAATCCCGGACCGAGAATCTCCAGGAAATACGTGCCTCGCTCTACGTTCATCAGCCGAAAACGCCCCTCTTCATCCGTCTTGCGTTCCAGAACCATCTTTCCGCGCTCAGGGTCGCTCCATAGTCGTACCAGCGTGTCCTTCACCGGAAGATTTTCGTTGTCCATCAACACGCCTTGCACATTGCGGGTGCGCCCTGCGCGGTTGTTCAAATTGATCTGCGTTGCGCGGGAATGAGGCGCCCACGACAGCAGCAAGAGACAAAAATACACTGCACGTTTCATAAAACCTCCCCTCCTGAGGTTCTGCGGAAAAGCCCTTACTTGAATCGAACGCTATCCAAAATGCTTCCAAACGTCTTGTCGTAATTCGAATACTCGGCCTGCGGCGCTGTGCACACGATATACACCAACCCCTCAGGACGCATCACTGTAATGATCCAGTCGGTCTCCTGGCCGCCGACCGGCGAATCGTTGGTCAGGTAAGTCGAGAGCGCAGGCTGATTGTTCAGCCGTACGCGCACTGCTTGTCGAGTTACCTTCATGTTCGGATTAGATTGCTTCAAGCCCTCAATGAGTTGCTGCGTCGCCGAATCCAAAGCGCTTGGCGCGTTGGCATCCCGCACCTTTTGCGTCCCAATCGAGACACCGTATGCCAGCGCCCCGTGCCCACTGCTGTCGTTACCCACGCCGCCATCGGGAGCAAACGCAACGTTGTCCTGATCGCCGTACTTCTTCCAGTTGTCCGGGTACCTCAGCGTGTATCCAGTCGCTTGATAGGCGGCCATGCTCGATGAAGGCGCCTCGGGCTTGGAAATCCCGGTTGCTCCCCCCGCTCCTGGCGCCGCTTTCTTCACGATGGGCAGATTCATCACCTCGCGCTTCGCCGCCTCAAATTCCTGGGAATCCTTCTTCGCATTTGGGGGAGGCCCGCCCAGCTTCGCAATTTCTTGGTCCACGCGGTCTACACGATGGTCCGGGCTCGGGTGATCCGAGAAAAACTCCGGCGGATTCTTTCCTTTCGTTTCCGCCTCCAGCTTTTCAAAAAACTGCGCCATGGCCCGCGGGTCATACCCCGAGTCGTACAATACCTGCGTGCCGCTGATGTCCGCTTGCGTTTCCGCCGTGCGCGAATAGCGCAACAACACGCCCCCCGCGGCAAACGAACCCAGTTGCTGAAGGAGAGCGCCGCTTACTCCGCCTCCAAACAATCCGCCGGTAATTCCCAGCAGGCCTTGTGTCGCCTGCGCCTTGCTTGCCTGGTTCGTGCCGTGTCTCAGCGCAACATGCGAAATCTCATGCGCCATTACTCCTGCAAGCTGCGCCTCATTGTCCGCGGCTTCAATCGCTCCGCGATTCACGAACACATAGCCGCCGGGCAGCGCAAATGCATTGATCGCTCGGTCATTCACGCAATGGAACTCCCAGGGATACGTCGCACCGTGCGTATCGAGATGCGCCACTAGTTTCATGCCAAGCTGCGTGAGGTACGCATCCACTTTCGGCGAATTGCACAAGGGCAATTGTTTTTCGGCCTGCTCGGCATTCTGCTTGCCGACGGCAATATCCTGCTGCACGGAAAAAAGATTCCAACCGGGCTTGAGTTGCGTTCTTTGCGCTTGCACATTGGGCGCAAAAGCGAGCGCCGCCGCTGCGCCGGCCATCGCTGCCTTTCTTCCAATTCTCGTGTGAATTCGAATCGCCTTGAACATGGGGCCTCCCGGAGATTCTTTCTTCTACTGTACCGCTCCGGCCGCCAAAAGAAAAAGGCCCGGGCAACTCAGCCCGGGCCGTAGAAAACCAAGAAAACTTGTCTAGCGCGCCATGCGCGGCGCGGGTTCCGGTAGTCTCGTCGAAGACGATTCGTCCACTGTCTTTCCGCTCTTGGCTTGAGCCGCCTTCACGGGAACCACTGGCTCCATTCTCCTCACCGGCATGGAAAGGTTTTCGCCTTCGCGGGTAAATGTCAGACATTCCTGCTTCTTGTTGAAGTCAATGCAAATCAAATCGCCCAGGTGAACCTGCTCAGTCGCAAGCAAATTCGCCAGCGGATACACGATGTTGCGCTCGATCGCGCGCTTCAGGTGACGCGCCCCGTACCGCTGATCCGTGCCTTCGTGAAGAAGAAAGTCGCGGGCCGCGCTCGTCACGCGAAACAGGAACTGCCCGCGCGCTGTTTCCAGCACGCGCTGCTGCACCTGGCTCAATTCGATTTCGAGCACTTCCTCGAGCTGGGTCCTCTGCAACGGGTGGAACACCACCACCTTGTCCAAACGGTTCATGAACTCCGGCGAAA
>JAFDVY010000084.1 GCA_018268785.1 Acidobacteriota bacterium | reverse complement strand
ATGCGCTTCCCACTCTGCATTTTCTGGCTGAGGGAACTGCCGCTCGCTGGAAGAAGAAGGAAGATTCACCGACTGAGCGAACTAGAACTCGAGGTGGAGGCGGAGGGCGGGGACGAAGATGGGGCCGCGGTCGCGGTTGTAGCCGGGATTGGAGATGTACTGGAAGTCGAAGGAAGTGAAGACGCCGCGCCAGACGTGGAGCGTGTAATAGGTTTCGGCGATGTTTTCCCGGCCGTAAGTGAGGCGACCGTCGCCGAGGAGGAAACCGCTGCCGCCCAAGGCGAGATACTGCTGGTGGTTGCGGGAAATGCCGTTTGAGACAAAGGCGAGGGCGGCGCGATCAAATTTGCGGCTCCAATGATTGCCAGCGGCGCCGAGGCCCAGTTCGACGGTCTGGTCGACTTCGGTGTAAACGTAAGATTCGTGCTGGCCTTCATTCCATCCCCAGCGGCCGAACACGCCGAGCCAATCGTTCAAGGGCTGTTCGAAATTGAGGGCAAAGCCATATTTGATGGAAGTTGTGAGCGGATGCGCGGTGATTTCTGGTTTCGGAGTGAGGCCATTGAGAAAGTTGGCGACGGCTTCACGGTAAGAACCCATGTTGGCATGATTCACGAAGGTGAGAAGGCGAAGTGTGCCTTCCCGATGCGGAAGCACGGTGCGGCGGAACTCCAATTCGACATTTTCCGCGCGGGCGCGGGAAAGGTCTGGGTCGAGATGAATTCCATTTGCGACCTTGGGCATGAGCGCTTCGGCGAAACGGAGCGACCAATGGACGTCGTGGTATTCGACGAGCGCGGCGAAGGTGTAGCCGCGGGTGTCGGCGGCGTAGTCCCATGCGCCGTTGTTGTCGACGGTCCAGTTGAGGAACTGAAAATTGCTGTCCGAGCCATAAGAATTGAGATCGAGAAAATCATTGAGAGCGAATTTTCCGAAACGGATTTCAAGGCGGCGATCAGGGAGTCTGGAGAAGAGAGAAAACGGGGTGCGTTCCGAGGAAGAGCTGTTTTTACCAAGCGGAATAACCTGATGCCACATAAGCCGGGCGACGTAAGGAGCTTTGCCGAGCGTGGGATTGCGGACAACATCGAGGTTGGTAAATCCGGCGAGACCCAGCGCTTCGCCGATCCCATGGCCACCCGATTCCTGAACGTCACAGAGAAGTTCGGCGGAGTTTGTAAGGCGGAGACCGGTGAAAAGGGTGAGAACACGGGAGGAGGCATCCTGGGCTTCAGGCGAAAGGCTGTTGGGGCCGCTGTAGGGCGAATGAAAATTCGGGTGATATTGCGAGATGAAATTGGCCTGGCCGGAGAGCCAGAGGCGGCCGGTTTCGAGATGAGGGAGCAAGGCGGGAGATTCAGGCTGAGAATCCGGCGATTCAGCGGCGGCGGCAGGGGGAGTCTGCGGCTGCGGGTCAGATGCAGCAGGGATTAGCTGTGCAGAAGCGCGCGGAACGAAATAGAGAATCAGAAGAGCAAGCCAGGCCGAACGTCTCAAAAGAACTCTCTCCAGAAGAATGGTCAGGAGACCTGGTTCCCTGCGCACCAAAATGGCGCGAACACTAGTTTGGGTTTCGCGGAAGACGGGGACAAGACAAATTTTTGAGCAGAGTGCGAGGGAAAAAAACAGAGGAAAAAAGAGAACGGCGCCCCGGTTTTACCGTGGACGCCGTTTGAGTTTGCAAATTGCGAGTTAACCAAAGAAGGGCACGATATTCCGGCTGCTGCCCGGAATCTTCGATATCGTGCCCCTACGACGGAGGTATGTTATTCGGCGGCTGCGTCTGCGGCGTCGGCTTCGTCGGCGTCCTTGCCCATGAAGTCGAGAGCGGCTGCTTCTTCCGCCGTGAGCTCCGCGACTTCGGGAATTTCCTCGACAGGGGCGGGAGCGGGCACTTCCGTCAGTAACTGAATGCTGCGGTAGTGTTCGAGGCCCGTGCCGGCCGGGATGAGACGGCCCATGATGACGTTCTCCTTGAGGCCGCGGAGGTAGTCCACCTTGCCGGCAACGGCAGCTTCGGTGAGGACGCGAGTCGTCTCCTGGAAGCTGGCGGCCGAGATGAAGGAATCGGTCGAGAGCGAAGCCTTGGTGATGCCAAGGAGCAGCGGGCGGCCGGTTGCGGGACGCAAGCCTTCTTCGAGCACTCGCTCGTTTTCCTCGCGGAAGCGGAACTTGTCCACCTGTTCCTCGAGCAAGAAGTTGGTGTCGCCAACGTCTTCGACTTTGACCCAGCGCATCATCTGGCGAACGATGGTTTCGATGTGCTTGTCGTTGATGTTGACGCCCTGGAGGCGGTAGACCTCCTGGATGGCGTTGACGAGATAGGCCTGGGTGAACTTTTCGCCGAGAACGGCCAGCAAGTCGTGCAGGTTGGACGGACCGTCAATGAGCGCTTCACCAGCGCGAACGTGTTCGCCTTCCTGAACGTTGATGTGGACGCCGCGCGGGATGGAATATTCCTTGGTGGTTTTCCCGTCTTCGCTTTCGACGTAAATCTTGCGCATGCCCTTGGCGATTTCGCCGTAGCGGACGATACCGTCGATTTCGCTGATGACGGCGGGGTCCTTGGGCTTGCGGGTTTCGAAAAGTTCGACGACGCGCGGGAGACCACCGGTGATGTCTTTCGTTTTGGTGGTTTCGCGCGGGATCTTGGCGAGAATGTCGCCAGGCTGAACGTCATCGCCGTCCTTGACCATCAAGTGCGCGCGCGAAGGCATGAGGTACTTCTTCTTGGTCTTGCCCGAGCCATCGCGAATCAAGATGGCGGGCTGATGTTTTTCATCGCCCGGAGGCAGAGTGACGACGTCCTGCGAAAGGCCGGTGACTTCGTCGACTTGCTCTTCGATGGTGACGCCGGGACGGAGATCTTCGAAACGGATGGCGCCGCCGGTTTCCGTGAGAATGGAGAACGTGAAGGGATCCCATTCGGCAAGGATTTGGCCGTGGTTGACGGTGTCGCCGTCGGCAACGCGGAGGCGCGCGCCGTATACGACGTGGTAGCGTTCTTTTTCGCGACCCTTTTCATCGACGATGGCAATGAGACCGGAACGGTTCATGGCGATCGAAGTGCCGCCGCGGCCTTCGACGAACTTGAGGTCCACGAATTTGACGATGCCGTTGTTGCGCGCTTCGATGGTGGAGCGTTCAGAAACGCGGGTGGCGGCGCCGCCGATGTGGAAGGTACGCATGGTGAGCTGGGTGCCGGGTTCGCCGATGGACTGAGCGGCGATGACGCCGACGGCTTCACCAAGTTCGACCATGCGGCCCGAAGCGAGATTGCGGCCATAGCAAAGGGCGCAAACACCGCGGCGGGATTCGCAGGTGAGCACGGAACGGATTCGAACGCGTTCGATACCCGCAGCCTGAACGGCGTTGGCAAGCTCTTCGGTGATTTCCTGGTTCACTTCGACGATGACGTGGGCTTCGAAGTCCTTGATCTTCTCGAGCGAAACGCGGCCAACGATGCGGTCGCGCAGCGGTTCGACTTCAACGCCGGCTTCGATGATGGGCTCGACGAAAATGCCTTCGCCGGTGCCGCAATCGAGTTCGTTGATGATGACGTCCTGCGCCACATCGACGAGACGGCGAGTGAGGTAGCCGGAGTCCGCGGTCTTGAGAGCGGTGTCGGCGAGACCCTTACGAGCGCCGTGCGTGGAGATGAAGTATTCGAGCACGGTGAGGCCTTCGCGGAAGTTCGAAGTGATGGGAGTCTCCATGACTTCGCCGGAGGGCTTGGCCATCAGACCGCGCATGCCGGAAAGCTGACGGATCTGCTGCTTCGAACCGCGGGCGCCGGAGTCCGCCATGACGTAGACAGGGTTGATGATGCCTTCCTTGTCGTGGCCTTCGAGCGCTTTGAACATTCCGTCCGCGACTTTTTCCGTAACGTCGCCCCAGATGGAGATGATCTTGTTGTAGCGCTCGCCGTGGGTGATGGCACCGTCGAGGTATTGCTGCTGCACCTTGACGGCTTCCTTTTCGGCGTTTTCCACGAGCTTCACTTTGTCGCCCGGGATAACCATGTCATCGATGCCGATGGAGATGCCGGACCTGGTGGCGTAGGTGAAGCCAAGCGCCTTCAGGTGATCGAGCAGAACCACGGTGCTCTCGAGGCCGAAACGAAGGTAGGCGTAGTACACAAGCTGCTGAACGCCTTTCTTCTTGAGCAAGCCGTTGATGTACGGCATGTGCGACGGCAAGTGCGAATTGAAAATGACACGGCCGACGGTGGTCTGAATGAACTGGCGCTCCATCTTGACCGGCTCGGTGTGGGTCACGTCCTGGTTGTCGTACGCGGTGACCAAGTCAATGACTTCGCCTGAGTAACGGAGGCGGATGGGAGTGAGCAATTCCACTTCACCGGCTTCGAGCGCGAGGCTGACGTCTTCGGCGGAACCGAACACGCGGCCTTCGCCCTTGGCGCCGGGCTTGTTCTTGGTCAGATAGTAGATGCCAAGAACCATGTCCTGCGACGGAACGGCGAGAGGCAAACCGTGCGCGGGCGAGAGAATGTTGCGCGAGCTGAGCATGAGCACGGACGCTTCGACCTGGGATTCAGGAGAAAGCGGAATGTGCACGGCCATCTGGTCGCCGTCAAAGTCCGCGTTGAACGCGGTGCAGACGAGCGGATGGATGCGGATGGCTTTGCCTTCGACGAGAACCGGTTCGAACGCCTGAATACCGAGGCGGTGCAGCGTAGGAGCGCGGTTGAGCATCACGGGATGTTCGCGAATGACGTCTTCGAGAATGTCCCAAACGACGGCGTCCTGCTGTTCGACCATTTCCTTGGCTTGCTTGATGGTGGTGCAGTGGCCGAGGGCTTCAAGCTTGTGATAAATGAACGGCTTGAACAGCTCGAGCGCCATTTTCTTGGGCAGACCGCACTGGTGAAGCTTCAGCTCCGGGCCAACGACGATGACGGAACGGCCGGAGTAGTCCACGCGCTTGCCGAGGAGGTTCTGGCGGAAACGGCCCTGCTTGCCCTTGAGCGTGTCGCTGAGGGACTTGAGCGGGCGATTGTTGGTTCCGCGAAGAACGCGGCCGCGGCGGCCGTTGTCGAACAGCGCGTCCACGGCTTCCTGGAGCATGCGCTTTTCATTGCGAACGATGACGTCCGGCGCGCGAAGTTCCATGAGCTTCTTCAACCGGTTGTTGCGGTTGATGACGCGGCGATAGAGGTCGTTCAAATCGGAAGTGGCGAAGCGGCCGCCGTCGAGAGGCACAAGCGGGCGCAACTCCGGAGGAAGCACGGGGATGACATCGAGAATCATCCATTCGGGCTTGTTGCCGGATTTACGGAACGCTTCGAGAACCTTGAGGCGCTTGGCAAACTTGATTCGCTTTTGCAGCGAAGGATCGGCCTTCATTTTTTCGCGGAGTTCTTCGGAGAGCTTGTCGACTTCGACGCGGCGGAGAAGTTCCTTGATGGCTTCCGCGCCCATCTTGGCGACGAACTGGCCGGGATATTCCTGGGCGAGTTTGCGATATTCCTCTTCTTGAAGGACCTGGCGCTCCTTGAGGACGGCGACTTCGTTGGGGTCAACGACGACGAAGGCTTCGAAATAGAGGATGCGCTCGAGATCGCGCATGGAGATATCGAGCAAGTAGCCGATGCGGCTGGGCAGGCCCTTGAAGAACCAGACGTGCGAACAGGGAGAAGCCAGCTCGATGTGGCCGAGGCGTTCGCGGCGGACTTTGGACAGCGTGACTTCGACGCCGCACTTATCGCAGATGACGCCGCGGTGCTTCATGCGCTTGTACTTGCCGCAGAGACATTCCCAGTCGGTGACGGGGCCGAAAATCTTGGCGCAGAAAAGGCCGTCGCGCTCGGGCTTGAAGGTGCGGTAGTTGATGGTCTCGGGCTTGGTGACTTCGCCGTGCGACCAGGAGCGAATTTTTTCCGGACTCGCCAGCGAGATGCGGATGGAATCGAAATCTGCGATCAGACTGGCGCGATCATAAGGGCTGCTGCGATACAAGGTTGTTTCCTCCTCCCTGGATTTCGCCAGGGCTGCGGTTCGCTGCGTGAACAACGAACCGGCTGAGAACCATTCAAGACTGCCGGGCTAAAGCCCGGCGCTACGAAACCCTGCCAAGCACTGCCGGGGCTGAAGCCCCTGGACTACAAAAGCACCGAAGATGCCGGCTTCAGAAAGCCGGCCCTACAACGGCCGACGAAACTTAGTCGGCGGCTTTTTCCTGCGGCTTCTGGCGCTTCATGAGTTCGACGTCCAGGCAAAGCGACTGCAGCTCGCGAACAAGAACGTTGAACGATTCCGGCACGCCCGGCTCGATGCCCGGCTCGCCCTTGACGATGGCCTCGTAAATTTTCGCGCGGCCATAGACGTCGTCGGACTTTGCCGTGAGCAATTCCTGCAGGATGTGCGCGGCGCCGTACGCTTCGAGCGCCCACACTTCCATTTCGCCGAAGCGCTGGCCACCGAACTGCGCCTTGCCGCCGAGCGGCTGCTGCGTAATGAGCGAGTACGGGCCGATGGAGCGAGCGTGAATCTTGTCGTCGACAAGGTGCGAGAGCTTGAGCATATAGATGTAGCCGACAGTAACCGGCTGGTCGAATTGATCGCCCGTCATGCCGTCGAAGAGATTGATTTTTCCGGCATGGGGCAAGCCCGCGACTTCGAGCAAGTGGCGGATTTCCGGTTCGCGTGCGCCGTCGAACACGGGCGTGGCGAACGGAATTCCGTCGCGGAAGCCTTCGGCGATTTCGAGCAGCTCATCGTCTTCCAGTTTGGCGATGGACTTGTAAATCGCGGTTTCGGTGAAGACTTCCTTGAACCAGCGGCGAACGGCTTCGGCGCGAACTTCCTTGCTGAGAAGGCGCTTCAAGCTGTTGCCGAGTTCCTTGCCGGCCCAGCCGAGGTGCGTTTCGAGAATCTGGCCGACGTTCATACGAGACGGAACGCCGAGCGGATTCAATACGATTTCGACGGGAGTGCCATCGGGCATGTAAGGCATATCTTCATCAGGCACGATGCGCGCGATGACGCCCTTGTTGCCGTGACGGCCTGCCATCTTGTCGCCGATGGAAAGCTTGCGCTTCATGGCGATGTAAACCTTGACGAGCTTGATGACGCCCGGAGGCAGTTCATCGCCCTTCTTGAGCTTTTCCTTGCGCTCTTCGGTGATCTTGCGCAGAACATCGATCTGGCGCGAGGTCATTTCCTCGATCTCTTCGATTTTTTCTATCAGAAGAGGATCTTTTTCGTTGAGCTTGAGGCGCTTGAGGTTACGTGTGGAGATTTTTTCGATCAGGTCACGCGTGAGCTCGACGCCCTTGGTCAAGAGGCGCTTGTTGGTCTTTTCGTCGTGCAAGTCGGCCTGGAGAATTTTTCCGCCGAGGAGATCGGAGAGACGCTTCAGACGCTCGTCGGTGAGGATGCGGATTTCATCCGCGAGGTTCTTCTCCAGCTTGAAAACTTGCGACGCTTCGATGGCCTTGTGGCGTTCGTCCTTTTCTCCGCCCTTGCGGGTGAAGATCTTGACGTCAACGATGGTGCCTTCGATGCCCGGCGGGCAATAGAGAGACGCGTCGCGAACATCACCGGCTTTTTCGCCGAAGATGGCGCGAAGGAGCTTTTCTTCCGGCGTCAGCGTGGTTTCGCCCTTTGGCGTGACTTTGCCAACAAGGATGTCGCCCGGTTTCACAACCGCGCCGATGCGGATGACGCCGCTTTCGTCGAGGTTGCGGAGGAACGATTCGCTGATGTTCGGAATGTCGCGGGTAACTTCTTCCGGACCGAGCTTGGTGTCGCGCGCTTCGATTTCGTACTCCTCGATGTGAATCGAGGTGTAGTAATCGTCCTTGACCAGCTTTTCGCTGACGAGGATGGCGTCTTCAAAGTTGTAGCCGCGCCAGGGCACGAACGCGACAAGCACGTTGCGGCCGAGAGCGAGTTCGCCGCGATCCGTGCAAGGACCATCGGCAAGAACCTGCTGCTTCTTGACGCGGTCTCCGACGCGAACGAGCGGCTTCTGGTTGATGCAAGTGTTCTGGTTCGAGCGCTTGAACTTGGTGAGCGTGTAGATGTCCGCACCGACTTCGCGGCTGAGCACGCCGGAGTGATCGGATTCGACGCGAACGATGATGCGTTCGGAGTCGACTTGATCGACGATGCCGTCGCGCTTGCAGAGAACAACGGCGCCGGAATCGCGAGCGGTGACGCGCTCCATGCCGGTGCCAACGAGCGGAGCTTCTCCGCGAATCAGAGGAACGCCCTGGCGCTGCATGTTGGAACCCATGAGCGCGCGGTTGGCGTCGTCGTTTTCAAGGAACGGAATCAAGCTGGCAGCGACAGAGACGAGCTGCTTCGGCGAAACGTCAACGTAGTCGACTTCTTCGCGGTTTTTCAGCACGAAGTTGCCGGCCTGACGGCAGTTGACGAGTTCGGTGGTGATACGGCCTTTGTCATCGAGCGCGACGTTGGCCTGCGCGACGACGTATTTATCTTCTTCCCATGCGGAGAGATAGAAGCAGTACGGTTCGTAGACGACCTTGCGGCGCTTGAGTTCGTCGTTCAGTTCCTCGACGCGGTCTTTTTCGATGATTTCGCCGGCTTTGAATTCACTGTCGCCAGCGTTGACAACCTGGACGTAGTCGATGCAGCGGCCGCCCTTCACTTTGCGATACGGCGATTCGATGAAGCCGTAATCGTTGATGCGGGCAAAGCAAGAGAGCGAGCTGATGAGACCGATGTTCGGGCCTTCCGGCGTTTCAATCGGGCAGATGCGGCCGTAGTGGGTCGGGTGAACGTCGCGGACTTCGAAACCAGCGCGTTCGCGCGAGAGGCCGCCCGGTCCAAGCGCGGAGAGACGGCGCTTGTGGGTGATTTCGCTGAGCGGGTTGGTCTGGTCCATGAACTGGCTGAGCTGCGACGAGCCGAAGAATTCGCGGATCGCGGCCATGACCGGCTTGGCGTTGACCAGGTCATGCGGCATCGCCGTGGACATTTCCTGATACACGCTCATCTTTTCCTTGATGGCGCGTTCCATGCGAACCAGGCCGATGCGGAACTGGTTTTCGAGCAATTCGCCGACGGCGCGAACGCGGCGGTTGCCGAGGTGGTCGATGTCGTCGACGACGCCGATGTTCTTGCGCAGCTTGAGCAAATACTTGATGGCGGCGACGAAGTCCGGCGATTCAAGTGTGCGATTGTCGAGCGGCGTATCGAGACCGAGCTTGATGTTGAACTTCAAGCGGCCAACGCGGCTGAAATCGTACTTGCGCGGATCGAAGAACATGCCGCGGAAGAGATTCGTGGCGGTTTCAAGCGTCGGAGGATCTCCGGGACGCAGCTTGCGGTAGATTTCGATGAGCGCTTCCTTGGAAGAGCGGATCGAGTCCTTGTCCAGAGTGCGCGAGAGAACGACACCGATGTCATCGCGCTCGGGGAAGAAAACGTCGACTTCCGTGATGCCCGCTTCGGCAAACGCCTGCCAGAGGTCGGCGGTGAGCGGTTTGTTGGCTTCGAGGAGAACTTCGCCGGTCTGACGGTTTACAACGTCCGCGACGGAGTAAGCGCCTTCGAGATCGGCCAGCGCAGCGCGAACCTGCGAAATCTTTGCCTTAATAAGTTCCTTGAGAAGGTTGTCATTGATGCGCTTGTGGGCGCCGACGACCACTTCGTCGGTTTTTGGATTCTTGATTTCGTGGGTCAGCTTGCGATCCACAAGGCCCGGCGAAACGTTCCAGAAGAGATCCTTGTCGCGCAGAGAGATGCGCTCGACCTGATAGAAGGTGCGAAGGATGTCTTCATTGGACTTCATGCCGAGCGCGCGCAAGAAGATGGAGCCCAGGAACTTGCGCTTGCGGTCGATGCGGACATAAAGGATGTTCTTCGAATCGTACTCGAACTCCACCCAGGAGCCGCGATACGGGATGATCTTCCCGAGGAAGTAGCTGCGGTTATTGGCGGACTCGAAAAAGACGCCTGGCGAACGGTGCAACTGGCTGACGATTACGCGCTCGGTGCCGTTGATGATGAACGTGCCGTTCTCGGTCATCAGCGGAATATCGCCGTAGAAAACTTCCTGTTCCTTGATGTCGCGAATGGTCTTCGCGCCGGAGTCGGGATCCTTGTCGTAGATGGTGAGACGAATCGTGACCTTGAGCGGGGCGGAGTACGTCATGCCGCGCTCCTGACACTCGTTCACGTCATACTTCAATTGCATGGCGACGGGGTCGCCGCACTTGTTGCAGAAGGTCGGAGTATTCTTGTTGAACGTACCGCACTTGTGGCAGATGACGTCCCCAGTCTGGTACGGATTGGTGACGACGCTCGCGCCGCAGTTGCGACAAGTCGCGCGGAGGTGGTGCAGCCCCTTCAAGTTGCTGCACTTGCACTCCCAGTTGCCGATGGAATAGTCCACGAATTCGAGCTGCGACATTTCGCGGAAATCCCGGATCGGAAACACGCTGGTGAACACGGACTGAAGTCCGCCGTCATCGCGCTCGCTCGGCAGAAGATCCATCTGCAGGAAGCGCTGATACGACTTCATCTGGACTTCAATCAGGTTGGGAATCTGAATCGCGCTCTGGATTTTTGCGAAATCCAGCCGCTGACGTTCCCGGACGTGCTGATTGCTGTTCGACATGCGTGGTCTACCTCTTTAGTTTCGGGCGAAAATTCGACGAGAGGAGAAGAGACAAATAGCCGCAATGCGAAGCGAGTTGCCCGAACTCGTTGCGCACACGGCTACAGGCGGTCCCGGAGGGACGCGGGAAATTGTAGAGATGCCCAGCCTCGACGTGCGTAGTGAAATCCTTTGGCGCCGCCTCTCCGCCCGTGGAGGCTACGCCATGATTCAAAACCGCAACCGTTGGTGAGCCGGCAATTACGGGGCAGCCGCAATCGCCGGCAAAAGCGAGTTTTGGAAGGCGAAGTTACTTAACTTCCTTACTTAACTTCGACCTTGGCGCCGGCTTCTTCGAACTTCTTCTTGATCGTAGCCGCTTCGTCCTTGCTGACGCCTTCCTTCACCGTCTTGGGAGCGCCGTCAACCAGGTCCTTGGCTTCTTTCAAGCCGAGACTGGTGACTTCGCGAACGGCCTTAATGACGTTGATCTTGTTGCCGCCCACATCGGTGAGAACCACGGTGAATTCCGTCTTCTCTTCCGCAGGAGCAGCTGCCGCCGCGCCACCGCCGCCGCCCGCCGCCACAACCGTTGCTGCAGCCGCAGAGACGCCGAAGGCTTCTTCCATTTTCTTAACCAGGTCGGACGCTTCGAGAAGCGTCAGGCCCTTGATTTCTTCGAGAATCGTTTCTACTTTCGACATGACCGCCAGTTCTCCTCTCAAGAACAGTGTTGAAATTTTTCTGACCCGCCCCGCGAAAGCCGGGGTAAATCAAAATTCTTACGAACTAAACTTGTTGGCTTTGACCGCTTCGCTGACGGTGACCGCCAGGTTGCGGGGCAAGGCGTTGAGCGCAGTCGCAATGCGCGTCGCGGGAGCGTTGAGCAAGAACATGATCTTGCTGATCAACTCTTCCTTCGACGGCAGGTTTGCGAGCTGCTGAATTTCCGCGATGGAAATGACCCGGCCTTCGACGACACCGGCTTTGAATTGAAACGCCGGAACGTCCTTGGCGACTTTGGTCAGGGCCTTGGCCAGCGCTACCGGATCGGCGTCCGTATATGCGATGGAATTTGTGCCGCTGAGATTCTTCAGCAGGCCTTCCGCCGGCGTTCCATGGCCAGCGCGCTCAGCCAGCGTGTTCTTAACAACCTTGTACTTGCCACCGGCGGCTTGCACGGCGCGGCGGAGCTTGGTGTCGTTTTCGACGGTGATGCCCTGGAAGGTCGAGAGAATCACCGTAGAGACCTTGGCCAGTTCCGTTTTCAGCTTGTCCAAATCCTGCTGTTTTTCGCTTCGCTTTTTCATGATCCCGTTTCCTTCAATCCTTACGCTGCGGCCGCGACTGCGGTTTCCGCTTCATCCAGGCTGATCCCGATGGCGGGACCCATGGTGGAAGTGAGCGTGATTTTCTTCACGTACTTGCCCTTCGCCGCGGCCGGCTTCGCCTTTACAACAGCGATGATGACGGCATGGGCGTTTTCGGAAATTTTCGGAGCGTCGAAATTAATCTTGCCGACGGGGCAATGAACGATGCCCGCCTTGTCCACGCGAAACTCGACCTTGCCGGCTTTGGTTTCCTTGATGGCCTTGGCAACGTCCGCAGTGACCGTGCCGGTCTTCGGATTGGGCATCAGGCCGCGAGGGCCCAGCACCTTACCGAGTTTACCGGCGGACTTCATCATGTCCGGCGTGGCGATTACGGCGTCGTAATCGGTCCAGCCTTCCATGATTTTTTGCACCATGTCGTCGCCGCCGACAAAATCCGCGCCAGCATCCTGCGCTTCGCGAACTTTTTCGCCGCCTGCGAGAACCAAAACGCGAACGCTCTTGCCCAGGCCGTGCGGAAGAACGACGGTGCCGCGAACAACCTGATCGGAGTGCTTGGGATCCACGCCAAGATTGATGGCGAGTTCCACGGTTTCATTGAACTTCGTGTGATGCGTCTTCTTGATGAGTTCGGACGCTTCGCCGAGCTTGTACGGGCGCGGTTCGACCAGCTTTCGCGCCTTCTCGACGTGCTTACCGGCTTTTTTCAACTTTGCCATTTCGACTGCTCTCCAGCGATCTCTTTCGCCCGATGGTTCGTTTAGGCTTCCACGACTTCCAGACCCATGTTGCGCGCCGTGCCTTTGACGGTACGAACGGCAGAGTCCAGATTGGTGGTGTTGAGATCGACAAGCTTGATCTTCGCGATTTCCGTAACTTGCTTCAGCGTGACCTTGCCGACTTTGTTGCGGTTCGGCTCGGCAGAACCCTTTGCGATGCCCGCAGCGCGCAGCAGAAGAACAGAGGCCGGCGGCGTTTTCAAAATGAAGGTGAAGCTGCGGTCGGTATAGACGGTGACGAGAACCGGGAAAATCATTCCGTCCGGCTCTTTTTGCGTCTTGGCGTTGAACTGTTTGCAAAAATCCATGATGTTCAAACCATGTGGACCGAGCGCGGTACCGACGGGGGGCGCAGGAGTCGCTTTGCCCGCGGGCAACTGAAGCTTGATGGTCGTTTGTATCTTCTTTGGCGGCATGTTCCCTTTACCTCAAAAATCTTCAGAAAATTTTCAATCCTGCCAAGCACTGCCGGGGCTGAAGCCCCTGAGCTACACAAAACAAAATCAACCCAACTTTTCGACGCTGGCAAAATCGAGTTCGACCGGCGTTGAGCGGCCGAAAATCGTTACGGAAACTTTCAAGCGGCTGTGGTCGTTGTCAATTTCTTCCACTGTGCCGTTGAAATTCGCAAACGGGCCGTCCACGATGCGCACCTGCTCGTTCCGTTCGTAAACCACTTTCGGTTTCGGCCGGTCCTGCGGCGTATGCACGCGGTTGATGATGGCGTCCACTTCCGCGTCGCTGAGCGGCGAAGGCGAAGTGGCCGAACCGACGAATCCTGTAACGCGCGGCGTGTTGCGCACAATGTGCCAGGTGTTTTCGTCGAGATCCATCTCAACGAGAACGTAGCCCGGATACGACATGCGCGAAGAAACCACTTTCTTGCCGCCGCGAACTTCCACCACGTCTTCCATGGGGATCAGGACGCGGCCAATCTGATCCTGCAGATTGAACGCGGCCACGCGGCTCTCCAGGCTTTCCTTGACTTTTTTCTCAAAGCCCGAGTACGTATGAATGATGTACCACTGCATTCCCATGTGATTCCAAACCCCTTAAGCGACGTGAAACAGCTTCAAAATGTAATCAAGGCCTTTTTGCGCGAGCCATTCCACAATCGCGAGGTACGCGCCGAAGAACGCAACCGTGACAATGACAACGCCGGTCGTTGAAGTGACGTCTTCCCGGTTGGGCCAGGTGACCTTCTTCAGCTCGACGCGAACGTCGTGAATAAATTCCTTCGAGCGCTGCAGCGAGCCGCTCACGCGCTGCTGAAGTTGTGATGGCTGCTTTTCTTCTTCCACCTTTGCCACCTGCGTTGCCATACGCCCTCGTTCCTCGTGTCCCGTACTGCTCGAACTCTGGCAGGGGAGGAGGGATTCGAACCCCCATACCCGGTTTTGGAGACCGGAGTCCTAACCGTTGGACGACTCCCCTAAAAGCAAAACCGGCCCTCGCCCCTCCAACTTCCCCAACGAAGCTATTTCACTTCTTTGTGAGGAGTGTGCTTGCGGCACGAATTGCAAAACTTCTTCGTCTCCATGCGATCGGAGTGCTTCTTCTTGTTTTTTGTCGTTGTATAGTTGCGATTTTTGCAATCGCCACACTGCAACGTAATGATTTCCCGCATGATTTAATTCTCTTTTCTCAAGATCGTCTGTTTCAAAACTCTTGCTGAGCCAAAACTACTCGATGATTTCGGTGACGGCGCCTGCGCCGACGGTGTGGCCGCCTTCGCGAA
>JAFDVY010000083.1 GCA_018268785.1 Acidobacteriota bacterium | reverse complement strand
GGTGGTTGCGGCGTCGGCGACGGAAGGAATCCTGACGTTTGATTCGAGCGCACGTTCGGCGGACAGCGTGGGAAGCTCTGCGCTGGTGCCGAGCGGAAACACGCAAAAACCTCGATAAGAGTTTTTCCTCCAGAGACACGAAACGGCGCCTCGGTAAGTTCGGGGCGCCGTTTTTGATTTTTGGGCTTGGGCGCGTTTCGTGCAGCGCGGGCAAGCGGATAAGCCCTGCTATTCCATTACGGGCGCGCAGGCTAAAGCCTACGCCACTGGAGGCGCCGTTTTGTGAGTTCGATGACGCTAGTGGGCGACGCTTGCGTACATTCGCGCCGCGGGAGAGGGGTCGCTGGAGATTTGGTAGCCGACGCCGCGGACGGTGCGAATCAGAGCGCGTTCGTGGCCGGAGTCCACTTTGCGGCGGAGATAGTTGATGTAAACGTCGACGACATTGGTCATCGTGTCGAAGTTGAGCTTCCAGACTTGTTCGACGATTGCAGGACGAGAGACGGGCTGGCCGCGATGCATCATTAGGAATTCGAGCAGCGCGAATTCCTTGGGGCTGAGATCAATGGAACGGCCCGCGCGCTGGACGGTATGAGAAAGGCGATCGAGTTTCAGATCTTCGACTTCGAGAACGGTCTGGCCTGGGCGGCTGCCACGACGCAAGAGAGCGCGAATGCGAGCGGCAAGTTCGGCGAATGCGAAGGGTTTGGCGACGTAGTCATCGGCGCCTGCGTCGAGGCCGCGGATGCGCTCTTCGAGCACGCCTGTGCCGGTCATAAGCATAACGGGGAGATCGGGCTTACGCGAACGGATGCCGCGCAAGACATCGAGTCCCTTAGCGCCTTCCAGATTGAGATCGAGGAGAACGAGGTCGAAGGAATCCTCGGTCGCCAAGCGATGCGCATCGTTTCCATTGGAAGCGATTTGAACGTTGAACTGCTCCTGCCGAAGGCGCTGATGGAGAAACTCGGCCAGAGGCACGTCATCTTCAGCCACAAGAATTTTCATGTGCACACACGCAGAACGTAGATTTTTGGAAGGGGGTGAAGCACATTTTCCAAGTGCCAGGAGCTGGTGTCAACGGAAGGCGTGAGGATGTTGGTTAGATGTTGCTTATCGGTCACTGCGTTGAGTGTGAAAAATTGAGAAGAGCTATGGGGCAATGGGAGGGCGGGAAGGATTGAGGATGACGATATCGACGCGGCGATTCTGAGCGCGGCCCTCGGCTGTGTCGTTTTGGGACACTGAATGGAATTCGGCATAGCCTGCAGCGGAGAGGCGAGACGCGTCGATGTGGTAGCGCTCGATGAAGAGTTTGACCATTTCCGTTGCGCGAGAGCTGGAAAGTTCCCAATTGGAATCGAAGCGAGCGTTGTGGATGGGAATGTTGTCGGTGTGACCTTCTATGCGGAGGAATTCGGAACGTGAGGCGAGAATGGCGGCGAGGCGATCGATAGACCCTTTTGAGGAGGCACGCATGGTGGCGGAGCCGCTTTCGAAGAAGCCGACTTCGCGGAGACTGACGACAACACCTTCTCGGGTGAGCGTGACATTGACGATTTTGCTTTTGATTTCCTCGGCGAGGGCTTTCTCGAGCTCGTTCTGGACGTTTTTCATAGGGCTGGGCATGCCCTTCATAGGCTGGACGAAACGTTCGAAGTCGGTGGTGCGTTCGGCATTTTCGACGACCTGAACCTGCGCGAACGGAACAGCTTCAGAATCGCTGAGGGGGATTTGCGTGTTGGACGTTTCAAAGACGCCGAGTTGCTGGAAGGCGACTTGAATGGCGACGGCGAGTTTGCCGACTTTGCGTTTGTCGACTTGAGAAGAGGCGTAGAGGACGACAAAGAAGGCGAAGAGAAGCGTGATGAAGTCGGCGTAAGAGACGACACCGCGATCAAGGACATCAACGCGCAATTCGCCGTGGCTTCAGACGGAAGCGGTGGCGGGCCGCTTGAAGCGGACGGATCGTTGCGAGAGGCTCAATCCGCGCTGCTTTCCGCGATTACATTTTCGAACAGCGGAAACGGCAGCATTGCCAACCTCAGAAGCCTCGGGATCAGCTTGAATAACGACGGCACTTTGAGTGTCAATCAGGGGACGCTGTCGACGAATCTTTCGGGAAATTTCTCCGGTGTGCAGAACTTTCTGCAGGCTGCGACGGGCGGATTCGCACAGAATCTGGACACGGTTCTGACCAACATCGCCGACCCCGTTTCCGGGACGCTGGGGCTCGACGCAAAGAGCCTTGCGCAATCCTCACAAGCACTGGGTTCGCAGATTTCGGATCTACAGGCGACACTGGCGGTCAAACAGGCAAACTTGATTTTGGTCTATTCGCAAGTGAACGCGACTTTGCAGGAGTTGCCACTATTGCAGCAGCAATTGAGCCGGCAACTGGCGGGCGCATAATGTCGAATTCAGGAGTTCTCAGCGCATACCAACAACATTCCGTCCAGGGCGCTTCGCCCGTTGGACTGGTAATCGCACTGTACGACACAATCCTTCGCGATTTCCGGCGCGCGCTCGATGCGATGAACCGCGGCAATGTCGAAACGCGGGTGTTCGAGTTGAATCACTCGCTTACCGTTATCGCTCATCTCAAGTCCGTTCTCGATTTCGAACGCGGGGCGGATGCGGCAAAACGCTTCGACAATTTTTACGAGATCACGCGGGGAATGATTCTGTCCGTAAACGTGGATTCGAACGCGGCGACGCTGCAAAAACTGATTGAGATGTACAGCTCCATGCGGCAAGCCTGGCACGACGCGGAATCGCGGGGGCACAAATGATGGAGCCTCTGCGGGCCAAAATCGGCAGAGTCAACGAAACCTTGCGGCCAATGATTGCAGATTCGCGGCTGGCATTGCACGGCGAACGAGATTTTGGCGTAGAGATGGTCAGGGCTCTTTCGGCGACGATCGCGGAGATGGACCCGATCATGTCCAACGCAAAGCAACTGCGGACCGAGCATCCGGGCATCGCCAAGGATCTGGACGAATATGTCGTGCAGGCGAAGGAGCTGCGATCCCTGCTGGAGCAGCTCCGGGTCATGCTTACGATGAAACGGCTTTCCTTACAGGAAGATAGCGCCCACATTCAGGCTGTCTCACGCTGGGCATCCACACTACAATCCACGCGGTGAGCGAGGCGCGGCTCGCATATTCGCGGCTCATCCGGTACCTTTGGTGAGGCAGTGCTCATCGACGGGTTGCATCGTATCGCGCGGCCTGCATCTGGCGCTGCAATATTCCGGAACATGACGAACCCTCGGGAAAACCCGCGCGGGTTGCTGCTGATAGCCGCGTTAAAATTGCTCAAAGGCTTGTCTCTGCTGTGCGCGGGAATCGCTGTGCACATGCTCGTCAAGAAGGATTTGGTCGCCGAGGCGCAGCGCTGGGCCGACTTATTTCGAATTGATCCGCATAACCATTATCTGAATGCGCTAATCGAAAAGATGACGAACGTTGACCGGAACAAGCTGCGCGAGCTGGGCGTGGGAACATTTATCTATTCTTCTTTATTTTTTACGGAAGGAATTGGCTTGGCACTGCACAAACGTTGGGCTGAGTTCCTAACGATTATTTCCACCGCTGGGCTGATTCCGCTTGAGGTTTATGTGCTCTATAACCATCCGACGCCTCTGCGGGCTATTCTGCTTCTGGTCAACATCGGGGTGGTCGTCTATCTTATCTACGAAGTTCGCCGCGCAACTGAAGCGAAAAAAGCTCAAGCTTTGTAGCCGCGATGGCTTTGGTACCATCCATTCTTTGCTTACTTCTGCTCCGGCCCAGCGTCCATCTTTTCGTGCTAGAGTTTTTCATCTGGAGGGATCACTTATGAAGAAGGTACTGGCGGTTTGTAGTTTTGCAGTTCTGGCGCTCATCGTTGGGGCGCTGGTGGTAAGGGCACAGCAGGACAAGTCGAAAAGGCCGAGCCCTCCCGCAACGGCGAAGTGCGAACTTGCGAGCGGCAAGACCGTAACGATTGATTATTCGAGCCCGCGCAAGAAGGGGCGCAACGTTTTCCCGGACGTCGTCAAGTATGGCGAAATCTGGCGGACGGGCGCGAACGAAGCGACGACGTTTGTGACGACTTCAGATTTGATGATGGGTGGCAAGCACGTGCCCGCCGGCAGCTACACGTTATTTACCATTCCTGGCAAGGACAAGTGGGTTCTGGTGATCAGCAAGAAGACCGGCGAATGGGGCACGGACTATCCAGGAGAAAAAGAGGATCTGGTTCGCGTGGACATGAAGGCGGGAACTTCGGCCACGCCAGTTGAGAATTTCACCATTTCCTTCGACAAGGCGGGAAGCGGCTGCAACTTGAAGCTGGCTTGGGATACGACAACAGCGTGGGCTGAAATCGGAACAATGTAAGTAACAAAGGCCGCAACTGCTAGGCTGCGGTGTTCGAATCGATTTGCAACTTTGCCATGCCGCGGTCCACGAGAAAGACCGCAAGGATAACGAGGGCCGCGGCGATGGCGACGTTGATGGTTACTTTCTCCCCTGCGAACCACCAACCCAGAAAGACAGCGACGATTGGATTGACGTAGGTGTGTGTTGCCACGAACGTCGGAGGATAGTGTTCCATGAGCCAGTTGTAAGCGGTAAAAGTCACGACGGAACCGAAGAGGATCAAATACGCAAGGGCGAGCCAGGAACGCATAGTGACCTGGGCGAAAGAAAATCCGCGGGCTTCGCCGGCGATTGTTCCTGTTGTGAGCAGCAAGAACGAACCGGACAGCAGCGAAAGCGCAGAGAGCAGAAGCGGATTGCCGGAAAGATGGGAGCGGCGCGAGTAGACGATTCCGACGGACCAGGAGATTGCTCCAAGCAAAACGGCAACAGAGCCGACAAACATTTTGGAGCCCGACGAAAACGCGTCGTGTCCAACCAAGAGCGCCACGCCGACCAGGCCGATAACGACTCCCGTCATAAGCGGCAAATTCATGCGCCACTTTTTTTCGGCGAGCGCGGCCATGAGAAACACCCAGATGGGCTCAGAAGCGATGATGAGCGAAGCAAAGCCGGAGGGGATGCGCGTTTCAGCCCAATGCAGCGTTCCGTGACCGATCAAAAAAAAGAAAATTCCGATGATGACACTGGCGCGAATCTGTTTGCCGGTTGGACGGGCGCCTTTGGCCAGCGCCCAGATGAGGAGAATGGAGCCGGCAATAAGATGACGAAAGCCAGCGGTGTAAAGCGGCGGAATTGTGGCGACCGCATAGCGAATGGCGAGATACGTCGAGCCCCAAATGAAATAGATGCAGAAAAAAGCGAAGACCGTGAGTGCAGGAGATTTTGCAGCGACATGATTGATTGAGGAGGTTTGTGGCGCGCGAACCGGGGCTGCGGCGGAACTGGAAGGCATGTTCCACTCTAGCAAGGAAGGCCGAAGTTGCCAGAGCCAAAATGGCGCATGGATGAGAAGAAAATCCGATTCAGGCCCGTGGAAAAACGGATTATTTCTTGGCGCGGACGAGCGCCAGGAATTCGTCTCGTGTCTGCTTGTTGTGGCGGAAAGCGCCGAGCATGGCGCTGGTGACGGCCTGGCCGTGCTGCTTTTCGACTCCGCGCATCTGCATGCAGAGATGGCGGGCTTCAATGATGACGCCAACGCCTTGTGGTGCGATCTTTTCCTCGATAGCTTGAGCGATTTGGCTGGTCATGCGTTCCTGAATCTGCAGGCGGCGCGCGAACATATTTACGAGGCGCGCAACTTTGCTGAGGCCAAGAACTTTCTTGCTTGGCAAGTAAGCCACATGAGCCCTGCCGAAGAATGGAAGAACGTGGTGTTCGCAAAGGCTGAAGAATTCGATGTCCTTGACGATGACCATTTCGTCGTAGCAAACGCTGAACGTGGCGCCGTTCAGAACGGTGTCGAGATTCATGTTGTACCCGCTGGTCAGAAACTTCAGCGCTTTTTCAAAGCGCTCGGGCGTCTTGCGGAGACCTTCGCGGTTCGGATCTTCTCCGACCAGCTTGATAATTTCGCGCATGTGAGACGCGACAGTTTTCGCGTCGATCGGTTTTTCTGCTTCGTTGAGCAGGATCTCTTCTGTTGGTTTCGTCACGTTCGTGTCCCCTGGTTATTCCCCTGCAAATTCGAAACTGTTGTTCGTGGTTTCCTGGACTCGGACAGCTTCAAGCTTGGCATAGGGAAAAGATTTCAGGCGCCGGAAAATTTCGATACATAGAATCTCGGTTGTTGGCACTGCGTTGCGGAACGCGGGCACTTCTTCGTTGAGCGAGCGATGGTCGAACGGCTCGATCACTTTTTCGTTCACAAAGGAGTCAAGGTCCGCAAGATTGGAGATCATGCCGGTCGCGGGATCAATCTTGCCGGAGAGGCGGACTTCGACAGCGTAGTTGTGGCCGTGACCATGGGGATTATTGCATTTGCCGTAGATACGGCAGTTTTCTTCACCGCTCAGTTGCGGATTGTGAAGACGATGAGACGCAGAAAAATGGTAGCGGCGGCCGAGTTCGACGTGAAGTTGTTCGGCCGTCATGTGCGCGCTCCGGCGCCATTGCGGTAGCAGTCGGCGAAGAGATCGGAATTCTCATAGAGGCGGACCTTGTAAAGTTTGCCCTGGGTGATTTTCGGTTCGAGCAGATGCCAGATGACCCGAGCGATGTTTTCGCAGGTGGGAATCTGTCCTTTGAGCTCTGGGACTTCGATATTCAGGTGGCGATGATCCATGCGCTGCATGACTTCGCGTTCGAGAATTTCTTTCAGATCCTTTAGATCAAGAACCATGCCCGTGACAGGATCGGGTTCCCCGGCAATCGTGACTTCCAGGGCGTAGTTGTGGCCGTGGCCATGAGGATTATTGCATTTGCCGAAAACGCGCCGATTCTCCTCCGGCGAGAGGGCCGGATTGTGATAGAAGTGCGATGCAGAGAATTCGATTTTTCGCGTCAAGTAGACCATTTGAATTTCGTTGGCTCAGCTTTTGCCCGGTGCGCTGGGTAGGCTTACGGGATACTCCCTGCCCTTCCACACAACTCTGCCCCTTGAATAGCTACGGTAAGAGGCAATCAAGACGCCGGCATAGAGAAAGACGGCGGGTATGTAATAGATGATGAACTTGAACGGGAATTGGTTACGGGCAAGTTCCAGGCCGTAGCTGATTTGGCGGAAAAGGAGCAGAACGACACCGACGAAGGTGGCAAGCGGGAATTTGATACCGAAGAGGAGGACAAGGCACGTCATCCACGGAAAGGCAGCTTCCCATTCGTTGAAAATAGAACCGGAAGCCCCCACCATAAGTCTATAAAGATTTTTGCGCCAGCCATCCCACATTTGAGAAAAAGAGCGGTACATGCGAACGGAAACATACCCGATGCCGGATCCGAACCAGATGCCCCAACCGTCTTGTTTGACGCGCCGGGCCAGGGCGACGTCTTCGAGGACCTCTTCTGCGACTGCCGCGTGGCCACCCACCGCGTCATAAGTCGAGCGTTGAATGAGCAGGAATTGGCCATTGGCGGCAGCGGCGGGAGATTTGGGATCATTGACGTCCGCGAAAGTGAACTTTCGGCCTAACCTGCAGTAAACAAAGGGGATCAAGGCTTTTTCGTACCAGGAAATGAGCGTTTGTTCGGGAGAAAACGAGACGAGGGCGGCTGCATTCTCTTCGGCGAGTTGGAACGCTTTCGCTGTCGCACCTTCGGCAAGTGTGGCGTCGGCATCCGTGAAAAGTAGCCACTTCCCTTTTGCCTGCTGCGCACCGAGCCAGACCGCGTTGTTTTTTCCCACCCAGCCGGCGGGGAGTTCAGAGGTTTTGATGAGGCGGAGATTGGGAATTTCGGTGGCGAGATTGCGAACGATTTCCGCCGTCCGATCCGTGGATTGATCGTCAATCACCAGGATTTCCAGGACTTCCGGCTGGAGGGCGATGGAACGGACGCAGTTTGCAATGTTCAGTTCTTCATCGCGAGCCGGGACAATGGCGCTGATGGTGGGTTTGTTCGGCATTGGAGGTCGAAGAATTTCGCTAAAACCCGCTGGTTTTCGGCCAGTTTCTGATTGAGGGCGTCTGAGCTAGTATATCACCTGCATGATTTCTCTTCGAAAGCTGAAGGTGTGGGTGCCGTTCTGGCTTGGTGTGCTGGTGCTGGTTGTATTTGCCATGCCCCATTACCGGCAGGGCGAGGCTTCGATTGCAGGCCGCACGGCGGAAGACTTTTCCATGCAGATGAACGGAAAGCCGGCGAAGCTTTCCGACTATCGCGGAAAAGTGGTGGTCCTGAATTTTTGGGCGAGCTGGTGTCCGCCTTGCGTAGCGGAAACGGCTTCGCTCAATGCGCTGCAAACGCGAATCGAGCAGAGGGGCGGACTGGTTTTGGGTGTAAACGTGGACGAAGACCCGGCGGCTTACCAGAAGTTTCTGGTGGAGCACGGCGTTTTGTTTCCGACGTGGAGAGACCCTTCGGTGCAAGGTACATCTTCGAAAATTGCGCTGGAGTATGGGACTTCCGTGTATCCGGAGACGTATGTAATTGACCGCCGAGGGAAAATTGCGCGGAAGATCATTGGTGAACAGCAGTGGGACTCGCCGGAAATGCGGAGATATTTCGACGCATTGCTGGCAGAGAAGTAATTTCAGAGCTTGAAAAGCAAGACGAAGTTCTTAAGAGAATCCATGAACAAAATGAAAATTGGCAATTGGCTTTTCCTGGTGTTCGCGGCAGTGCTTGTTCCAGCCGCTTACGGACAAAATACCCAGCCGGTGGAAGAGGGCAAATTCCGGTTGCACAAATTTGAGCAGGCGATCGGTTGGGAGAGTTATCAGATCACGAAAGATGGGAACGGATTGGCGGTGAACGCGGATTTCAAGTTCAACGATCGGGGAACGGATGTTCCCCTGAAGGCGAGCTTCCGCGGGAAGAGCGATTGGACGCCGATTTCGTTTGAGATTAAAGGAAAGAATTCGCGGCTGAGCGCATTGGACCGCGCGGTGGCGGTTAACGGCGAGCAAATCCGCGTTAGAGACCGCGAAGAGTGGAAAGAGGGCGAAACCCCGCAACAATTTTTCACCGTGGCCGGATACGCACCGGTGACGTTTCAGATGCTGATGGTCAGGTATTGGACGGCACACGGTTCGCCGAAGGAGCTGCCGATTTATCCGGAGGGGCGATCGCTCTGGATTGAGCCGCGAGGACAGGACAAGATTTCGATCGGCGGAAAAACAGAGACGCTGCAACGATTCCTGGTGGAAGGTTTGATCTGGGGACGCGAATGGCTGTGGTTCAACGGGAAGCAGGACTTGATTGCAGCGGTGACGACGGACGCCGAGTTCGATCATTTCGAAGCGATCCGCGATGGGTACGAGGACGGTCTAAGAACGTTTGTGGCGCTGGCTGGAAAAGATGGAATGAGCGCTTTGGCGCAGATTTCGACCACGATTCCGGGCAGCCGCGCGAACAACATTGCGCTTGCCGGCGGGACACTGGTGGACGGAACGGGAAAACCGGCGATTGCGGATGCTGTGGTGCTCGTAAGAGACGGTCGAATTGTTAAAGCCGGCCCACGAAGCGAAATTGAGATTCCCAAGAATGTGCAGTTGGTCGACGCACGTGGGAAGACAATCTTGCCCGGCCTTTGGGACATGCATGCGCACTTTGAACAAGTGGAATGGGGACCGATTTATCTGGCGGCGGGCGTGACGACAGTGCGCGATTGCGGGAATGAACTGGAATTCATTACCGCCGTTCGAGACATGATCGCGGAAGGCCATGGATTGGGGCCGCGGATCCTGGCAGCCGGACTCATCGATGGCACGGGGCCGCAGGCGGCTGGCGTAGCTCGGGCGGATACGCCGGAGCAGGCGCGGGAGTGGGTGGACCGCTATCATCAGATGGGATTTCAGCAGGTGAAGATTTACAGCTCGGTAAAATTGCCGCAAATCGCAGCCGCTGCGGCGGAGGCGCACAAGCTGGGAATGACCGCAACAGGGCATATTCCAGAAGGAGTCACAACGCGCGAAGCCATCGAGGCGGGGCAGGATCAGATCAGCCACATTCCCTACATCATGCAAATGATGGCGCCGCCGTTTCCCGCGGGTACAAGAAGGATAGAGCGATTGAAGGCGTTCAGCGAACTGGATCTGGATTCGGACGCGACGAAAAAGGAAATTGCGTTTTTGAAAGGGCATCACACGGTGGTGGATCCGACTCTTGCAGTTTATGAGCTGGGCACGGCGAGCACAGCAAAGCCATTTAGTTCATTCGAACCCGGGGCGGCGAAAGTGGCGCCGGAATTGGCGCAGGCGCTGTTTGATGTTGGGCCGCCATCCGAGAATGCGGAGCTGGTGCAGAAAGTGTTCGACAAGTATGTGGCGCTTGTCGGGAAATTACACGCGGCGGGGATTCCCGTTGTCGTCGGAACGGATCAAACAGTGCCGGGCCATTCCGTGCATCGAGAGATCGAGCTCTATGCCATGGCGGGATTTTCCCCAATGGAAGCGATTCAAGCAGCGACGATCATTCCGGCGCGAGCAATGGGAATGGACAAAGAACTCGGAACGATTGAAGCGGGAAAGCGCGCGGATTTGATTTTGGTGAATGGGAATCCACTGGAGGACATTCATGCGATCCGGAATGTGGAGTTTGTAATGACCGGCGGGAAGATGTTCAAGACGCCAGAGCTTTGGCAAAGCGTAGGATTCCTGCCCTAAAAGAAAAAGGGCGGAACCGAAGTCCCGCCCAGCAGAATCCAACTGCAAGAAAAACTAAAGTGACGGCGGTTTCGGAGCCGGTTGCGTTGCCGCGGGCGGCGTGGTCTGCGGCACTGCCTGAGGCTGCGCGGTCGCAGGAGCGCTGTTTGGCGCGGCTGGCTTTGCAGCTTCGGCAGGAGCTTCCTTCGGCTTCTCGATAGAGACAAGTTCGACATCAAAGATGAGCGTGGAATTGGGGCCGATGTCTGGACCGGCCTGGCGATTACCGTAAGCGAGATCGGGCGGGACGTAGAGCTCCCACTTTGATCCGACAGGCATAAGCTGCAGCGCTTCCGTCCAACCTTTGATTACGCCGCCGACAGGAATCGTGGCAGGGCCGCCGTGCTTTTCCGATGCATCGAATTCTGTGCCGTTCAGCAGCGTTCCACGGTAGTTGCAGAGAATCGTATCCGCAGTGGTTGGCTTCGGGCCAGAGCCTGGAGTGAGAATTTTGTATTGCAAGCCGCTGGGAAGGGTGACGACGCCAGGCTTCGTTTTATTCGCAGCGAGAAATGTCTGGCCTTCTTTTCCATTTGTCGCGGCCACGAGGGCGAGTTGTGCTTCCTGTTTCTTCTTCATCTCGCCGGAGAAGGCGACCAGCGCGGCTTGAGCCTGCTCGTCCGTAAGGAGAAGCTTGCCGCCGGAAAAACCGTCCTTAATGCCGCGGGCAATGATTGCAGTATCGAGATCCACGCCTTCCTTCTTCATGCTTCTGCCAATGTTTGCGCCAATCGCGTAGCTGGCTTTTTCCCTGTCCGTTTTCAGAGCGAGGGCCGAGGCAGGCTTTGGAGCCGTGGCGGTGCCGGGCTTCTTGGCCGCGGTGCTGGCCTGGGGTTTAGTCGCGCTGGTTGCACCGGTCGAAGTTTGCGGTTTAGCGGCGGGCGTTTGAGCGGCGCCGGAAGTGGGCGAAGTTTGCGCGAACGCGTTAGAAGCGAGCAGCGCGCTGGAGGCTAATAAAATCAGCGAAAAAGTTTGTTGTTTTTTCATCCGGTAATTGTCTCAAAGACAGGAATAGGGCGCAAATATCTTAAAACGCAGGGCCGCAGCGCAGGGACAGCGGGAGTATGCCAGCGAATTAAAATTCGGCTATTCAACGGATGGGTTATGGGGCGGTTACATATGACCTGGTGCAGGTGTCCTGGTTGTAAGAATGGGCGTAGCATTGAATTGGGACAAGCCTTCCGTGAAGACAAGCATATTTGAAATTTTCAAGGTTGGGATTGGGCCATCCAGCTCGCATACGATGGGGCCGATGCGCGCGGCCGCGGATTTTGCGCGAGGCCTGGAGACTCGCGGAGAGATGCGCGGAGTGACGCGAGTTTTGGCGGAATTGTATGGATCGCTTGCGCTGACTGGGCATGGGCACGGAACGGACAGGGCGATCTTGCTGGGATTGAGCGGTGAGTTGCCGGACCAAATTGAGCCGGAAACGATTGAACCGAAGCTGGCGGCGATTCGTGCGGCGAAGAAATTAAATCTGTCCGGAGTGAAGGAAATCACGTTCGACGAGGCTTCGGATTTGCTGTGGCATAAAGATAAGACCCTGGCGGCCCATTCGAACGGGATGCGGTACACGGCGCTTGACGCCAGCGGCGCGCTCATTGCGTCGCAAGTTTATTTCTCGGTTGGCGGCGGATTCATCTTGCGCGAGGGCGAAAGTGCGGCAGCGAAGGTCGTGAAGCCAGTTCCCTTTTTATTTTCAAGCGCGGACGAACTATTGAAGATTGGCGATGAGCGCGGGCTGGCGATTTGGGAAATTGCGCTGGAGAACGAAAAGGCGTGGCGCACGGAAGCGGAGATTCGCGGGCACGTGGCGCGGATCTGGAGCGTGATGCAGGAGTGCGTGAAAAGTGGATTGACGACAGAAGGAATCTTGCCGGGTGGACTCAACGTGAAGCGGCGCGCGCCGCGGTCGGCAAAGAAATTGGCGGCGAGCAGCAAGAACGATTCTCTGGCGCCGATGGATTGGGTAAATACGTTTGCAATGGCTGTAAATGAAGAAAATGCGGCCGGTGGGCGCGTGGTGACGGCTCCCACGAATGGAGCGGCGGGAATCATTCCGGCAGTCGCGCACTATTACATGCGTTTTGTGCCGGAGGCTACCGATGAGGGATTGTTCCGGTATTTTTTGACGGCTAGCGTGATTGGGGTTTTGTATAAAGAGAATGCTTCGATTTCCGGCGCAGAGGTGGGATGCCAAGGCGAAGTTGGCGTGGCCTGCTCGATGGCGGCGGGCGGACTTGTCGCGGCAATGGGCGGCGGAAATCATCAGGTGGAGTACGCAGCGGAAATTGGCATGGAACACAACTTGGGAATGACGTGCGACCCGATCGGCGGCCTGGTACAGATTCCCTGCATTGAGAGGAATGCAATCGGTGCAGTGAAGGCGATCAATGCGTGCCGAATTGCCATGCGGGAGGGCGGCGAGCACAAAGTCTCCCTCGATCAAGTGATCAAAACAATGTACGAAACGGGAATGGATATGCAGTCGCGCTATAAAGAAACCTCCTTGGGCGGCTTGGCTTTGAATGTGATTGAGTGTTGAGAGCTATTGAAGAATTGAATACGAGCCGAGCCGCTGCACTGGAAATCTACTCGTAGCGAAGCGCTTCGACGGGATCAAGTTTGGCCGCTTGCATGGCGGGTAGCCAGCCACTGACGACACCGACGATGATCAAGATCAGTGAAGATAGAACCATCGTCATCAGAGAAAGATTCAGGTGAATGTCCACCTTGCCTGACTCATCTTCGTAGGCCGGGCCGAGAAATGGCAGCGTGCCAATCGCCGAAGTAAGCGCCCACGAAAGCAGCATGCCTATGGCGCCCGCAGCAATGGTCATGACGAGCGCTTCCAGCAAGAATTGCCAGCGAATATGTTTCTTGCGTGCTCCGAGTGCGCGGCGCAAGCCGATTTCGCGCACTCTTTCTTCCACGGAGACAAGCATGATATTCATCACGCCGACGCCGCCGATGCCGAGCGTCATGGCGCCAATCATGAAGAGAAGCGCTTCGACGCCGATGGTGATGCCTTCCATGACTGGCCTAAACTCTTCGCGGCCAAACATGGTGATGGCGCGCTTGTCGTTGGGAGAAAAATGCTGGCGATTGGCAATAGCAGTGCGGAACTGCACCATGGCTGGCGCTTCGAAAACCGGCGCGATCGGTTCCCAGACCATAACACTGGAATATTTCGTATCCCAAAGATCGTTTGCGGCAGTGTAAGGGATGAAAGCAGACTCGTCGTCACAATTGAAATAGCAACTGTCGGAAAACTTCATGTCCATGGAGCCGATGACGGTGAACGGAATTCCTTTGATGCGAACCGTTTCGCCCAAAGCGGGTTCACCACTGAAAAGCTTTTTGCGGAGGCGGGCGCCGAGAAAAATAACGCGACGTCGTTCGGCAATGTCTTCCGGAGAAATCCAGCGGCCATCGCTTGGGACTTCGTTGCGCATTTCGCCGTACTCGGGAAAGACGCCGCGGACGGCAGAATCGGAGAGGCGCTCACCGTAGGAAACGCCCTGGAAACGGACCGTTTCGCGCGTAACGCGCCTGATAAGAGGCGACTGCGCTTTTACCCATTCCGCATCTTCTGCCTCAAAGCGCACGGGTTTCCCGGCGCGTTCGCCTCCGGCTTGCTCGCTGGTGGTGCCGGGCCAAGCAATAACCGCACCTTTGCCAAAAACTTCGAAGGTGTACATCAGAACGCTGCGGAAACCAGCGCCGTAGCTAAGCAAAAGAGTTACCGCAACGATTCCCCACGAAATGCCGGACATGGTGAGGAAGCTGCGGACTGGATTGCGACCAAGTGCGGTCCACGCCTGCTTG
>JAFDVY010000082.1 GCA_018268785.1 Acidobacteriota bacterium | reverse complement strand
GGGCTGAAGCCGCGGCGCTACGCAAACTGAAAACCGGGAGTGCCGGGCTGAAGCCACGGCGCTACGCAAGAAGTGGGCGGTAAAATGTGGCAAACGACATTGAGTGGGTGCGGGACGGGCTGCGGTTTGCTTGAATTGTGCATCTGAATGAAAATGAAGAGGATGAAAGGCACAGTAGCAACGTTTGTAGGATTGAAGAGTGTGAGACGGAGGAGTGTTGTCTTGTGCGCGGTTTTTTGCGCGGGGATGCTGCTTGCGATGGGCGCGAGCGCGGGTGCGCAAGAACAACAGGGGCCGCAGACGCCGCCCCCTCCCGAGCACAGCGTGAAGCGCGTCACGACGGACCAGCCGACCGCGGAAGCGCCCCCTGCGATGCCGCAGCCGCTGATCATCAAACACTTTGCAGAAAAGGAAGAAGAGTACGCGAGAGCCCGCGTGCGCTATGGATACAAGAAGACAGTCCGGCTGACGGAATATGGCGCGGACGGCAATCCCATGGGCGAATTCATGGTGACCAGCACGCCGATTGTGGCCAGCGACGGAAAACTGTACGAGCGGGTGACGGCCGACGAGCCCTCCACGCTGAAAACCGTGAAGCTTTCTCCGGAAGACCTGAACGCTATTTCGAGAATTCCCGCGTACCCGCTGGCATTGCCGCAGATCGAAAAGTACAACATTACGTTCGCGGGGCGGGAGCTTGTGGACGAAGTGGATTGCTACATTTTTCAAGTCAAGCCGAAATTTCTGGAGCGGGCAAACGCGCTGTTTGAAGGCGTAGTGTGGGTGGACGCGAAATACCTGGAAGTGGTGAAAAGTTACGGCAAATATGTGACGGACCTGGGCGACTTCCATTCGCCAGAGCTGCCATTTTCTAATTTCGAAACGTACCGGGAAAATGTCGAAGGGAAATACTGGTTTCCGAACTATTCGCGGTCCGATGACCGGCTGCACTTTCAGGATGGTGATGTGCCCATCCGCATCATTATCAAGTGGACAGAGTTCAAGCCGCTGGTTGCACCGGCGAACACCGCTCCAGTAAGCAAGCCGCAATAACCCCGCAGGGAAACTTCTTTTAACACAGAGGAGACAGAGGCTGGAGCACAGAGATCACGGAGAAGAAGTGAAACGACGGTGAGAGTGCGCGATCGGGAAGCGCACTGTGTACCGTCAATAAAACCGTTTGATGACTTGTGGCAGCTCTTCAATGGATTCGAGGAGTGCGTCTGGCTTTTCCGCGCGAAGGCGCTTTTCCGTCGGGAATGGACCGAGCACGGCAATTGCGGCACGGACACCGGCGCTTCGCGCCATTTGCAAGTCCTCCGGCGCGTCACCCACGTAAACCGTTTCCGCTGGATTGAGCCGCATCCGTTTCAGCGCGAGCTGCAAGGGCGCAGGGTGGGGTTTGCGCTCTTCCGTGTCGCCGCTGCAAACGCGTGCCGCGAAAGAACCCCATAAATCGAAGTCTTTCAACTGGCGATGCACGCGGTCGCGATCGCCGCTGGTGACGAGTCCCAGGTTGTATTTCGCGCCAACGCGGGCAAGGACGCGCCGCGCGCCTGCAATGAGCTTTGGCCGCTGACTGGAGTAGTTCTCACGCCAGGCCTGGTCTGCGGCGTCCCAGTGTTTCCTGGGGAGCTTTGCCGCGCGATAGACGTTATACCAATTCGGCGAATAGTGTTCTTCGAGTTCGGCGAGACCCCACGGGATTCCCATCACGCGAAACATTGCCAGATACGCGGCGGTATCGGCTGCATGTGAGTTCAAGAGTGTGCCGTCCCAATCGAAAAGCACACCACGCAAAGGCGAATTAATGTTCTGCGGCATTTGTTATCAAACCGATTTTGACAGGCACGCGTGCAAAACAAAAGAGGAGCGCCGAAGCGCTCCTCTTTTGACTCTTGAAATTGAATCCGGTTTAAAACTCGAACCGGACGGACAACTGCGCCTGGCGCGGGTCACCGACGCCGACGCGCAGGAAACCGTTGAAGTCGAACAACGCCGGAGTGGACAGCGGGTTGACGTTGTTTTTGTTGTTGAAGGCATTGAAGATTTCAACCTTTGGAATCAGAGCGTAGCGCTCGCCAAAGCGGAACGGGCGCGCGATGCCGAAGTCGGCGGTGAAGAAGGCATTGTCTTTGCGCAGCGAGTTGCGTCCGGTGTCCACTCCATTTACGAAACGCGGTTCGCCCGTAATTGGCTGTGCGGAGTGTGCCTGCATGCGGACGTTGAGATCGAATCCAGCGGGCAAATTGGCAACTGTGTAGAAGTTGAACTTGTGGCGTTCGTCGCGGTCCGAATAGGAATATTCCGACGCAAGGTTGAACAAGTTTGCATAGCGGAAGGTAAAGGGATCGCGCTCATTGGAGTCGTCATCGTAGTCCTTCGCCCAGGTGTAGTTCGCATCGAAGAGGAAGCGATGGCTCATGCGCTTGCGAAGGCCAACGGTGAAGCCACGATAGAGCGATTTCGCTGAGCTGACTGTGTCAGTAATCGTTCCAACTCCGGGAAACGGAGTGAAGCTGCTGAACCCTGAATCCGTGCTGAGGTACGTGACCGTGTCACCCGAGTTTGGCACGCAAACGCCGGGGGAGGTCCACGTGGTGCCTCCAGCACTGCAAGTCTGTGCGGCCGTCTTGCCTGTGATCGTTGAGACGGCATCCGCAGGCACTGGCGCATCATTTGGATTGGTGAAACGCGTCAGGTGCACACCCTTGGACATGCTGAAGTCGGCGTAAACAGCGTAGTCGCCAATGAGCTGCTGTTCATAGCCAACGTTGGTCGCGTAAATCCGCGGATTCGCGTAGCTCTTATCAAAAACAGTCACATCCGCGCCGGCAACGGGCAGGGTTGCATTGCCAGGATCGAGAATTCCGGGATAGGTTGGAGGTTCGCCGTTCGGCGCGCTACTCCGGAAGAAGCAGCCTGGAGGTCCGCTGAGGCACGAACCCGCTACGCTCGCCAACTGCTGGACGCCGTTTGTTGTGATTGCACCGACCTGAGTCAGCATGTTCTGGCGGGCGAAGAAGATGCCATAGCTCGCGCGGAGAACGGACTTGCCCTTTCCCGTGACATCCCAGGCAATGCCAACGCGCGGCTGGAATTCCTTATATTGGCTGTGAATTTTGCCGTCCGAGGGGAACGCCGGATTACCCAAGTATTGTCCATAAGAGGTTAGCGAAGGGGCAACAACCGGATCGGGAAATTTCTGCGCATCCCAGCGCAAACCGTAGTTAAGCGTCAGGTTGCGCGTGATCTTCCACGTATCCTGAGCAAATAAGGATAAATCTTCGTTGGCAATGTCGGAGAAGCCGGACGCGTCAAGACTCTGAGTGTTTGTAGTGCGGCCGTGTTGGAGATAAAGAAGCAACGGGCCACCCGCTACTGTCGACCCGTTCGCAACGCAGTGATTGCTAAAGGTGCCGAAAGTCCCGTTGGCACACTCCACGGTGTCCGGGCCAAAGCCGATGCCCATGGAAGCGGGGGAAGCGTAATGGAGGAATCCAGTAACGCTGTCAAAAATGTAGCGACCGGCAAAAAAACCACGGAAAATCTGGCTGTTTCGGCTGTGAAGCCATTCCCCGCCAAACTTCACCGTGTGCTTGCCATGCACCACGGAAAAGCTGTCGCGGATGTCCGTGCGCCAGAAAGTTTCATCAACCGCTGGTTCCAGGAAGAATGGCTGACCGAAACGAAATGTTGTGCCAAAGCCCATGGCGGTGTCCGGGACGGAATTCTTGTCGACGGCGTTGCGCGGACGAAGTTCGCGCGAGTACGTGAAGTGAGCTTCGTTTAACTTCGTGCTGGAAATCGTGCTGTACCAGTTTCCGTTCGCGACCTGGATCTTGCTGGGGCCCTCGATGCCGTTGGCTGTGGTGCCGTAGGTCGGCACGTCGAAGGTTTGGTTTGGATTCTTGGACCAGTCGAAGCTGTAGGAACCAAAGATTTGGTTCTTGGCATTCACGTTGTAATCCACGCGGCCAAACGCAGAAGCGTTGCGAACTTGATGATTAATGGGCTGCCCGTCGTCTTGGTTGTAGTTAGTCTTCATAAAACTCAGAAGAACCTGGCGCTGGCAATCTGGATTGGCTTCGATTTGTGCGTCGGTAATATTGGCGTTGAAGACGGGGCTAGTGATGGGGCAGGCCGTGCTCCCGAGGGTGGTGCTCAGGTTATCGCGCGTGAGATTTTCCCGAATGCCCTCCGTGGCGCCAAAGAAGAACAGCTTGTCCGACTTGATCGGGCCGCCAAAGCTGCCGCCAAACTGATTGCGGCGGAAATCCTTGAGAGGTTTCCCATCGGAGGTAGAGGCGGTCAGGCTTTCGTCGCGAAAATATTCAAATGCGCTGCCGTGGAAATTGTTTGTGCCGGACTTTGTGATGACGTTGATTGCGCTTCCCGCGGAACGCCCGAATTCGGCGTTTGCACCGCTGGCGATGATCTGGAATTCCTTGACTGCTTCCAGCGTGATATCCACGGCCGCGCGCTGGCCGCCCATCTGTTCGCCAAAAAAGCCGTTGTTGTAATCGCCGCCATCGAGGCTGATGTTGTTAAAAATGCCGCGCTGGCCGTTGATGTTGATTTCGTCGCCGTCCGGGCCCTGGGAGATGCTTACGCCCGGAGTAAGGGTCAGCAAGTCTTCAAATTTCCTTCCCAGAACAGGCGTTGTGGCGATCGTAGCTTCGGCAAGAGTGGAGGAAGATTCCGTCGCCGTGGTCTCAATCACAGGAACATCGGTAACAATAATCTGCTGTGCGACCGAGGAAACCTTGACAGTCACAGGAATGGACAGAACCTGGCCGACGGTGAGGTTCACATTTTGCTGAACGATGGTCGTAAAGCCCGCTTTCGAGACGGTGATTGTGTACCTGCCGGGCGCCAGGCTGAGAAATGCGTAATGCCCGTCGGAATCCGTGGTATCTGTTTTCGTGAGATTGGTATCGAGATTCTTTACTTCGACGGAGGCGCCAGGAACGCTGCCACCTCTTTCATCGAGCACATCGCCCTGCACAGCGCCGGTCGTAATTTGAGCCTGGCCGAAGCTGGTTGAAGCAAATACCAAGCACAGCGCCATAAGAATGGCAGCAGCCAAAAACTTTTTCATTTTTTCCCCCAGACACTTACCCCTGGCTTGCGTGCAAGAAATGCCCCACGGGATGAAGCAGCACGCGCAAGCGGTATGAAACGAGTCTGTCAAAGAGACGAAAAAATCACAAGGGGTGAATCTGTGGAAACTTTTCAGGAGACCCGGCGGGTTCTGGGCGGCCGCTTGTGTGAATGAACCGTAACAAAATGATATTTCAGGCGCAGGGGAACCGGGAGGGAACACCGTCATCGCGATCGAAATTCAGGTCGTCGAAGGATGCGGCGATGCCGAACCAGCCGGGCATATTGGCCGCTTCCACGCGACGAACTTTCGCCAGGGTAACTGCGACAACGTTTCCGCGCCCCATTGGGCGGCTCACCAATACAATTTCCAATTCGATGTTTGCGTTCATCTCCAGGCGCTTCGGGCAAAGAAAGAATACGCCGGTCGAACTGATATCGCGCGTGACCAAGGTGATAGGGAAGTCTTCCGCAATACTGCTAACGCTCCGCAGCCGCAGCGGCAAACGCAGCGAGGCGCGCGGGTATTCGCGCTGTTCGTGGAATACGCCGACGGCATGAGTGGGAATTCGAGCAAATCGCCGAATCGAAATTGCACCGGGCGTTCTGAGAGGAGCCACCTTCAGGGCGGGCGGCCTGACCGGCGACGGAATCGCGGCTGGCCCCGAGCCGGGAATGGGGCTGGGCAGGGACTGCGGAAGGGCGCTTGGGTCCACGAATCGTGGCAAGGCACCCTCTTTCTGAACTTCAGGCAAAACGATCCTGTTTGTTGCCTTCATCTCGACCCCGGAGATGCTGCCGCAACACTCTGCGGAACCGCCGCAAAATTCACTCAATTCAAAATGGCCCAAATTCCCAAGGAAAAAGAATGGACAGCCAAAATGCCACTATAGGAAGTTCGCGTCAACCTGTGGAAAACGGGGGAAGTGTCCTATCTTCAACTAGATAGTTATAGTACCGGGCTATATTCGCGTGGCTGTGGGAACCAAGATGGTGGGTCGTTTTGAAGATTTTTCACTGACCAATATGGTTCTACCCCATCCATTGTGGTTCCTGTATCGTGCGTACCGCACTGTTTGTGGAGCGATTTCGGATGGATTTTTGCGTTCGATAGCAGCTAAACCTACCGATCAAAGCCCAATGTCTGTCACCCAACGAAATTCTACGCTTACTTTACTGGCTTTTCTGGCCGTGTACGTACTGTGGGGCTCGACTTACCTGGCCATGCGCATAGGGGATGAGTCCTTTCCGCCCTTGTTGCTGGCAGGAACTCGCCACCTGGTTACTGGGCTCCTGTTTTATCCGTTCTTCCGTTGGAAGACCGGTATTCGCCCTACGAAGGAGCATTGGATCACGGCAGCAATTACGGGCTTCTTGTTGCTCTGTGTAGCCAACGGCGGAGTCTGCTGGGCGGAGTTGACGGTGCCATCGGGAGTTGCGGCGCTGCTGGTGGCCATGGTGACCCTATGGATGGTTATCGTTGATTGGCTGCGTCCAGGCGGCCACCGGCCCTCCTCCCGTGTCTTTGTGGGAATCATTCTGGGTTTTGCTGGGCTAACCCTGCTAGTCGGGCCAAGCCACCTCGGCAATTCCGGGCGAATTAATCCTTGGGGTGCCGCGGTACTGGCTATTGCGTCGTTCGCCTGGGCAATAGGTTCGATCTACTCCAAGCACAGCCCGCACCCGGCCTCTGCCCTGCTCAGCATGTCCATGCAATGTTTGGCTGGAGGCGTTGCGCTCTGGATTGGCGGCTTCTTGTCAGGAGAGTTGCATAGTCTACACTACGCAGCGGTCTCGACGCGGTCCTGGTTAGCCGTGGCTTACTTGATCGTGTTCGGCTCGGGAATCGGCCTCACGGCCTACAATTACATTCTGAAGAGCAGTACGGCTCCTCGCGTGGCGACTTACGCATTTGTGAATCCCGTCGTTGCGTTGTTCCTGGGCTGGGGCTTTGCGTCTGAGGAATTGACTCTGCGCACTCTGCTTGCGGCCGCCGTCATCCTGGGAGCGGTCGTCTTGGTCATAACGGCCCCGCAGCGCTCTGCAGCCCCAGAGCCGGAACCGGTTCCCGTTCCTAACGAAGTCTGATTCCAGGCACAAATCAGCTTTTCACTTTGACACGCCTTTCCGGATAGAACGTTGTTTGAGACCGCGCTATTCTCGCCATGTTGAAAGTAACGAGAATATCCATGAACAACGCACAACAATCGATTGATTCCCGCATCGCGGAACAGTATTGGAAAGCGACCGTCGCGCGCGACTCGCGTTCCGACGGCGTATTTTTTCTCGGCGTGCGCTCGACACGAATCTACTGCCGTCCCAGTTGCCCGGCGCGCAGGCCGCTGCGCCGGAATGTGGAGTTTTTTAAGACGCAAAGAGAAGCGGAGCAGCATGGTTTCCGCGCATGCCTGCGCTGCAAACCGAATGAAATTTCTGCGTCCACTGCGCTGGTGCAGAAATCCGCGGCTTTGCTCGCGCAAAGCAATGAAGAATCACCCCGCCTCGGAGTAATTGCGCGGCAACTCGGCACTTCCACGAATCGCTTGCGGCGAGCGTTCGTTCAAGTTACGGGACTTGCTCCGCGAGAACTCGCGGAAGCACTGCGACTCAATCGCTTCAAAAAGCTTTTGCGGCAAGGAGCCAGAATTACGGATGCGCTCTACGAAACCGGCTACGGCTCATCGAGCCGTGTCTACGAGCGCAGCAACGCGCAACTTGGCATGACCCCGGCGACTTATCAAAAGGGAGGAAAAGGAATGAAACTCGGATACACCATCGCAACTGCGAAACTGGGGAAGGTCTTGGTAGCGGCGACGGAGCGCGGAGTCTCCGCAGTATATCTTGGAGATTCCGAAACTAAACTGCTTGCGGAACTGCGTGATGAATTCCCGAAAGCGGAAATCGCACCAGCGCGCGATGGCCTGGGAAAATACGTGAAGGAAATCGTTTCACGCACGGAAGGCAATCCGCCGCGCCGGGAATTGCCGCTCGACTTATTGGCCACGGCGTTTCAGCGACGCGTCTGGCGGGAGCTGCAGCGCATCCCGCTTGGCAAGACGCGGACTTATGCGCAGGTCGCTCAATCGCTCGGCCGTCCCAGTGCCAGCCGCGCCGTGGCCCGCGCATGTGCAACGAATCCGGTGTCTATCGTCGTTCCGTGCCACCGTGTGATTCGCGGCGACGGCAACCTGGCAGGCTATCGCTGGGGGATCGAGCGGAAAGAACAACTACTGAGGACGGAACATGCGGAGGCAGGCGGGGCAAATTAGCCGCGCGGCTTCACTTTCGTGGCGTTCTTTGGCCAATTCGGTTTGAAGCGGGAATCCTCAATCTTCAGATTTTTCATCACTTTCGTATAGTGAATGATGAAGTAGTCGCCCGAATTGGCTTCAAAGAATTTTTGTTGCAGCGCCATCCAGGATCCGGTGTCCACCCACATTTGAATCTTCGTGATTTGCTCGCGCATTTTGGTGGATTTCGGCGTCAGCTCGATTACGACAGTTTTGCGGCCATCCAGCTCTTGCTCGCCGTTCACGGCGATTAGGAAGTTCTTCTTCAGGTGCTCGCCGCGCGTATTGAAACCGAGGTCGAGATACTGATCCACCATCTCGCGATTGTCTTTCAGATCGTATTCTTCCACGCGATTAATCTTGGGATTGAAAATGTAAAGATTGTCCCCCGTGCGGAGGACCGTTCGCGGATCGGGTTTTGTGAATTGAATGCGAATTTTTTCGTCCTTGCGAACCCAAACCTGTCCGCTTTCGGTTGAAGTGTCCTTAACAACGTCGGTGTACTTGATTCGCTCAATATCACCCGTCAGGCTACGGAAGTCCTGCGCCGCGTGATCCATATAGGTCAACACGCCGTCGGGAGTCCATTTTTGTCCTTGGGGATGGGCAGGCAGGGCGGCCAGGCACACCGCGAGTACCGCGAAACCAAGCAAAAACTTCGGATTTGCCTTCAAATTCGGCCCCTGTCCTGTCAGTTCGGCTGCAAAAACGTTCCTTAGTATACCCAAAGTTGGATGCCGCAGACCTGCAATGAGTTTCGTTGTCGCGCTGGAGGGCTACTTGCGCCGAATGGAGACTTTATACGCAATGACAATGCCCTGGTCGTCGCGTTGCGCCTCGATATTCAGAATTTCGAATCTCCCGTTTTGCAGTTCGGGAACGGCGCGTTGCAACGCGCGATGCAGCTCGTTTTGGAGCTGCGGAATCTGCTCGGGTGGCGCCAGAACTCGTGTATCAACGCGGTAGTAAATCTGATTGCCGGAAGAGGGAAGCAGTTCAATTTGATGAGCTTGGGAAGGAGCGGACGATTCCGGCTGATCCCGCAGCCATTTGTGTGGCGTGAAAAACACGAAAATGAGAATTGCAATCACGGCGAGGTCGTATTGCCACGAGCCGCGCTCGAACGACCAGAAGAAAACCTTCGATAGAAATTGTCCGCCGTTCGCCATATCAATCTGCCGGGATTCCATCGACGATCACGCCGTCGCGCATATGCACCACACGGTCGAAATAAGTAACCGCCTCCGGATTGTGGGTGATCATCACGATCGTCTGGCCCAATTCTTTGTTCAACTGCCTCAACATTTCCAGCACGATGTCCGAGTTCTTCGTATCGAGATTCCCGGTCGGCTCATCCGCCAGAAGAATTTTGGGTTCGTTGATGATCGCGCGCGCAATCGCAACGCGCTGCTGTTCGCCGCCGGACATCTCCGAAGGTTTGTGATTTAAGCGCCCTTCGAGCCCAAGCAATTTCGTCACGACATCAAACCGGTGCGGGTCAAATCCATCGCCATGAATATACTGCGCGATCGCGATGTTGCCCTTCGCCGTCATCGTCGGGAGCAAATTAAATCGCTGGAACACGAAGCCGATCTTGCTCCGCCTCAGCTTTGTGCGTTCCGCGTCGGACATGGTCGCCAAATCATTGCCGTCCACCAACACCGTCCCGCGCGAAGCGGAAGCAAGCCCGCCAATCGTATAAAGCAGCGTGGACTTGCCGCAACCCGAAGGGCCCATCACTGCAACCGATTCGCCGGGCGCAACGGAAAAATTCACGCCTCGCAGGGCCGGCACTTCCACCTTTCCAGCGCGGTACAGCTTCCATAGATTTTCCGTCTTGAGTATCGGTTCCACGATCTTTTTCGTTAGCCCCTGCGCATCCACAGGGCGCAACCCCTGGAATTGCGCGCTTGGAATTGTAGCCGCGATTGCCATCTCTGCCTAGCTTCGTCCCTCAGTTTCCCTCTGCCTGTCTAATCAAAAGTCAGCGCTTCGACGGCGTCCTTGCGGCTCGCCACCCACGCCGGATAGCTTGCGCCCAAAACCGCTCCGAACAGAGCGATTGCCGCCGCTCGTAAAATCCATTCCGGCGTAATCAGAATGGAAAGCGTTGGGTACGCCCTCAGGAATCCCGCCCGCAAGGCGTAGCTCAGTCCGATACCCGCAAGGATTCCGCCGGCACACAACATGGCCGATTCATAAAGCACCGCCCGCACAATGAAAGGCGAATTGGCCCCCAACGATTTCAAAACCCCGATGTCCCGCGTCCGCTCGATCACGGTCGTGTACATCGTCAGGAAAATTACCAGCAAGCCGATGCACACTGCGAGCCCGATCATCGCGTCAACGAACGCGTTTAACCCGGGCACGCTTGTGGAAGTCATCAGCGAAACGTATTCGCGGATCGCTCGAATCGTGTAGTTCGGAAAAACAGTTTTCATTTGCGCGATCACGTCGTCAGTGTGCTCCGGCCGCGTGCACTTGATGAAAAAAAGCGAAGCCTTGTCCGTCGCGCCGGAAAGCTCCTGGAGCGTGGAAAGCGGCACGAAGATCCGCGATCCCTTGCCATGCTCCACGATTCCCACGACGTTCCAGTCGTGATTGAACAACCTGAGTTTCTGCCCAACCTGAACATGCTTGGATTGGACGGCCAAGTCGTCCAGCAACATGTCGTCGGGTTCTTGCAGATTGCGCCCCTGCAGAAATACGAAGCCGCCCGAAACTTCGTCGAACGACTTGTCAATTCCGTAGACCAGTTCCACCCCACCTGAAGAATTGAACTGCAAGAGCACGGGCGCGACCGACTGTATGTACTGCAATTGTTCCAACCGGTTCTTGATTTTGACGGGCATCGGCGAATTGCTCATTCCGATGATTACCCCCGCTGAGGATGGTTGCAGCATGATGTCCGCGCCAACCCCTTCCACCCGCTTCGCCGTTTCCGACAAGATGCCGCTGGTGAGTCCAACGATCAGCACAACCAGCGCAACTTCCACGGCAATCGCAATAATCCCGATAAACGTTCGAATGGGGCGATGCACCAGATTGCGCAGGATCATTTCGCCCATCATGGCTTGGAATCCTTCGCAGGCGTGTCTTTGTCTTCCCCGACGCGAACCAGCTCCGAATTGGGCGGTTGCGCGAGTTGGAACCGTTCTGCAGGAAGGTCTTCGTTCAACGCGACTTTCGTAACTTGCAAATGGATGACATAGTCGTCGTGGGGGCGATCAATCCGGATCGTGCGCGGGAAAGCAATCGCCGCAGTTCCAGCCCCTGCGGGTGCTTCCCCAACGGGCTGCCAATCGGAATAGTGAACGTCCGAGAGCAGCGCTCCCTTCGGTCCAAACGTTTCCAGCCGGACCACGCTCAAGTCCGCGCGATTGAACCAAATCTTGCGCTGAATCTCAGTCGTGTATCCGCCTCGCAACACGGTCAGGATGTAATACCGCGCCGTTTCATCGTTGAACTCCTCGGACAAGACCGTTTCGCCCTTCACAATCTGCGGCCAGAGCAGCGCATCAAAAAGATGCTGCGGACGCAGATTCTCGATGGGTTTCGCGCTATTCCGTTCGGCGCTCACTTTGCCCACGAGAAATTTGTTCTTCGTCGGCAAAGAAACCTGAAACGTCTCGCCGTCGCTTGTCATGTCGAAAATCGTTTTCGAAATCACGGGCGCTTGTCCGATCATCCGGATGTTTTCCGGCCGTGCAGCAAGCAAAAACGCCTTCACTTCGTGATATTCCTCAATGAATCCGCTGTATCTTGACCCGGCAACCGGTCTCAGTTCCACCGTCGCATTCAAGCTGCGCACACTTGCCGCCTGTGCGTTGAATCTCTCGATCAGCTCTTCGCGTGTCGCATCCTTCGCAACCAATACGTCCTGCTTGTTCACCTTGATGTCGTGCTTGACGCTGCCGCCGCAGCCAGCCAATGCCGCCAGTGTCGCCAATCCCAGACATGCCCGCACACGTCTCATCAAGAACTTACGTCCTTCTAGGCCTAAATAGTGCAATCGAAAAGCCAATTCTCAGAGAGCCTTGCGAAATTCCTCAATCGTTCAATTTGGTCGCGCAATGTGCACGTCAAACGGTTGCACTGCCGGCCTCACCCGCCGGATCACTTCGCTCGGCCAAAGCGTTTCACTCAAAATGGTGAGCCAGCCGTCTTCCAGCTCACAGACCACACAAAAAGTATAACGCGTGTAAGCGGCCTGGTAGGCGTCCAGCCCGCGCTTGGAGAGGTCGCCCTCGAGTACCGCGTCTTCCGCTTGCGTGCCCGCTCCGGCGCGCACCCCAAACGTCTCGCCCTCGAAACGCTCCAGCAAATCGCGCAATTGCTCGCCGCTCGGCTGCGTCACCACGATGCATCGCCCCGCCGCTTCGCGAAAACCGATCTTCCGCGTCAAACAGAAATCCCGCACTCGGTCCAGATGGCTGAAGAAATCCACCGCAAACGGTTCTTGTGCAATCAGGGCGGGGAAGACTCCGGACCAGATCGCAATGGCGTCTTTCCCGCGCACCGGTTCGCGGCTCTCCGTTTCAATCAGCTCCATGCCGATGGCTTTGACGCCCGGCCCGAGGTCCAACGTTTCCACGTCCAGGGAAAAGGGAGGGAGGTCCAGCTCGCTCATTCTTCTTCTTCAGCGCGAGGGAATTTTGTACGGAACTCCGGAGACTTTTTTCGAACATCCAACCAGTCGAAAAAAGATTCCGGCGTTTCCAGCCAGATGCGGAACCAGTTCGCAATCTCTTCTTTTTCCTCGCGCTTGTGCCGCTCGACTTTGTGATTCCGCGCAATCATCTCCGCGCGACGCTTGCCGAGCCGGGCCACGTCCAGAACTCGCCCCGCCGCGGCCTTTTCTCCATGCGCCAAAAACCGCCGGCAAAGCTCATCGAGCCGCATTAAACTCACTTCCGCATCGCCCAGCGTCTTGAAGTGCAGCAGGTCTTCGAACTCTTCTTCGAACTGATCCTCAACGTCCTCCAGCACCGAAAGATTCACTTTAAGCCCGGCGTCTTTCAGAACATTCGCTACGTAGTCCGCGCTGGTTTTGCCCTCTTCCCCATGCTCCGCGATCAGTTTCCGCCGCAACTGGTCGATTTCGGCCGGAGTCCATTTCTCCGCTCCGATCTCTCGCGCGGTTTCCAGAATCATCGCCTTCTTTGTTTTCTGATCTTCGCTCATGCGCTCTAGCGTTTCTTTGCGGACTTCTTTCCCGCGTGCACGGGTGCCTTTGTCTTCTTCTTTGCCGGAGGCGCCGGAGGCGGGTCTGCCGGCAATCCCCGCAGCAAACGATGATACCTGTTTACGTTCTTATTGTGTTCCGCAAGCGTCGCGGCAAAGAAGTGGCCTCCCTGTGTGTTCGCCACAAAGTACAGATAGTCCGTTTGTGCCGGCGCAAGAGCGGCTTTTAGGGCAACTTGTCCCGGATTCCCGATCGGCCCGGGCGGCAATCCGCCATGCATGTATGTGTTATAGGGCGATTCGTAGCGCAAGTCCTTGCCGGTCAGTGTTCCTTTGTAGGCGCCCGCCTGCTCCAATGCGTAAATCACAGTAGGATCGCATTGCAGCAGCATGCCTTTGCGCAGCCGATTGTCGAATACTCCGGCCACCAGCGGCCGCTCGTCGGGCTTTGGCGTTTCGCGTTCCACTAGCGAAGCCAGCGTCACGGTCGAAAGTGCGGGCCGTTCCAGACCGGCCGGAGCCGGGTCCTCCGCGGCGATACCGCGCCACTGCTCGCGGAATTTCTGCACCATGTTTGCAGCCAGTTCTGTGGCTACTGGATGCCGCGGCAATTGATAGGTCGCTGGAAACAGAAATCCCTCCAGCGTTTTCGCATGTGGCGCCAGGTCCTTGATGCTCGAAGGATCACTAGCCGCTTTCAGAAATTCATTCGCCGTCATGAATTTTCCCGCTTCCAGTTCGTGCGCGATGTCGAACATCGTCTCGCCTTCACGCACCGTAAACGGCAGCACATAAACTTCTCCATGCGCCAGCTTCCAGAAAACTTCTTTGCCGGAAGCAGCATGGTCGAATTGATATTCACCCGCAATAAGAGAACGATGATTGCGCCGGGCATAAACTTCAAACGCGATTGCACTGCGAATCACGCCGTTCTTTTCCAGGATGCGCCCTGCGTTTCGCGCGGAAGACCGGTGCGGAATCGTTACGAAAACCCCGTCTTTGCCAAATTCCCCATACGGTTCCTGAATTCCGTACCACAGATAAGCCCCTGCCGCGCCAACAGCGAGCAGTGCGAGCAGCAAAATTGCGAGGAAAATCTTCACT
>JAFDVY010000081.1 GCA_018268785.1 Acidobacteriota bacterium | reverse complement strand
GGCTCCGTAGGCCTCGTCGACGTAATATTTGTTGTAGAGCGTGGTGTAGATGGGTTTGAGAGACTTGGCAATTTCGGCGGGTTTGCCGGGCTGTTTGAGATAGAGGTACCAGGCGGTGAGAAGGCCGATGAGCGCGGCGATCACGGCGACCACGGCCAATGTGAGTTCAAGGTTGTGCGCGGCGGCTGCGGTCATTCCTTCGGTTTCATGGGCAACGCCAAAGACGGGCGCGAGAAATGCGGCGAAGTGATCTTCTCCGCCCCAGAAGGATGGTGCTGCGAGCCAGCCGCCGATGACGCTGAGCACGGCAAGAATCACAAGCGGGCCGAGCATGCTCCAGGGCGATTCGTGAACGTGGACGTGATGTTCGTCGTAACGCTGCTTGCCGTGGAAGGTGAGGAAGATCAGGCGGAACATGTAGAACGAAGTGAGGAGCGCGGTGAGGAGGCCGATGACGTAAAGCGGATGGCCGCCCGGAATCTGGAACGCCGCGCCGAGAATGGCATCTTTTGAGAAGAAGCCAGCGAGCGGGGGGAAACCCGCGATGGCAAGAGTGGCGATGAGCATGGTCCAGTAGGTGACTTTGATTTTTTTGCTGAGACCGCCCATGCGGAGCATGTCCTGCTCGCCGCCCATGGCGTGAATGACGGAACCGGCCGCGAGGAAGAGCAGGGCCTTGAAGAAGGCGTGAGTCATGAGGTGGAAAATGCCTGCGCCGAAGGCTCCGACTCCGCAGCCGAGGAACATGTAGCCGAGTTGCGAGACGGTGGAGTAAGCGAGAACTTTCTTGATGTCGGTCTGCACGAGGCCGATGGTTGCAGCGAAGAACGCAGTGGCGCAGCCGACGATGGCGACGACGACGAGCGCGGTTTCGGAGTGCGAGAAAAGAATGTGAGAACGGGCGACGACGTAGACGCCAGCAGTGACCATGGTGGCGGCGTGGATCAAAGCGCTGACAGGTGTGGGGCCTTCCATAGCGTCGGGCAGCCAGACATAGAGAGGAAGCTGCGCGGATTTGCCGCACGCGCCCATGAAGAGAAGGAGACAGGCGACGGTGAAGGTGCCGAAGACGCCCCAGGATTCATTGGACCACGGAGCGGCTTTGGCGAATAGCTGCGTGAAATCGAGCGTGCCGAAGGTTTTGAAGAGCAGGAACATGCCGAGCATGAAGCCGAAGTCGCCGATGCGGTTGACGATGAATGCTTTTTTGCCGGCGTCCGCTGCGGACTTTTTCAGGAAATAGAAGCCGATGAGCAAATAGCTGGCGAGGCCGACGCCTTCCCATCCGACGAAGAGGAGAACATAGTTCGCGGCGAGGACGAGGATGAGCATGAAGAACATGAAGAGATTCAGGTAGGAGAAGAAGCGGTAGTAGCCGCCTTCATGCGACATGTAGCCTGTGGAGTAGATGTGAATGAGGAAGCCGACGCCGGTGACGACGAGGACCATGACGACGGTGAGCTGGTCCATCTGAAGGTCGAAGCCCGCGCGGAACGAACCAGCGACGATCCAATCGAAGAATTCCTTGCGAAAGAGTTCTCCGTTGCGGATGTAAAGAAATTCGCGGACGGCTTCGAGCGCGGCGAGGAAAGAGAGGCCAGTGGCCGAGAGAGCGACTGTGTTGACGAACTTGTTCGGCCAATTTTTGCCGAAAAGGCCGTTGACTGCCGCGCCGAGGAGAGGCAGCAGCGGAATGATCCAGAGGATGTCGAGTATCGGCGTAGACATTAGAGTTTGAGCAGGTTCACTTTCTCAATGTTGAGCGACTGGCGATTGCGCTGGATCAAAATGATGATGCCGAGACCGACGGCGGCTTCGGCGGCTGCGACTACGATGACGAACAAAACGAAAACCTGGCCTTCGACTTTGCCAAAGGCCTGGCTGAAGGCGACAAAGGCGAGATTGACGGCGTTGAGCATGAGCTCGATGGACATGAAGATGGTGATGATGTTGCGCTTAAAGACGAAGGCGACAGCGCCGAGTCCGAAGAGTATGGCGCTCAAGACCAAATAGTATTGTGTAGGGACCATGCTATTTCTTCTCCCGCTGGGCGAGAACAAGCGCGCCCAAGATGGCGACGAGAATCAGAAACGAAGTGAGCTCGAATGGATAGACAAATTCATTGAAAAGCATGGAGGAGATTTTTTCCGTCGCGTTGGGGATGACGACTTGCGTGACTGCCGGGACGCCAGGATCGGGTTTGACAACCGCGGCGGCAATGGAGGCGGTCAGAGCAAGAGCCAGAGGCAAGCCGGCAATTTTTGCGAGCTTGGAGAAATCGGTGCGCTCTTCCGCACCCGCGTTGAGAAGCATGATGACAAAGATGAAGAGAACCATGATGGCGCCGCCATAGACGATGATCTGGACGGCAGCGACAAATTCGGCGCCCATCAGCAGGTAGAGGCCGGCGAGGCAAACCATGACGACGATGAGGGAAAGCGCGCTGTGAATCGGATGCTTTTGCAGCACGAGGCTGAGCGCGCCGAGCACGGCGAGTCCCGCGAGGACAAAGAAGATGAGGAGGACAGGGCTCACCGGTAGCTCCTCGCGATAACTACTCCTGCTGTCACAATGACGTTGGCGATGGAGACAGGGAGCAGAAGTTTCCAGCCGACGTTCATGAGCTGGTCATAGCGGAGGCGGGGCAAAGTGCCACGAGCCCAGACGTAGAAGAAGAGGAAAACGAAAATTTTTGCGGTGAACCAGAAGATGGGCTGGATGTAATCATTAACCGCGGGCAGGGCGATGAGCGCTCCGCCGATGGCGAACATGGCGAAACCGATGGCAGGAAGGATCAGCTTGCCGAAGATGGTTTCGTATTTGAGCCCGTCGTAGATGACCCAGAGGCCAAAGGGAATGAGCGTGATGCTGGGGATGTAATAGGTGAAGTGCCAGAACGGCGTGGAGGCGAAGGGAGAGAGCCAGCCGCCGAAGAAGAGAATCGTGGCGAGGCACGAGACGGTGATCATCGCGGTGTATTCAGCGATAAAGAACATGGCGAACTTGAAGCTGGAGTATTCCGTGTGGAAGCCGGCAACGAGTTCGGATTCAGCTTCAGGAAGATCGAATGGCGCGCGATTGGTTTCCGCGATGGCCGAAGTGAAGAAGCAGATGAAGCCGATGATTTGCGGGAAGAACAAGCCCTGATGCGTCCACGCGATGATGTTCCAACCGAGGAAGCCGACGCCCCACTTTGCGTTGGCCTGCTGCTCGATGATGCTTTGCAAGCTGAACGTGTTCGCCATGAGGAGCACGCCAACGACGGACATGGTGAGTGCCAATTCGTAACTGATCATCTGCGCGGAGCTGCGCAAGCCGCCCATAAGCGAATACTTGGAGTTGGAAGCCCAACCCGCGAGAGCGATACCGTAAACGCTGAGAGCTGTAATGGCGAACAGGATGAGCAGCCCGATGTCCGGATTCGTGATCCAGAGATAAACGTGTTCACCCAGAATCTTGAAAGGAAGCGGATTCGGAGCGAACGGAATTACCGCGAGCGCAGTAAGGGAAAGCATTAGAGACAGGAATGGCGCGAGGTAATAGACGAAGCGGTCCACACCTGCCGGGGTTACATCTTCCTTGAAAAGGAACTTCAAGCCGTCGGCCGCGGGTTGCAGCAGTCCGTGCGGGCCGACGCGGTGCGGTCCCCAACGGGACTGGATGTGGGCGACGGCTTTGCGTTCGAACCAGGTGAGATAAGCGTTCACCGTGAGGACGATGAAGAGGAGCAGCGCGATCTTGACGATCGTAATAATCCAGAAGGCGTATTGCTGAAGGAAGGCGATCACGGTTTTGCCTGCGCCTCCGGAAGGGATTGAATGGCCTGGCCGTAGCGGCCGAGTGTGCCGCTGGTGAAGAGCGAATTCTGTGCAGGCTTGATAAGGCCGACGGGCACGTCGTAAGCGGCGTGGCCGTTTTTCTTGACGGCAATGTGGGAGGTTTCGGCTTCCCCCGCGAGCAAACCGGAAAGGTCGACGTCGTAGCCGGGGACCGCTTTGCGAATTTCTTCGTAAACTGCGGCTGGTGTTTTGTAATGGAAGGCCTTGCCGACGCCTTGCTTTTCGAGCTGATGCGAGAGGATGCGCAGCAGATCGAAATCGCTGCGGGCGCCCATGACTTCGGCGGCTTTATGCAGCGGCTGAATTTCGCCGCTGGTGTTGGTGACGGTGCCGTCTTTTTCGTAAGCGGAGGCGGCGGGGAAGACGATGTCGGCCTGCTTGGCGGTTTCTGTCATGAACATTTCGTGGACGATGACGAGATCGGCCTTGCCGCGGCCGTAGCCTAGCGTGCCAAAGTGAGCGAGCGGGTTTGCGCCCATGATGTAAAGCGCTTTGAGGCCGCCGTTTTGCGCAGCTTCGATCATTTGCGGTGTGGTCTTGCCAGGCTTTGTGGAGATTTTTCCGCCCCAGAGCTTTTCGAAAGCTTCGCGCGATTTGTTGTCATCGAGATAGGCGTAGCCGGGGAGGCGATCGGGAAGAACGCCGAGGTCGGCGGCACCACGCGAATTCGAATAGTCGCCGAGCGCCATGTAGCGAGTTTTGCCGGGCAGGGAAGCGCCGAGAGCGACGATGCTGGCGATGGCTGAGCCGGCGATCTCGGAACCAAAAACGATGGCGACGTCGGATTCAGCGGAGAGCGCGGATTTGAGAGCGCTGAGTTGTTCGCCTGCCTGGCCAGCGATTTGGCCCTCGCCCGAGGCCAGCCAGCGGATGGCGGCGGCTTCCTGGCCGGCGGCGACTTTGACGAAATTCTCGGCCTTACGCCTGAGCTTGATGTCTTTCGAATTGATGACGAAGAGTTTGAGGCCGTGGTGGCGAATGCCGGCGCGAATTTGCCAGGCGACAAAAGGATTCTGGTTGGTTGGATCGTTTCCGATGAGAAGAACGGCTTTCGATTTGTAGAGCCGATCCATTGTGAGAACCCAGTCTTTTGCATTTTCGCCCAGCGCGGTGAAGAGGCCGGTGTAATCGGCAGTGCGGTGATGGTCGACGTTGTTGGTGCCGATAGTGACGCGAGCGAGGCGCTGGAAGAGATAGTTTTCTTCGTTCGATGTGCGATTGGAGCCAATGAAGCCGATGGAGTCGACGCCGTGCGTGTCTTTGACTTCCTTTAATTTGGCTGCTGCGGCTTGCGCGGCTTCTTCCCAGGAGACAGGGAGAAGTTTGTCGCCCTTGCGGAGGAGGGGCTGCTTGATGCGCTCGGGGTGCTTGGTGAAATCGAAACCGAAACGGCCTTTTACGCAGAGAAAATCGTTGTTGATGCCGCTGAGGTCGCGGTTGTTGGCGCGAAGAATTTCGTGGTTGCGGACGCTGAGCGTGGTTTTGCAGCCGTTCGAGCAGTGGGTGCAAATGGTTGAGACGTACTGCATTTCCCATGGACGCGTTTTATAGCGATAGGTGCCGCTGGTGAGAGCGCCTACTGGGCAAATGTCAATGCACATGCCACACTCTTCGCACTCGAGGTGATCTTCCATATTAGGAATGATCACGGAGTTTGCGCCGCGCATGCCTACTCCGAGAGCTTTTACGTCCATGCCCTCGTCGCAAACACGAACGCAGCGGAAGCAGAGAATGCAGCGCGGTGCGTCGTAATAGACCAGTTCCGACCACTTTTCTTCGGGGCGATGGATTTTTTCTTCGACGAAGCGGCTGGTATCCGCGCCGTAGCGGAACACCATGTCCTGCAGTTCACACTCGCCGCCCTTATCGCAGACAGGACAGTCGAGCGGGTGGTTGGTGAGCAGGAATTCGAGCATGCCCTTGCGCGCCTGCTTGATTTGCGCTGTGTCGGTCCTGATAACCATGCCCTCGGTCGCCGTCAGGGTACAGGCGGTCTGCAGCTTGGGCATTTTTTCGACTTCGACAAGGCACATACGGCAAGCTGCCTGAAGCGAAAGTCCCGGATAGTAGCAGAAGGAGGGAACTTCGGTGGAGATCTGCTTGGTGGCTTCAATAATCAACTGCCCCGCGGGGACTTTCAGTTCGCGGTCGTCGATTTTAATGGTGACTAGCTTTTGTTCCGCCATGATCCCTTACCGCGCCCCGAGCAAGAGTTCATTGCTCGCCTTGTTGTAAGCGCAACGCCCGTTCAAGTGATCTTCGAATTCGTTCCGCCACTTTTGCACGATGCTGATGGTGGGCAGGGCAGCGGCGTCGCCGAGCGGGCAGAAGGTACGGCCCAGCATGTTTCTGGCGAGTTCGCCGACGAGGTCGATGTCTTCCGGGCGGCCGAGGCCGGCGTGGAAGCGCTCCAGCATTTTGCGAAGCCACGTGGTTCCTTCTCGGCAGGGGATGCACCAGCCGCAGGATTCGTGAGCGTAGAAGTGCATGATGCGGCGAGCCATATCCACCATACAGGTGTCTTCATCCATAACGACCATGCCGCCGGAGCCAAGCATTGAACCGGCTTTGGCGACGGAGTCGTAGTCCATGGGAAGGTCGATTTCGTCGGCAGTAAGAATCGGGCAGGAGCTTCCGCCGGGAATGACGGCTTTGAGTTTCTTCCCGTTGGGAATGCCGCCGGCCATTTCGTAAATAAACTTCTTCATGTTCATGCCGAGGGGAATTTCGTAAATGCCGGGCTTGTTGATGTGACCGGCGACACAGAGAAGGCGCGTGCCTCCGTTTTTCGGCGTGCCGCGATTGGCGTAGGCTTCGCCGCCCTCGTTGATGATGCTGGGGACAGCGCTGAGCGTTTCAACGTTATTAATGATGGTGGGGCAACCGTAGAGACCGACGACGGCGGGGAAGGGCGGCTTGATGCGCGGATAGCCGCGTTTGCCTTCGAGCGATTCCATGAGGGCGGATTCCTCGCCGCACTCGTATGCTCCTGCGCCGGTGTGAATCAGCAAATCGTAGTCGAAGCCGGAGTCGAGAATATTTTTGCCGAGGTAGCCCCGCTGGTAGGCTTCCTGAATGGCTTCTTCGACTAGATCGAGCACGTAGCGATATTCGCCGCGGATATAGATGAAGCCGCGATTTGCCCCGATGGCGCGTCCCGCGATGACCATGCCTTCGATCAACTGGTGCGGGTCCATTTCCATGAGCGGGCGGTCTTTGCAGGTGCCGGGCTCGGATTCGTCGGCGTTGCAGATGACGTACTTCGCTTTGGGCGAATCCTTAGGGACGAAGGACCACTTCATGCCCGTGGGAAAGCCCGCGCCGCCGCGTCCGCGAAGGCTGGATTTCTTTACTTCATCGATGATGGTTTCCGGCGTCATTTGCTTTAGCGCTTTTTCGAGCGCTTTGTAGCCGCCATTTTTCAAGTAAACGTCAATCTTGCGGGAATCCTTGATGCCCCAGCGCGAGCTGATAAGGGGCGTTTCGAGCGGATGGCGATCATGCAACGCCCCGCTGATGACCGGTTCAGGCGCGGGCTTGCGCCCCTTGTCGAACTCTTCGAGGATGCGGTCGAATTTGTTGACCGTGAGATTTTCGTAGAAATCGTAGTTAACCTGCATGGCGGGAGCGCCGGTGCAGGCCCCGATACATTCGACTTCTTCGAGAGAGAAGACTCCGTCTTCCGTGGTTTCCTTGTGGCCGATTTCTAGGCGCTTCCTGGCTTGATCGAGAATGTCGTAGCCGCCGCGAAGCATGCAGGCAACATTGGTGCAAACCTGAACGTGATACTTGCCCATGGGTTTGCGGCGGAGCATGGAGTAGTAAGCGAGAGTTTCTTCGACCTGGATGGGCAGGAGGTCGAGGCGCTTGGCGATTTCCGCGATCATCTCGTCGCTGACGTAACCGAATTCGTCCTGCGCGTACATCATCATGGGGATAAGCGCGCTGCGCTTGACGGGATAAGCGTTTTGCAGTTTTTCGAACTTAGCCGTGAGCTGGGGTGACATTTGCATAGGGTTACCGGTCCACGTCGCCCAGGACGATGTCGATGGTGCCTATACAAGCGACAACGTCCGCGATAATTTGTCCTTCGACGATCATTGGCAGAGCCTGCAAATTGATAAAAGACGGCGAGCGGAAGTGGCAGCGCAGCGGTTTAGCAGAACCGTCGCTGGCAATGAAGCAACCGAGTTCGCCGCGGGGCGATTCGATGGTCACGTAGGCTTCGCCGGGAGCTGGTGAAAAGCCTTCCGTGAAAATCTTGAAGTGGTAGATGAGGGCTTCCATCTCCGTCTTCATCTTTTCGCGCTGAGGAGGAATGATTCCAGCGGCTTCGGACTTGATTGGCCCGGAGTCGCTGATCTTTTCCATGGCCTGTTTGACGATTTTCAAGCTCTCGCGCATTTCCGCGATGCGGAGCATGTAACGCGCGAAGCAGTCGGAATCGGTGCGCGTGGGGACGCTGAAATCGAACTCTTCGTAGCTGGAGTAGGGAAATACCTTGCGATTGTCGTACGCGAGCCCAGCGGCACGAAGGGTGGGGCCGGTCATGCTGTAGGCAATCGCGTCTTCGAGCTTGATGACGCCGACGCCTTTGGTGCGGGCCATCCAGATACGGTTCTCGGTGAGCAGCGCTTCGTATTCATCGATGCGGCTGGGCATCATGCCCAGGAATTTCCCCACTCGATCGCGCCAGCCCGCCGGAGGTTCGAGCGCCACGCCACCGATGCGAATGTAGCTGGTCATCATGCGCTGGCCGGCGAAGAGTTCGAACAGCTTGAGAATTTCTTCGCGCTCGCGGAAGCAATAAAGGAATACGGACATTGCACCCAGGTCGATGGCGTGTGTGCCGAGCCAGACAAGATGAGAGGAAATGCGCTGGAGTTCGACCATCATCACGCGGATGTACTGAGCGCGCTTGGGAACTTCGAGGCCGAGAAGTTTTTCGACCGCAAGGGCGTAAACGAGGTTGTTGCCGAGCGGATTGAGGTAATCCATCCGGTCGGTCAGAGTAGTGGCCTGAGAGTAGGTTTTGTCTTCGCAGGATTTTTCAATGCCAGTGTGCAGATAACCGACATCGGGAACCGCTTTCAGCACGGTTTCGCCATCGAGTTCCAGCAAAATGCGAAGCACCCCGTGGGTGGACGGGTGCTGCGGGCCCATATTGAGGACCATCGTTTTCTTAACGCCGGTTGCGGTTTCGACAGAAGTGGTCATGGCCTTATTTCTTCAAACCTGGCAAATACGTCGCTGGAATGTCGCGGAAGCCTTCGACGGGATAATCTTTGCGAAGCGGATGGCCTTTCCAATCGTCGGGAAGCAGGATGCGGCGCAAGTCGGGATGATCGTTGAAATTTATGCCCATCAGGTCGAAAATTTCGCGTTCGAGCCAGCCGGCGCCGAGCCAGACAGGAACAAGGGAATCCACGTTAGGCTGATCGCCGGGGACGCGCGTCCGCAGGCGAATTTTTGTCCTGTTGGGAATGGAAGTCAGGTGGTATTGGAGCTCGAAACGCGGTTCGACGGGGTAGCGGTCAACGCAAGTTGCGTCGGAAAGCAAATTAAATTGGAGCGCATCGCGACATTCCAGAGCCACAGATCGCAACAGGGTATGGTGGACCACGATGGTGGTCTCGCCGTGAAATTCGATCACTTCTTCGACGGCTTTTGAGTTCCAGGCACGCAGATGCTCGACCACAGCACTAGCGTTTTGATTGACGTTCTCCGCCACTCGTTTTCGTTTACGCGCCTCGAGCTACTTGTGCCAGTCCAGCGCGCCCTTTTTCCAGAGATAGAAATAACCAACCAGCAGGATGGCAATGTATATCATCATTTCCACAAAGCCGTACATTCCCAGCCGGCGAAACACCAAAGCCCACGGGTACAGAAAAATCGCTTCCACGTCGAACAAAATAAAGATCATTGCGACCAGATAGAACTTTACGGAAAAGGGTTCGCGCGCGTCGCCGGTCGGCTCCATGCCGCACTCGTAAGCCTGTTGTTTGGCCTTGTTGGGCCGGCGCCAACCGATGAGCTTGGACAGACTGGCAATAATGCCAGCAAGGGTGGCGGCGACCAGCAGGTGTATGACTAGCGGACCGTAAGCATGAAGGCCAGAATCGTTCATGGGCGAAGCGGTATAATAACGATTCTGGGCACGGTCGGTCAAATGAAGAGCGAAAATATTTTTTCAGGGGCGTTTCAGGAAAAGGCGAATGTTATTCGGGCATAACACAAATGTGACGGTAGGAAACGCTCACTACCATGTGCAGACGGAAGACCGGGGCGCGGCGCATCCTGTGATTGATACTTCCGTCTACCTCTGCGGAAGGGTTGTGCATCGCCGAAAAAACGATTATTCGGACTTGCTGCCGCTGGACGCAGTGAAAGAGTCCATTTTGAAGCAGCGGGTAGACGCACAGCATGCACGGATTGAGGAAGAACTGCGAACGGGTGCGCTGAAGTTTAGTGAGGAGGAGGCGAGCGCTGAAGTCGCCCCCGGACTCAAAGTGGATTTGTTGAACAGTTCCAACTGGGTAAAAGGGAAGCATGCGAGTTTGCAATTGCGTGTTACGGAACCGGGCGGTGGGCCGAGTGCGGAAGCCAAGATTATTGTTCGCATGGATGGGGGAGCTACCCCTGTGAATGCGGCTGCAACCAGCGCTGCGGACGGGACGGTAGCGGTTGACTTTGAGATGCCGGCAATTGCTGGAACTGAAGCGACGTTGATCGTGGAAGCACACTCTGCCGCTGCTAAAGGGCAGTTGCGATTTCAGTTGAAGGCGCGCCCGAAGGCCCCAGTGACATGAGCGACGCAACTCAAGCGACGGGCGCGGTGTTTGCGATTGTGGTGAATGGAGAGCAACGAAGCGCGAATGTCGGCGATACGGTGGCGGATTTGCTCGCGGCGCTTGGGCTTGAGAAGGGACGCGTGGCGATTGAGAGGAATTTGAAAATCTTGCCGCGAACGGACTGGGCGGAAACGAAAGTTGCGGCAGGCGACCGTTACGAGATTGTGCAATTCGTCGGCGGCGGATAATCCCGCTCAAATACCTTTGAGCAAGTGACCCATCTTGGATTTTTTTGTTTGCAGATATTTGCGCGAGATTTTGGAAATGCGCGGCTGGCAGGGGACTCGTTCGGCGACCTGAATGCCCGATGCTTCGAGCTGGCGGACTTTTTCTGGATTGTTGGAGAGCAGGCGGATTTTTTTTGCGCCGAGCTGTTTGAGGATTCTGGCGGGGAAGTCGTATTCACGCGCGTCGGAAGCGAAACCGAGGGCTTCGTTGGCTTCAACAGTGTCCATCCCCTGGTCTTGCAGTTGGTATGCGCGGAGCTTGTTCATCAGTCCGATGCCGCGCCCTTCCTGCGGTAAATAGAGCAGGATGCCGCTCGGGGCTTGGCCGATTTTCTTTAGAGAGAGTTCGAGCTGCGCGCGGCAATCGCAACGCAGGGAATTTAGTACGTCGCCGGTGAGGCATTGGGAATGGACGCGGACCAAAGGCGGCATCTTGCTTTTCAGATTGCCACGAACGAGGGCGACTGCCTCTTCCTGCGGGCCGTTGCCGGTGAAGCCGTGAATGGTGAACTTGCCCCATTTTGAAGGGAGAATGGCATGGGCAACGTGCTTTAACTCCGTTGCGCTTGTGTGCTGCTTCTTTGTGTGCGATTTCCTGGACATGGGAATTGCCTAGTATAACAGGGCCGCACTCCCTTTCTTTGCACCATGTCTTTACACCGCCGGCCAGATTGGCTAGCGTTTAACGAAGAGATCCTTGGCCACAGATGGAAGCGATTTTCTCAACGCGCGATTTTCTGTTTACCCTGCTGCTTAAAGTGGGTGTGGCTGCATCGTTTGCGGCTTTGCTGGCGCGGTGGAATACATTTCGTCGCGTGCTGTTTACAGAAGAACGCGACCCGGACCAGAAGCTGAAATTGATGCTGTTCATGACCCCGCCGCTGATCTTGGGTGTGACCCTAAGGCTGGTCAGCCCCGCGTATCGGTTTGCGGATCTTTCGATCGAAGGCGCGTTTTTGATGGGGCTGCTTGGCGGGCGAGTTGTGGGGCCGATTGGCGGGGCAATCGTGACGATACCTGCGCTTGCCGCTCATGAGTGGCTCAGCATGCCTGCGGCTTCCGCTGCGGGGTTGCTCGGCGGGTTGATCCGCCAGGCAATTCCGAATAAGGAAGACATCTGGAATTTTGGGCCGTTCACATTTTTGAATATCCCCAAGGCCGTCGTGCGATTGGTACGTAAGGCCGAGCCGTCCTGGGAAATGGCGCCGCTCGCGGCTTGCGTAGGGCTCGAAGTAGGGCGCGTGGCGTTGGGTATCGCCACGAAGCCGAGATGGCTGTTTGCAATCGATCAGCATTGGAATTGGTGGCTGGCGCTGGCTGTGATTGCGACGCTCATGTCGGTGGCTGCGCCACTCAAAATCTGGAACAACACGCGTATCGAAATGAATTTGGAGCGGCACCAGCAGTTGCTGCTGAAGGCGCGCATGGATGCGCTTTCGAGCCAGATCAACCCGCATTTTCTTTTTAACACTTTGAATACGGTTTCGTCGTTAATTCGCATGGACCCGGACATGGCGCGTGGCGTGGTGCTGAAGCTGAGCAATATCTTGCGCCGGCTGCTGCGCAAGCATGAGACGTTTGTCCCGCTTCGCGAAGAGCTGCAATTCATCGACGATTATCTGGATATCGAAGTTGCGCGGTTCGGCGAAGACAATCTCGACATCACCAAGAAAATCGAGGACACTGCGCTGGAAGCGTTCATCCCGAGCATGCTGCTGCAGCCGATCGTCGAGAACTGCCTGAAACATGGACTCGCGCCGCGAATCGGGGGAGGGAAGATTCAGTTGCGCGCGGCACACGTCAATGGTCGCTTGCAGATTGAAATTGAAGATAACGGCGTGGGCATTTCGGAAGAAAAGATGCCGCACGTATATGTGGAAGGCATCGGGTTAAGCAATGTCCGCGAACGCCTGCGCGTGCTCTACGGCACCGATTTCCATCTTGATCTGCAGAGCCGCCCTGGCGAAGGCACTCTGATTCGCATTGAAATTCCGGAGTTGACTCCCGCCCTTCAGGAAGTCGTGGCGAGGTAGAACTCCGTTCTATAAAGCCGACTGGATATCCGTTCGAGCGAAATCATTACCTTTAAATAGAAGAGGCTCGTCTAAGGCTTTGGCAAGGGCATAGGAAAAACAGTCACCGAAATTGAGACGGGCCGGATGTTTTCCGCGGCCATAAGTTGTCCAGGCACGTTGGCTTATGTATGCCTGTTCCAGAGTAAACGACTCGACAACAATCTTTGCTTCGCGAATAAATTGTTCCAGATCTTGCAACCCTGCAGCTCCTTCTTGAGCCTCAACCACGATGGAAAGCTCAACATGAGAGGCTGCAGACAACCGGCACACGAGTGCTCTTTCCATGGTTGCTGCGAAAAGAGGCGCCTCGGGTTCCTGAAACAAAATGGCCAGGACCGCAGAGGAGTCCAGAATCATTTAGGCAAACCGCGCTCGTCATAAAGAAATTCAGCGTGATCTATAGGCGGGGTCTTCATTCGCTTCGCAAAGCGGGCGCCGATCTCCATTAGATTGCGCGCCATGTTCTTCTTGCGATTCTTCCGGCGCACACGCTCCAGGCGCTCTCGCAACGCGACTGTCACGGCATCGGTAAGAGATTCACCGGTTTCTTTTGCTACGGTCTTAGCCAATTTGTAAGTTTCTGGGTTCTTGATGTTGAGGCTCATGGCAGTTCTACCCTTACAGAAACAATTCTACCATTCTACCCAAATGGAAAAGAACGGCCTTGACAAATCGCAGTAATATCTGTTACTTCTGTAAATACAGAAATGTCGGAAGGTGCCGCCATGGCGCAAGGAACTCCAAGCCTGACTCCCGTAGCTCAAAAGTTCATCCTCCATTGGGGCGAGATGGGCACACGGTGGGGAATCAACAGGACCGTGGCTCAGGTTCATGCACTGCTGTTTCTTTCGCCCAAACCGGTTCCCGCCGACGAAATTTCCGAAACCCTCTCCGTGGCACGGTCGAACGTCAGCACCAGCTTGCGCGAATTGCAGGGATGGGGAATCGTGCGCGTGGTTCATGTGCTGGGAGACCGGCGCGACCATTTCGAAAGCGTCAAGGATGTTTGGGAAATCTTTCGCATCGTGTCCGAAGAGCGGAAACGACGCGAAATTGATCCGACCCTACGGGTGATCGGTGAATGTGTGGACGAATTGAAGAAAGATGCGAAGAGCGATGCCTACACACGGGAACGGCTTGAAAGCATGCTGGAATTTTTGACGGTGATGAGCGGCATGTTCGAAGAAGTGATGCGCATGCCCTCTGGTGCACTGAAGGGCGTGGCCAAATTACGGGGCAAGGTCATCACTTTGCTCGGGAGTGGCGCGAAGAAAGCGGCGGGGTGACGCCATGATTTCCCTCGTTGATGAATATACGGATGGAAAAGGCCGGCACGCGCGTGGATGGCTGTTTTTCGACTCGGACTGCAAATTTTGTACACGCATCGTGCGATGGCTCGCTCCCATTCTTGAACGGCGAAATCTCGGTGTGGCGCCGTTGCAGGATCCTCGCGTTAGCGCACTTCTCGGGCTAACCAGACAGGAACTTCTTCGTGAAATGCGATTTCTGCATTGCGATGGTACGCATTTCGGTGGCGCGGATGCCGCAATCGAAGTCGCCAAAGAAATCTGGTGGGCCGCGCCGCTGGTCTGGCTTTCGAAGATTCCTGGCATGATGCCGCTTCTCCGTTCCCGTTATCGCTGGATCGCCGCGCAACGCAGTTGCGCCGCAGAGCAGTGCGCTCGCATCGATTTACCCCGCAGAAGTTAGTTCGCGTCCTGCACAAGGAGGCTGTCGATGAAGCTGCTGGACCTGTGGCGCTGGCAAGGCCGCGTAAAGGGCAGTACTTATCTTTTCGTCGGAATCGTAGCTTTCACCGTGAAGATGCTGCTCGATTTCACTATCTCCACTGTTGGCTTCCATCGTCCATGGACTCCACTCTT
>JAFDVY010000080.1 GCA_018268785.1 Acidobacteriota bacterium | reverse complement strand
CAGAATAGCTTCACGCCGGAAGAGAGAAGGGAATCCATGCCAATATGCAGGAACGCGGCGCACATTGGCGCAAACCACCAGAGCAAGCCAGTAAGAACGACGCCGCGGCGCTTTGCGTACACGCGAACCGACAGGCTGATGCCGGTTGCGAGAACAAGAGCGCCGGCGATGGAATGAAAGGGGCCGCCGTTCCAGCGCAGATAAGCCGCGGGACCCAAGAATCCGCTGAACCAATCGAGGTCCGCGAATATTCCGGCTAGCAAAATTGAAATAAGCACGGGCCGCGGAACACGCGGGAAAAAGCCCCGCTTCAGGGCGAAGGAAGCAAGTCCGTGAGTGATGGGGTCCACAGTGCGATTATGATGCAGTCGAGGATCTTTTTTCCGGGAGTTCTCCCGGTACGAGCAATCTTAGCGCACGGGGAACGATTTTGAACTGCACAGGCAGGCGCGAGAGCGGCTCGCCGTCTACCTGCGCATAGACGGGGCCGTCGTCGATCGGTTCGCAGAGAAGCGTGTCAGCCTTTACGAAATGAACGCCTTCGGCCTTGCGAAGATCGCCGAACCAAAGGGTTGGCAAATAGCTCAGATAGCGAAGTCCGCTTTGCGTGGTGAGGACGGCAAGCTCGAATTGGTCTTCGTATAAATCCGCTTCAGTAGTGATTTTGAACGGGCCGCCATAATGTTTTGTCCGGCCGACGATGACGAGCGATGCATCGATTGTTTGATCTTGGGTGGTGACGCGGAATCGCGGGAATTTGTACGCGAGAACTTCGCGAGCGCCCTGCCACCAGTACGCAAAGATTCCCAGTTTCGCCTTTAGCTCAAGGTCGACGGCGTACGTGATTTGTCCGTCAGGGCCGGCGCCGGCGACGCTGAGAAAGTAGCGGCTCTTTTGCGGCTCGCCGACGGGAGTGGCTAGGCCGAGAGCAATTTCGCGCAGCGTGCCACGGATTAAGCGTTCAGCGGCTTGTGGAATATCCCAGGGTAGTGTCAATTCTTTGGCAAGAATATTCGCTGTGCCTCCGGGAAGCAGTGCGAGGGGAACGCGATTGCCGTTTGTTTGCCGGGCGAGGCCGTTAACCACTTCGTTGAGTGTGCCGTCCCCGCCGCAGGCGATCACGAGTTGGCGACCTTCTTTGCCTGCGCGAAGCGCGATTTCCGTGGCATCTCCGGGGCCGGTCGTTTCCGCGAGTTCCGCTTCAATGCCGCCTTTCGCCAGAATTTTGCGAGCCTCATCGAGTTCCTTACGGCGGTCCTGTCCGCCGCCTCCGGCGTTGGGATTGTGAATCAGGAGCGCGTTTCGAAGTTGTGGGGCAGCTTCCATTGGGCGTTTGTCCAGGGCCGTTTCCGGCGCATCGAATCGAATCTTCATTCTATATAATAAGCGGCGGATTCATTCGGGAGTTCGGCTGTCGGACGCTGCTTGTTGTGAATTTTTACAGTCTATTCACACAAGCGGGAAATTCAGACGGGCTCCAGTTCCATAGAGGATTCCATGGCCAAGGCTGCACCTGCCACACTCAAACGCGAAGCCGAAGAGCTTCGCGAAAAGCTGCGTTACCACGAATACCGGTATCACGTGCTGGACGATCCGGAGATTTCCGATGCGGCGTACGACAAATTGCTCGTGCGCTTGAAGGAGATTGAGGCGGAGCATCCGGAGCTTTCGACGCCGGATTCGCCGACGGTTCGCGTCGGGGCGCAGCCACGCGAAGGATTTACAACCGTCAAGCACGTGCGGCCGATGCTCAGTCTCGACAATGCGTTTTCGTTTGACGCGCTGCGCGAGTTTGACCGGCGTGTCCGCGAGGGGATCGGGCGCGAAGAGATTGAGTACATCGCCGAGCACAAATTCGATGGACTGAGCATTTCGCTGCTTTATGAAGACGGCATGCTGGCGCGTGGAGTCACCCGCGGCGACGGAACGACGGGCGAAGACGTGACGCCGAATATCAAGACGATTCGCTCGATTCCGCTGCGAATTGAAGAAAGCGTTTTGAAGAAAGCGAAGCTGAAAGGCGATTTTGAAGTGCGCGGCGAAGTGATCATGACGCGCAAGGCGTTTGAAGCCATGAACCGGCAACAGGAACAGGTTGGCGGAAAGATCTTTGTGAATGCGCGAAATTCCGCGGCAGGTTCTGTGCGCGTGCTCGATCCGAGCATCACGGCGCAGCGGAAGCTGGACTTCTTTGCGTACTACCTGCTGGTCAACGATAAGCCGGCGTTTCCAAAACATTCAGAATCCCTGGAGACTCTAAAGCAATTGAGGTTCCGCGCTTCGGACGATTGGAAGCTGTGCGACGGGATTGAAGCCGTCGTGAAATATTGCGAATCGTGGGACGCCAAGCGCGAGAAGCTGCCGTATGAGATTGACGGCGTTGTGGTGAAAGTGAACTCGGTCGGCGTGCAAAACGAGCTGGGATTCACGTCGAAATCGCCGCGATGGGCGATTGCATACAAATACCCGGCGCGGCAGGAACAGACGGTGGTGAACGACATTATCGTGCAAGTTGGAAGAACAGGGACGCTGACGCCAGTGGCGGTGCTGGAGCCGGTGCAAGTGGGAGGCGTCACTGTCAGCCGAAGCACGCTCCACAATATGGATGAGATCGAGCGGCTCGGACTGCACATTGGCGACACCGTGTTGATCGAGCGAGCGGGCGAAGTGATTCCGCACGTGCTGAAAGTGGTGAAAGAAGGGAAGAACCGTCGCGCGTTTCGCATGCCGAAGGAATGTCCGGAATGTGGCAGCAAGATTCACAAAGTCGAGGGCGAGGTGGCGTATCGCTGCGTGAATGTGGCTTGCCCGGCCAAGCGCAAGGAATCGCTGCTGCATTTTGCGGGTCGTCATGCGATGGATATTGACGGGCTCGGCGACAAGATTGTGGATCAGTTGGTGGATAAGGGATTGGTGAAAGACCTCGCGGATTTGTACAAGTTGAAATTGGATGAAGTGGCGGCTCTTGAACGGATGGCGGAGAAATCCGCGCAAAATTTGCTGGATGAAATTGAGGCGAGCAAGAAGAATCCGTTGTCACGCGTGATTTACGCGCTGGGGATTCAGTTTGTGGGAGAACGAACGGGACAGTTGCTGGCGGAACATTTTTCCTCGCTGGAGGAATTGGCGGGTGCGAAGCAGGAGCAATTGGAAGAAGTGAACGAAGTCGGACCGAAAGTTGCGGCCAGCATTGTGGATTTTTTCTCCGAGCCTGCCAACAAGCAACTGATTAAGAAATTGGAAAAAGCCGGCGTTCGACCTACGGCGGAGAAAACGAAAGTCAAAAGCAACAAGCTTGCCGGAAAATCGTTTGTGTTCACGGGCGGGCTGGCGAATCGCTCGCGCGAAGAGGCTGGAGAGATCGTCAAGCAGCACGGCGGAAAAATTGTCGGTTCGGTCAGCAAGAAGACGAACTATGTTGTGGTCGGCGCTGACCCCGGATCGAAATACGACAAAGCGAAAGAATTGGGTGTGCCGATTCTGGATGAAGCGGGTTTCGAAAAACTTGTCGGGTTGAAGTGAGTTTGCCAAAGTGGCGATTCGCCAAGCTACGAGCAGCGATCACGATGCGATTTGGACGATTCTTGAGCCGATGATTCGTGCTGGAGAAACGTACACGCAGCCGCGCGATATGAGCAAGAAAGAAGCCCTCGAATATTGGTTCGCCCCGGAAAAAGAGACATTCGTTTGGGAAGAAAATGGCGCTGTGCAGGGAACGTATTTCCTGAAGCCGAATCAGCAGGGAGGCGGAGCGCACGTCGCTAACTGCGGCTATGTCACTTCAGCCGCAGCGCAAGGACGTGGCATCGCGCGGGCCATGTGTTTGCACTCGCTAGAACGAGCGAAGCAACGCGGCTTCCGCGCCATGCAATTCAACTTCGTCGTCAGCACGAACGAACGCGCGCTAAATCTTTGGCTCGGCCTCGGATTTGAAGTTGTCGGCCGCCTGCCCGGCGCTTTTCATCACCCGGAACAGGGATTCGTGGATGCCCTCGTGATGTATCGAACCTTGGTTTAAGTCAAGTCTGCGTCGTAGATATATTCAGGTAACTTGATGCATACTGAAACCGCGCCAAACACGATGGACCGATTTTCCAAATTCTGCCGGTCGCTGATTCCTACCGATGCGTTCCAGGCTCTGTTCTTATCAGGAGTCGTGCTGATCAGCTTTTCAAGACAGCTTGGCTGGTATTCCAGGCCTCTTATTTTCAAGTACACGGAAAGCCGTGATGTTCTCCATGGTTTTTCGAGTTTGATGATCCTCGCTGTTTTGCCTACGATTTTTGCCGGCTGTGCCGGTTTTTTCATTTGCTTTTGGCCGGGAAAACATCCGGTACGCAGAACTGCAGTTGCTGTCCTGCTTCCGGTTTCGATTGGTTTGGTCTTGGTGTTTCTCAATTACGCGTCGCTCGTAGCCCCGTCCGTGTCCGTCCTCTACGGCAAGTCAAATTTTCAGGGCATCGCAACGATGGCCGGCGAATGGAAGATTTTTCCGACAGCTTTTTATGCATGCTTGTTGGGCGCGATCTTGGTCTTCCTATTTCTGCTGCGCCTCGCAAACGGTAAATCGGTCCTTCCTCTTAGTTTCCCAGTGTCATACGAGAACAGCGAACGGGGGCCGGAGCTCTCGAATCGAATTGTTTTTCCTATGTGTTCGGAATCTGGTTGTTACCCCATGGGCCGAGCGGAACCTACGATGCACTTTTCAGCCTTTCCGGCGCGGTTCAGGCTTTGTTTCTGTTATTGGTTGCCCTGCTGATTGTTGGTTCCGCTGGCCTCAAGTCCGTTCGAGAAGTCCTGCAAATTCCCAAGCCTCGTTTTTTGGGGTGGACGTGCGGAATCGGAGTTGTGCTCGGATTCCTGATCCCTACCCTGCAATATTTGTACGAGCGGGCTCATTGGGCGGCCTTCGATTTTGGAAGAACAGGTCCTCCGCAGTTCTCGGCTGTTACCTTCCATGACTCCTGGCTGACGGCATTTGGATTGATCGTTATTGCGATTTGCGAGGAGATCGTTATAAGAGGTCTGCTTCAGCCCAAATTGCTCGATCGTTTTGGAATGCATCGCGGAATCGTTTTCACCGCAGCAATCTGGGGAACTTACGAGTTTCATTTGCGCACCTTTGCCAGATACTCCATTCCGGACCTCTTGATCGCTATTGGAGTATTCTTTGGCACACACCTGGCGTTGAGCTATTTATATGCGTGGGCCTACCTGAAATCGGGCTCGATTGTTCCGACAATCGTGCTGCACGCAATTCTCAGTTTGTCGACAATCTTCAAGGTCGAGCTCGATTTTCCAGGTGCAGAATATGCAAGACCCTTCCTTTGGGCGGTTGGTACGTTAGTGCTTTTCCATGTATGGCCTGTTGATCGAAGAATAGTTCCGCCAATTGAAATGACCGACGCGAATCCGAGCCCCGCCAGCTAGCGAGAAAGACACGCTTGCATGAAAGTGGTAGCGGTGACGCCTCGTTCGCAGTTGGAACGAAACTAACTTTGCTATAATTGAACCAGCGGGTGAGCCGGGTGATCGCTGGCTTGCCTTGAGCGTGCAGGGAAGGAGGGGCAACCCTTCAGCTCCTTGCGGCGCCTCAGGACAAGCGGGAGGAAAGTCCGGACACCGAGGTTTCCGGCCGCAGGGTCGGGAGCCGATGGGCAACGCGCCTGATAACGTCAGGGGAGCTGCGGCGCACGCCATGCGTGCGGTGCGGTTCACGGAAAGTGCCACAGAAAATAAACCGCCGGTGGAATGGAGCTCGGTGGCATCGCGCAGGGAAACCTGCAAGACGTCTCGAACGCTGATTCCGCGGTAAGGGTGAAACGGTGGGGTAAGAGCCCACCGCTCGTTTGGCGACAAACGAGGCACGGAAAACCCCGCGTGGTGCAAGGCCAAATAGGAGGGGAGAGCCGGCCCGGCTCGCTGAGTTAGCGTTTCGGATTTTCCGGAACGCGCTCCTGTTCAAATCGGCGCAAGCCGATCTGAATTGAGAACCCTCGGGTAGGCTGCTGGAGCCGTGATGCAAATCACGGCCTAGAGGAATGATCGCCGCGGCGCAATCGCAAGATTGCATCGCACAGAATCCGGCTTACAGGCTCGCCCGCTATTTTTCACAGGCACGCGGACGGTTTTCGCAAGACCGATTTACTCCCTTTTCAATCTATCTCCTTCCGACCGCTTAACCTTTTCCTCCCTATTCTTGCGCAAGATGCCGGAAAGTATTGACAATCCACCGTGGAAGAACTATTTAAGATGTGCGAAAGAAAACGCAGAATAAGGAAAGAAAACGAAACTTGCCCCGCTTCAGTCAGAATTCCATGCTCCAACGAAATCCTAACGCGATCACTTCCATTCTCTTTCCCCTCGGCCTCTGGTTGTGCATTGGTATTTTTGCTGCTGAAACGGCACAAGCTCAGCGCAACGTAGTCGTCGTGCGGCCCAAGGAAATTCACGACGTTCTCGTCAACCCTGGCATGGGCATCACCACATTTCAGCGATTCAACGGACAGGAGCCGAATCCGCCGCTGAAATGGTCGGAAGCCGGACCTGTCGCGAAATTGCCTCAAGCCGCCGCGCATCCGGACTTTCCGGATACTTCCGTTTCGTATTGCCGCTGGTATTGGAATGTGCTCGAATCCGAGCCGGGCAAGTTCGATTGGTCTATCGTTGATCTTGCAATCGAAGAAGCACGCACCCATGGACAGAAGCTCGCCATTCGTTTGATGCCTTATTCTAATGAAGATCCGCTGCCGGAATGGTTCCGTAAATCCGGCGCGCGGCGCGCCAACAAAGACTCCGACAAGGATGGAAAAATCTGGCAGCCGGACTTTTCCGATCCGCTCTATCTCAAATATTGGAGTGAATTGGTCGCCGAAGCGGGCAAGCGCTACGATGGCAATCCCTATCTGGATAGCGTCGATATTTCCTCTGTAGGGTATTGGGGCGAAGGCTGGAGCCCATACATGCCCGCGTTTCCCTTTCAGAAAGCGCTGATAGATATTTGGCTGGACGCATTCAAGCGCACGCCGCTTTTGATGAACTTTGACGAACCCGAAGCGCTCGCCTACGGCACGCAGCACGGTGCGGGGTGGCGCCTCGATTGTTGGGGCGACATGCGCGTGAGTTCCACCGATCCCTATTTTCCGGCCGAGATGCTGGAAATTTATCCTCAGCAAATCGTGCGAACGGGAATCCAGGATGTCTGGCAGAAAAGCCCGGTCTCACTCGAAACTTGCTATACCGTGCCCGGATGGAAAGAGCGCGGCTATGATGTGGACTACATCCTCGCCCAAGGAGTGCGCTGGCATGTAAGCACGGTAAATATCAAATCCTCGCCGATTCCGGCTGAATGGAAAGCTAAATTTGAAGAGTTCCAGAAAAAAATCGGCTATCGCTTCATTTTGCGGCGGCTGGAATACAGCAAAGTCGTGAAACATGGAACGATGATGCCCGTGCACCTGTGGTGGCTCAATGACGGGATTGCGCCCGTGTACAACGCCTATGACTTGATGCTGGAATTGCGTTCCAGGCAAGAATCGGCGCGGATTCTCATTCCGGTCGATGTTCGCAAATGGCTTCCTGGAGATGCCGTTTTCGATGGATCGGTTTATATTCCCGAAGATCTTGCCGAGGGCAATTACGACGTACGAGTCGCCATGCTCGATCCGAGAACGGGAGTACCTGCAATTCGATTTGCTATTGAAGGACGCCAGGACGACGGCTGGTACGCAATGGGTTCGCTCACGGTGACAAATAGTGAGCCTCTACAATAGACATTCCGGCAGGATGCGTTTCAGCTTTACCTTGCTGGTTTTGCCGTTCCTTTGTTTACCCTGTTCCTCCGCGCAGAATGCGCCCCCAGCCGATGCATTCAAGGTTTTGCAGGATGCAAAACCCGGGCCGCGCATCACGCCATTCCTGAAGTATCAATTGGACCAGGCGTGGAGGCAAGACGAAGCGCAACAACGAGTCTGGGAATCGATCCGAACCGAAGAAGATTTGTTTCGGCTACAGAATCAGATGCGCCAAAGCCTGCTGGAGATGATTGGCGGTTTGCCTGACCGCAAATCGGATCTTCACGCACGAATCACCGGAAAAATTCAGATGGACGGCTTTTCCATTGAAAAGCTGATCTACGAAAGCCTCCCGGGAATCTACGTCACCGCGCTGGTTTACGCACCTGACGATCATTCGCGCGAGCATCCTGCGGTGCTGGTTCCCGCCGGGCACGCGACGAACGGAAAAATTCACTATCAGGTCTTGAGCCAAAGGCTCGCCAAACGCGGATATGTCGTGATTGCATGGGATCCCGTTGGTCAGGGCGAGCGCAGCCAATTTTGGGATGCCAAATCCGGCAAGAGCCGTTACAACCTGGTCTGTGCGGAACATGCGGTCATGGGGAATCTTGCGTATCTCGCTGGGGCAAATCTTGCTCGCTGGGAAATCTGGGATGGAATGAGGGCCATCGACTATTTGCTTACACGTTCCGATGTGGACCCCGAACGAATCAGCATCACCGGCACGAGTGGCGGCGGCACGCAAACGACACTGATCGCAGCGCTTGATCCGCGCATAAAAGCAATCGTCCCTTCCTGCTACATCACTTCCATGCCCATGCGCATGGCCAATCGTATTTTTGTCGATCCGGACAGCGACCCAGAACAGGATTTGTTTGGTCTCCTCTCGAACAATCTTGGCCACACTGGATTGTTGCTTCTGATGTATCCAAGGCCAGTGATGGTCGCCTCCGCCGTCCAGGATTTTTTTCCGATCGAGGGCGCGCGCAAAACGTTCCGGGAAACGCAAAGAGTCTACGAGCGATTTCAGCGCGCGGACCGCGTCGCCATGGCGGAAGGCTACCACGGGCATCAATATTCAGACGAAAATCAGGAAGCGGCGCTCGATTTTCTCGATCGCTTCAACGGAATGTCGCTGCGTCGCGGATTGTTTGCGGCAAAAGAATTGCCCGATAAGGATTTACTTTGCACGCCCTCGGGACAAGTGATGCTCGATGAAAGCAATGCGCGTTCCTTGATGGAGGTAATCCGCGAGTATTACGAAGCTAGCAGGAAGTCTCCACAAGAGGGCCTTGCCTCACGGTACAAGAAGTTCGGCGCTCCCGGTGTGGAAAAATGGGCAGTAAGTGAATTCAAAGGCGCTCCTCCCGCAGAAAATCAGATCGTTTGGTCGCGCGAAGGCGGCGCCACGCTCGGCGACTTCCAGATCGATAAATACCTGCTGCGCCACAGCCGCCTGTTGGCCATGCCTCTGCTGTACATTCACAAATCGTCGTCGGCACAAAGCGAAGTCGCGCTGTGGTTTAAGGAAACGGGCAAAGCGGACCCTTCGGACTGGCCGCAAATCGAAACTCTTCTCCGCTCCGGCCACGACGTTGTCACCTTCGATTTTCGCGGCCTCGGCGAAACGCGGATGCCGTACACCGCGGTCTCTCCCGATGATCCGTTGCTTGGGCAACTGGATTTTGAGCACGCCTATAGGAATCCGATTTCGGGTGTGCTTGCGAATCACGTCTATAACTCACTTCTGTCCGGCCGGCCGTATTTCTATCAAATGATAGACGACGCGAAAATCGCGAAACGTTTCGTTGAGGAGAATCTCAAAGTGAGAGTAACGGACGTTGCCGCGCCAGGTGATGCTTTTGCGATTGCGGCGGCGGTTTCAGAAGTTATGCCGGACGTGAAAGCTGTGCGCGGCTCCAGTTCTGCGATCTTGAAATGGTCGGAACTCGTAGAGAGAAAACAGGAAGCCTGGCCCATTTGGTTTCTCGTGCCCGGTGGCGCGTACAGTGAGCTGAAGAATTAGTTCTGCGAAACTACTTCACGAATCGCAAAATTCCGAATCGGTTCGGCACATGAAAAGTCCCGCCTTGCGGAATCGGGCTCCAGGCGAGAAAAACGCGCTGATCGTCTCCTCCGGCGCCGGCTGCACGGAAGAAATTCACGCGCCAAAGGTCTCCTTTGTGAATTTCCTGGATGCCCAAAGCCGAGAGCGGAATTCGCATTTCCGTCACCCACACGCGGCGCTTCTCGTTGATCCGTGTTGCATGCTCAAATCCTGAATTCCACGAAGCATCGTTAAACGGCGTTTTCTTTTTCTCGATCTCCAGGTCGATCCATTGGTTGTTCGGCGCGACCTCAAATTCGTAGTAGTGCGTCATGCGGTGGGGCTCCGGGTTCAGGAAGACCTCCACGACATCGCGGTTCCACAATTCCCATCGCTCTTTAGCAATGTCCTCGCCTTTGTATGTGTTCAGCGAATCGTAGCGAACTGAAAACGCGAAGTAGAGGTAACGGTCTGTCCAGGCTGCGGCCACACGCGTTCTCAGCTTCGGATGTTCGATTTTCCCCGCCGTGTCATGATCAAATTCGGTCCATTCCGCGTTCTTCCAGATTTGTCTTGAGAGATTCCCGTCGGGAACAAAATCAGCGCCCGAACGTTTCGCGGAAATTTCCATGTGGCTCAAATACTGGTCTTCGCCCTGCGCCAAAGCGGAGCGGCCGTGCCCCGTCGTGGTAGCGTAGAGTCCGGCACTCGCGAGAACTGCCAGAAAGATTGAGCTGATTCGAGGAATGTTCATCGGATTCGTCTGCACCGCAATTCTCCGGGAAATGAGTCGTAGATTGTGCTCTGTTTGAATTGCCAAACAATTTATGCCACTCTGGCAACCGAAAGTAAACGATATAGAAAGAAATTAAAAGTAACCTGCTGGGATTTTGAAGATTTTGGGCATCCCGGTAAACAGGAAAATCAGGAGGATCATGTGAGCAAACTCAATCGCAGGCGTTGGCTGGAGAGTGTCGGCGCGGCCGCAATTGCCGGAGCATTGCCGTCTCCTGCGTCCAGCGCGCAGCTAAAATCGCCCGAAGGCGCCGGCAAGATGAAATTGGATCTTGCCGATTTCCGTCCCAAGAGCATGTTGCACGTGCCGGAGACCAAAGTTGCCCGTTCACGATACCCCGTGATTGACATTCATACACATCTTTCGATTCGAGCCAAATCCGTGAACGGAGTGGGCATCGGCGAAAAAATGGAGTTTCTGGCGACGCCCGAAACGCTGCTCCCCGTCATGGACCGGAAAAATCTCCGCATCATGGTGAATTTGACTGGCGGCTCCGGCAAAGGGCTGGAAGAAACGATTCAGAGATTTCAGCAACCGCACCCTGACCGGTTTCTGACGTTTACCGAGCCGGCTTGGGATCACTCCAACCAGCCGGCCTATCCGAAATTCCAGGCGGATGAGATTGCGCGCGCGCATCGCGCCGGCGCTCGCGGCGTTAAAATTCTCAAAACGCTTGGACTCTATCTGCGGGAAAACATTTCCGAAGGGCGCCTGGTCAAAATCGATGACCCCCGCTTTGACCCGATGTGGGATGCCTGCGGCTCTTTGGATATGCCAGTCGCAATTCATGTTTCCGACCCCGAAGCTTTCTTTTTGCCTACAGACAACACCAATGAACGCTTTGAAGAGCTGAACAACCATCCCGATTGGTCTTTCCACGGCAAAGACTTTCCCAGCAACAAGGAACTCCTCGAAGCGCGCAACAGAGTTCTTGCAAAACATCCCAAAACGCAATTCATTGTCCTGCACGTGGGAAACAACGCCGAAAACCTGCCTTACGTTAGCGAGTGTATGGACCGCTTTCCGAACATGGCCGTCGAAATCGCAGCGCGTGTCGGAGAACTGGGCCGGCAGCCTCGCATGTCGCGCAAGTTTTTCGAAAAATACCAGGACCGGATTCTGTTTGGCACGGACGCCGTCCCCAACGGAACGGATACGCCGCAGCAGGTTTTCGTAGATGAACTCTACGAGATCTACTACCGCTTCCTGGAAACGGAGGACGAATACTTCGACTACGCTCCGGCGCCTGTGCCTCCGCAAGGTCGCTGGAGAATTTACGGAATCGGCCTGCCAGACAGCATCCTCAAAAAGGTCTATTACGAAAACGCCGCTCGAATCTTAAAACTATCGATGTGACGAGCCGAGGTTTGGCGGCCCAGCCTGCGGGAAAATAACCAGCTTTACGCAGAAATATTTCTGCAATGACAGAAATAATGGTTGACACGCCCGCACATCTCTGACAAAAACGTTCCGTCCTTACCAAACCAGGCGGTCACTCACCCATGATCCGGTTCCTTCTCAGACTCTTGCTGGCAGCCATCTTCGCAACGGCGGCATTTGCGCAGCGCCCTGGTGACTTCAAGATTGTCGGCCCAGGCGGGGGCGGCGCTATGTTCCGTCCGCAGGTAAGCCCCCATGATCCCAACACTGTCCTTGTTGCTTGCGACATGACCGGTGCTTACATCACGCACGATGGCGGAAAGTCCTGGCGCATGTTCAATCTGCGCGGCGTAGCGGAGTTTTTCGTCTTTGATCCTTCTGAAAAGAACGTAATTTACGTGAAGTCAACCGGGCTTTGGCGCAGTTCGGATAATGGTGACACCTGGAAGTTAATTTACCCAAAACCTGCCACTGTGCAGGGCGTGAAGATGAGCTCCGACCATTCCGATGAAGACTTGATCGCGGATCCGAATCCGGTCGGCAATATCTCCGCGATGGCGATTGATCCAGGCAATTCTAAAATTTTCTATGCCGCGGCAGGCGATCGTGCCAAGGGGGCGTTCGGCCTTTTCACTTCCCACGATGACGGGGAGAATTGGACGAAGCTGACGGATCTTTCCGGTTTCGCGATGAAGGTTTTCGTCAATCGGGCATCTTCAGAAGAGCACAGGAGTGTGGTCATCGTCGGCTCCGACTTCATCGAAGTTTGGAGTTCCTCGGGCTTGAAAAACATTCCTGCACCAGCAGGAAAAAAGATTACCGACATTTCTGTCGGCTTTACGGAGCAAGGTGTTCCTGTCTTCTACACAGTCTCTTCGGATGAGTCTGCATTCGCCTCGGATGACTTGGGTGCGAACTGGCGCAAAGTACAATTTGGCAAAGGGGACATAAAGCTGCGCGCCATTGCCACCAGCCTGCTCCATCCGCAAACCGCATATGTCTCCTATCGGGATCTTGAAGACGGCGGTTTGAAGTATATGGGCGTGGCCAAGACAAGCGATTCCGGGCACAACTGGACTCCCGTCTGGAAAGAGGACATCAACCCGGCGGGCAAGCCAGGCGCAAACATTCATGACGCCTGGATCACGGAAAAGTTCGGCTCGGACTGGGGCGAGAATCCGTTGACGCTCTCTGTGGCGAATCAGAATCCGAATCTGGTGTATGCAACCGACCTCGGCAGAACGATGAAAACCGTAGACGGCGGCGCAACGTGGGACGCCGTCTATTCGCAAAAATCCAAAGATGGCGGCTGGATCAGCACGGGGCTCGATGTAACCACGTCCTACGGCTACCACTTCGATCCGTTTAATCCCAACCGCCAATTCATTTCAACCACGGACATCGGATTGTTTCGCAGCGAAGACGGCGGAAAATCCTGGACCAGCTCCACGGATGGCGTTCCGCGCGATTGGAGGAACACCACCTACTGGATCGTTTTCGATCCTGCCGTTCGCGGCCGCGCGTGGAGCGTGAACAGTTGGACGCACGATTTGCCGCGCCCCAAAATGTGGCGCCACAGCAGCGTCGCAAAATATCGCGGCGGAGTTTGCATCAGCGTGGATGGCGGCAAGACCTGGACGAAATCGAACGAAGGAATGGAACAATCGGCTGCAACGCACATCCTCCTTGACCCGGCGAGCCCCGTGAACTCACGCACGCTTTATGTGACCGCATTCGGCCGCGGCGTTTACAAAAGCACCGACGGCGGGAAAAGCTGGACGCTCAAAAATAACGGCATTACGCAAAAAGAACCCTTCGCGTGGAGAATTTCCCGCGGCACCAAAGGCACGCTCTATCTGCTGATTTCTCGCCGTTCGGAAGATGGCAGCATCGGAACGGAGAAGGACGGAGCCATCTATCGTTCCGTTGATGGCGCCGAGCATTGGACGCCTGTGACCATGCCAGAAGGGGCAAACGCGCCGAACGGTTTGGCGATTGATCCTGAAGATGAGAAGCGGATCTATTTGGCAACCTGGGCCCGCGACAAAGGGCAGCGCGGCGAAGGCGGCGGAATTTTTCTGTCCGACGATGCGGGAAAAAGCTGGAAGCAAGTATTGAACCGCGATCAGCATATCTATGACGTCACCATCGATCCGCGCGACGCAAACATCCTATATGCCGCAGGGTTCGAGTCTTCGGCATGGATTTCTTCCGATCGCGGCGAACATTGGACGAGAATCCCGGGTTTTAATTTCAAATGGGGTCACCGCGTGATCCCCGATCCGGAAAATCCGAAATCGATTTACATCACCACGTTTGGCGGGGGCGTGTGGCACGGTTCGGTGGATGGAGAAAATCGCCCAGTGGACATCGCTACTCCCGAATTGCAGCCTGGCAAATAATCGGAAGCCTTTGCGACCAGGACAATGAAATCAGCGAATAAATTCGCAGTACGCAGCAAATGGTTGTTGTCTCTCCTCTGCTTTCTCCTTGCAGCCCTTCCCGCCCGCTCGCAGGTTCGCGTTTGGGAAGGCGTGCTGAAACTCCCTGTCTACGAAGAGGGCGCTCCCGATCCCAATCCGCCTTTCGATCAACTCGCCACCACGCGGTTCAATTACCCCTATACCTTGCGCAATGAAATCACAGGAGAGCGCCGCGAACACGAATTGCGCGCCATTTATTTGGAAAACGAATATTTGAAGTGCTCAATTCTGCCCGATATTGGAGGGCACGTTTACACCTGCATCGATAAAATCAGCGGGCAGCCCATGTTCTACGCCAATCCGTCGATAAAAAAAGCGCGTATCGGTTATCGCGGCGCGTGGGCGGCGTTCGGAATCGAATTCAATTTTCCGGTTTCCCACAACTGGATGTCCATGTCGCCCGTCGATTTTTCTTACGCAAAACACGACGACGGAAGCGCGTCTGTAACTGTCGGCAATATCGATCGCGTTTACGGTATGGAATGGAGCGTCGAACTCATTTTGCGTCGCGGCTCCACTATCCTGGAACAGCGCGTTCGATTGAGCAATCGCAGCGATGTCCGGCAGCGTTTCTACTGGTGGAGCAACGCCGCCGTTCGCGCCTGGGACG
>JAFDVY010000007.1 GCA_018268785.1 Acidobacteriota bacterium | reverse complement strand
CACCGAACTCGGCCACATCGCCTCCCTCGTAACGCACTACGCTCTCGCCAATCCCGACAAGCAGTTCGTCCTCACCACGCCCACGCAATCCATCATCGATTGCCCGACCGCGGAAAAACTCGCCGACCGCGTCTACCAACTCTTTGGCCGCCAGGCGCTCGACGAACTCGTCGAAATCCCGCCAGCTTCCGCTCCATTCCGCGCCGCAATCACCGAACCCGCCCTCGAACCCGAAGAGGAAAAGGCCACACTCACCATCAGCGGTTTCACGTCGCGCCCCGAAGTCCAGCGCACCAATTCCAGCGGCATCTACATCTTCGTCAACAAGCGCCTCGTCCGCGACAAACTCATTCTCCACGCCATTCACGAGGCGTATCGCAACATTCATCCTCACGCGATCTCACCGGCCACACTGCTCTTCCTCGAGATGCCGTACGACGAAGTCGACGTCAACGTGCATCCGAAAAAAATCGAAGTCCGCTTCCGCCGCTCGCAATTCGTCCACGATTTCACGCGCGACACGATTCGCCAGGCGCTCATGGCCGCGCGTTCCGTTGCCAGTTTCGCCGCCGCCGCAGGAGTTGCGCCTGCAGCCAGTTTTGGCGCGTCGCAGACTTCTTCGACTGGATTTGCAAACGGCAATTCTTTGTCTGGCGGAATCGCACCTGCGCCAATAGAGTCAGGAATTCCTCACGCGCAGATTCCCACAATGGAAGAAATTGGCGCCGGTTCAAATTACACCGGCGCAGGTTCCGATGGCGGCGGCTTTGATCTTTCCAATGCGTCGCTGCAACCAGTCGCGCAGCGCTTTGCGTTCGGATCTTCCGGAGGCTTTGGCCAACTTCCTGCGCTCGCTGCGGAATCAGCCGTGATTCCTGCGCCTGCAGAGCCTTCCACCAACTGGGCCGCAAATTTTCCGGCAAACGGATCTTCCGCGCCCGCGACTCTTCCTCACCCCGACCAAATCCGCGATTTAAAACCGCTCGGCCAGGTCAGTTCGAGTTTCATTGTTGCCGTCAATGGCGAAGGTCTTTGGATCGTCGATCAGCACGTCGCCCATGAACGCGTCCTCTTCGAGCAGCACCTCGCCGCGCGCCGCGCCGGAAAAGTCGAATCGCAGCGCATGCTCATGCCGCTCATTCTCGAACTTTCTCCGCGCCAGCTCGTCATCTTCGAGAAAATCGCGGAAGAGATGTCCGCCAACGGTTTTGAAGTCGAGCCCATGGGCCCGCGCAGCGTCGCCATCCAATCCGTCCCTGCCGGAGTGCAAACCACCGACGCGGAAAAACTTCTAACTGAAATTCTCGACGGCCTCGACCGCGAAAACGCCGCCATCTCCATCGAAACGCTTCAAGCAAAAATCGCCGCATCCACCGCCTGCCACGCGGCGATCAAAATCAACATGCCGCTGGACAATACGAAAATGGAATGGCTGCTGGATGCGCTCGCAAAAACCGACTGCCCCATGAGCTGCCCGCACGGCCGCCCAGTCGTTTTGCGGTATTCCGTAAAGGAAATCGAACGCGCTTTTCATCGAATTTAGCTGGGTGTTGTTTTGATTCTTGCTTGTCATCCTGAGTTCCGGTGCTCTTGCACTGAGACGAAGGACCTCAACCTAAACACTTGCGCAGGCTTGTGAATGCAAAGAGAATCGCTGCGCTGAATCAGGGAGATACGACGCATGAGTGACGTACAAAAAACCGCGGTAATCTTCGGCCTAGCCAATAAGCGCAGTATCGCTTGGGCCATCGCGCAAAAACTCCACGCCGACGGCTGGCAGCTCGCCATCACCTATCAAAACGAGCGCCTCGAGCAGGAAGCCAGGGACCTCATCACCGAGCTCCCCGGCTCCGTGGGGTTCATGTGCGACGTAGCCAGCGACGCGCAAATTGCCGCGCTGTTCGATCAACTGAAATCGCGTTACGGCACGTTGCAAGGCCTTGTCCATAGCGTCGCCTACGCTCTCGCCGACGATCTCAAAGGCGAATTCGTCAACACGTCGCGCGAAGGCTTTCGCATCGCGCACGACATCAGCGTCTACTCGCTCGTCGCCGCCACGCGCGCCGCGGCTCCTCTGATGACCGAAGGCGGAGGCGTTATCACCCTCAGCTACTTCGGCGCGGAAAAAGTCGTTCCCAAATATAACGTCATGGGCGTCGCAAAAGCCGCGCTCGAAGCCACAGTCCGCTACCTTGCCAGCGATCTTGGCCCGAAGAATATTCGCGTCAACGCGATTTCCGCCGGTCCGCTCAAGACGCTCGCCGCACGCGGTATCTCCGGCCTTGGCGATATGCTCAAGGGCCACGCGGAGCGCGCTCCGCTTCGCCGCAACGTCGAGGCAGGCGAAGTCGGCGCCACCGCGGCGTTCCTTCTTTCCTCCGGCGGCTCCGGCATCACCGGCGAAACGATTTACGTAGATTGCGGCTACAACATCATGGGTTTCTGAAATACAATTTCAGGCTCGTGCCAAAACTCACTATCGCCATTGACGGTCCCGCTGGCTCCGGCAAAAGCAGCGTCGCCCAGCGCATCGCGCAAATTCTCGGCTATCTCTATCTCGATAGCGGCGCCATGTATCGCGCGCTCGCACTCAAAGCCCTGCAAAATAATGGCCTCGCGCTCTCTTCACATTCCGAACTCGAAGCGCTCGCGGCCGATACGCACATCGAACTCAAACCCACGCCGCCCAATCTCGTCGCTGAGGGCGTGAAAAATCAGGTCTTGCTCGATGGCATCGACGTTACGCAAGCCATTCGTACTCCCGAAGTCGCCCAGGCTGCATCGCAAATCGCCACCATCGCAAAAGTCCGCGAGCTCCTCGTTGGCGAGCAGCGAAAAGCCGGCGCTGGCGGCGGAGTGGTCATGGAAGGCCGTGACATCGGCACAGTTGTTTTTCCCAACGCCGAGCTGAAAATCTTCCTTGAAGCCTCGCCGGAAGTCCGCGCGGAACGCCGCTGGAAAGAACACGAAGAGAAAGGCGAGCACTTCACGCTCGCGCAGGTTCTCGACGAAGTTCACGAGCGCGACAAGCGCGACCGCGAACGCAAAGTTTCGCCGCTCATTCGAGCCAAGGACGCCGTTCTCGTGGACAACACCGCAATGGACATCGAGGAAACAGCACGGCTCATCGTCATGCTCACTCGCGAACGGGAGAAGGAATTGGCAAAAGCCGCAGGGAGGGAAGTGTAATGCGCAAAATCCTGGCTTTGCTGCTCGCAGCTGCAGGAGGGGTCTTCGTGGCTCTACCAACAACGTTCGCGCAATCGGCGCCTTCCCAGCTCGAAGCGAAGAAAAACTTCCGCGCCTATCTCGACGCCGATTGGAAACGCTGGATGGAAGAGTATCCGGAGTTCGCGACCGGTGTGGGCTACCCGGGCCAGAACCGCAAATGGGCCGATGATTCGACGGAAGGAATTGCAGCGCGCCAGAAGCACCTGAGAGAAAGTCTCGTCACACTGAAGAAGTTCGATCGGGATGCTCTCGCCAAATCCGAACAGTTGAATTACGACCTGTACCTCGACATCTTGCAAACCGCCGAAGAGGGGCTGCAATTCGGCGATGATCCCATGCCGTTCCGCAACGTGATTCCCGGAAACAATTTTCTCCGCATCAACCAGCGCGAAGGCATCCAGCAGGGGGCTCCCGAAACGCTGGCCAGCGCACCGCACGCGACTGTTGTCGACTACGAAGACATTCTCGCGCGGCTTGCTGCTCTGCCGAAGGCTTTTGATCAAGAAATAGCGCTCCTTGAGGAAGGCTTGAAGCGCGGCTACACGCAACCGAAGATCACCTTGCGGGACGTTCCGCAGCAGATCGCGGATCTCGCGCCAGAAGATCCACTCAAGAGTCCGCTGCTCGATGCATTTACCGATTTTCCGGTATCGATTGCGGAAGCAGATCGCAAACGGCTAACGCAACGTGCCGTGGCAATCTATTCTTCCGCGCTTGTTCCCGCCATTCATCGCCTTCACGATTTCATAGAAAAAACCTATCTGCCCGCGTGTCGCGGTTCCATCGCTGGGACAGACATTCCAAACGGCGCTGCGGCGTACGCTTATCACGTTCGCTGGCACACCACGACTAATCTGACACCGCAGCAAATCCACGAAATCGGGCTTGCCGAAGTGAAGCGTATCCGCGCCGAAATGGAAAAACTCATTGCTTCCATCGGTTTCCAGGGCAGCTTCCACGATTTCACGGAATTTCTTCGCAATGATCCGCGTTTTTATTACGACAAGAAAGAAGACCTGGTCAACGGGTACAAAATCATCGCCAAGTCCGTCGATCCGGAACTCGTCAAGGAATTTGGAAAACTTCCGCGCAATCAATATGGCGTCATTCCGATTCCCGATTTCAAGGCGCCGTCGCAGACCACCGCTTACTACCAGCCTGGAGCGCCCGCCGCTGGCCGCCCCGGCTACTATTTTGTGAATACGTACAACTTGAAAGCGCGTCCAAAGTGGGAAATGGAAGCGCTCTCGCTGCATGAGTCGGTGCCCGGCCATCACTTGCAGATTTCTCTCGGGCAGGAACTTGAGGACGTTCCGGAATTTCGCCGCCACATCGGCTATTCCGCTTTCGTCGAAGGCTGGGGGCTGTACTCGGAAAGCCTCGGAGAAGACCTCGGCCTTTACAAAGATCCGTACTCCAAGTTTGGCCAGCTTACGTATGACATGTGGCGCGCCGTCCGCCTTGTGGTGGACACCGGAATGCATACGATGGGTTGGTCGCGCGATCAGGCCATTCAGTTCTTCAAGGACAACACGGGAAAGACCGACCAGGACATCATTGTCGAAGTGGATCGCTATATCGTCTGGCCCGGGCAGGCGCTCGCTTACAAAATCGGCCAGCTCAAAATCCGTGAACTTCGCACACTTGCCGAAAAGGAACTCGGCCCTAAATTCAATAAACGCAAATTCCACGACGCTGTACTCGAAAACGGCGCTATCCCGCTCAACATTCTCGAATCCAACATCAAATCCTGGATCGCCGAAGAGAAGAAGTGACTTGTGGATTGCGGCAGCCGGACTGCCGCTTTTCGAGCGAGACGCGCCCAAAAATGCCGGATGCAAAACGCTGAGTTTTCAAGCAGTTGGCCAGTATCAGAAAAATTCTTCCACTCACCGAAAAATTGTGCTTGACAGTTTTTTCGTTTCCATTTACTTTGGCGTTACCTCAGTTGTTTTCCGTTTTGCGGGATCCTCACTGAGCGTGAAAGGCAAAGATGCAGAGCGACGACAATAAGACAACCGAAGCGGTACACGGACCAGTCGGTCGCGCACTTTGCTGGCTCACGCGATCGTAAGAAACTCCGTATAAATCGTTTCTTTTCAACGTGTTCTGTCGCGGGATTTCATCCCGGGATGGCGTAGTTCACGGATACTTCTTCCACTTGACCCGTGAGGGCTCGGGGCGGGAGCCCCGAGAGCCGTGAACGCTAGTTCCTCCCGGAATTTTCTTGCGGCAGCCATTGGCGAAAAGAAGTCGAGATTACGGAGTAGTACTACGGGTGTGCGCAGGCGGTCTATTCCGAAATGTAGAGCCGTGGTTTCAGCCCGGCACTCTCGAGGAGGCAAGAATACAAATTTGTGGCGTGGTGAAGGCATGAGTTACATCGGAACCCGAAGGCAGCAGGTTCGATTCCTGCCGGCGAAACCCGCCGTAGCTTATTGGACAGAGCATCGGGTCAAAAAATTACTTGTGCCGCCGATTCCCGCCACAAAAAAGTTCCAGCGTGGTACAGGCGCGCGTTACTTCGGGAGAGCGAACCGGTGAAAAGCCGGGAGGCATGCGAGTTCGATTCTCGCTCGCCTTTGTAGTGGCCGGTCTTTAGACCGGCGATTTTTCTGCAAAGGCGATAGCTCAAAGCACTCTTACGCGAACCGTTCGTTCCCGCTGGAGAAATATTCCGGGATGGTGCAGAGCCGAGTTACTTCGTCTGTGAAACGACGCGGGGCTGTTGCTCCGCTGCTCGATTCGATTTTCCTCCCGGATCGAATTTGTCCGGCGCGAATCGCAACTGGATGGCGGCTCGCGCTGGGGCGGCCGGCGATGAAGTCACCTGCCTCGCAAGAGTTTCCCCGGCAGAGATGTGTGCCGAGTAAGGAGTTGGACGTGGTGTAGGACAGGGTTACTTCGCCTCAGGAGCGGGAGGACGTGAGTTCGATTCTCACTTGGTTCCTGAAAAGGGCCAATAGCTCAGTGGGTAGAGCGCCTACGTTCCCTGGCCGTTTGTTCCCGTCCAGCAAATTTGCAGGTAGGAAAGGAGCAGCATGAACGAGCACAAGAAGTTTTGCACTTCGTGGGTAGAAAGCAATTTCGCGGCTCCTCGATTGAGGTTGGAGCCTTAACACATTCCGGCCGCTCTTGCGGCCTTAGAAAGGAAAAAGCAGTGGGCAGTGATCTAGTACGTCACTTTTCCCGAATTGGTGCGCGAGTCAAATTTCTTGACGGCGTGCCGGTGGTACAACGCTGGAGTTTTAGAAATTCCAGCGTGGAACAGCCGAGTATTGTGCTCGACATCCGTCGCGACAAGCTCGGAGAGTTCTTCGAGATTCGGACCGCTCTTGGCAAGCCGCAGGAGATTCTGGTTCAGCATCTTGAACCTCGGGAAAAGCATTTGCTCTTGCTCAGCCGTCAATTCGGCGAGCAGGGACAACTTCTGGCGAAACAAAAGTTCTTGTGCGGCCACGATGAGCGGCATTGGTTTGTAGCGGCGATTCCTGAAAGCGAACCGGTCAGCCCGTTGCGGGAGCAAAGATCGCTTTAAAGCCAGAGGAAGTGAGAGTGCGTGAGTCGTCGCTTGGGCTGAACCGGAAAGAAAGTTTCCGGAGACGCAATGCGGCCTACATCCGGCAGGGAGAATGGTTTTTTCTCCCCGCGCCTGAAGTAGTCGCAAACTCAATGCACGTTCTGCGAAACGAGTTTCTCAGCCGTGGCAACGGCGGGAAACCGCACATCGCGGAAGAATGCTACCGGGGCGGCGGCGAGACTGTGTATGTCTCAGCGGCGTATCCCACTGGGTTGACAGCGAAGCAATTCAACACGCTGCCAGAACAGGAACGGAAACGCGGCAACTTTCGCATGATGCAACGCGACGCGGCGGCCTATGTCCGGGGCGAAGTCTGGCACCCGGACCACAAAACCATCGTTCTGGATGGATGGCACCGCGTTTTGATGAATACCGAGAACCGATCAATGGCCATGCGCTATTTGGCGTTTCTCGACTAACTACCGGAGCTTTGCGCTCCGGCATGGATTCCGGAGCGCAGAGCGCTCGGAGGAAGGAGGAGTAGCACGATGGCAAAACTCAATGTATGGAAGCGCCTGTTCCCGAGCGGAATTCGCGCAACAACTCATGAAGGAGCGGTAGCGCAGAGGGTCAATCCGCGGCTGGAACTTCGGCGAACGGTGATGACCTGCCTGCTCTGGGAAGACACCTTCTATGAGAAGGGAAGCAAGATCGCGGAGCGCATCGCCGATCTCGTGACGAAGAACAAGTCCGAGGACGTGGCCGCACTCGCGCGCGAAGCACGCGACAAGATGCAGCTGCGCCACGCGCCGCTCTTCCTTGTCCGCGAGCTCGCCCGCCGCAAAGGTGCGGGACGCCTTGTAGCCGAAACGCTCGGGGCCGTCATCCAGCGCGCCGACGAACTCTCCGAGTTCGTTGCGCTCTACTGGACTCCCCGCAAGCAGCCGCTTTCCGCCGGGGTAAAGCGCGGGCTCGCGCAGGCGTTCACGAAGTTTGACGCCTACCAGCTCGCGAAGTATAACCGCGACGGAATCGTAAAGCTTCGCGACGTGCTCTTTCTCAGCCACGCCAAGCCCATCAACGCCGAACAGGCCGCTCTTTGGAAGCGTCTCGCAGAGAACACGCTCGAATCTCCCGATACCTGGGAGGTTGCTCTGTCCGCAGGGAAGGACAAGCGCGAGACCTGGGAGCGCCTGCTCAGCGAAGGAAAGCTTGGCGGAATGGCTGTGCTTCGCAATCTCCGCCTGATGCTTGCATCGGGCGTGGAGCCGAAGCTCATCGCCTCGCGCCTTGAAAAGGGAATTGCCCGCGCGCTTCCGTTCCGTTTTGTGACGGCGGCGCGCTATGCGCCCAAGCTCGAGGAAGCCATCGAGAAGGCCATGCTCAAGGGCATTGCCGGTTTCGAGAAACTTCCCGGCTCGACGGGACTGCTCATTGACGTTTCCGGATCGATGGACGCGGCTCTTGCTCGCAAGAGCGAGACCACGCGCATCGACGCAGCCGCGGGACTCGCCATCCTTCTCCGCGAAGTGGCGGATGAATTTGAAATCGCCACTTTTTCGGAAAATTGCGTGACGCTGCCCGCGCGCCGTGGATTCGCCCTGCGTGACGCCATCACCGGTTCGCAGCCGCACTCTTCGACGTACCTGAAGCGTGCGCTTATCGAGCTTCGAGAGAAGCGCGGATGGGAAAAGCTCGACCGCGTGATCGTGATCACGGACGAACAGTCTCACGACGGAATCGCAGCCGCGTGGACGCCGAAGGCCTATGTCGTGAACGTTGCGCCTTATCAGCACGGGCTCAGCTACGGCAACGGCTGGACGCACATTGACGGCTGGTCCGATCGCATCGTGGATTACATCGCCGCGATCGAATCGGACGCACTGCAGGCAAAGGAAGAGTAGCCAGTGTGGTTTCACTTGATTCTTCTGTTGCTGAAAATTCTCCGGGTCTTCTTGGAACGCCGGGATTCCGATCCCAGCGGCATGGCTCACCGAAAAGGGTGGCCTAGCTCTCGGAGAAAGCCCCGGGTTACGTTCGATTGAAGTCGCGCGAGTTCCGCGCAAAAATCAACGCGGCAGGCGGTTCGGTATGAATCCCGAATACGCCTGCCGCGTTATTTCATTTCATTCCATGCTTCAACTTCACACGAGAATTGCCGCCTTTTCCGTCGCTCTCATGTAACAGTCCGGCAACAAGGATTCATCGATTCCCATCCGCTTGGCCGACTTGCTCACGGCATTCCACGTTCCCCGTTCATACGCCACCATCACGTCATACGCCCCGCGAAATTCGCTTTCGCCCCCGCGCAACGTCGCAGCAATTTCCGGCGATAACGGCAGTTCATCCAATACGCGCTCCATAGGCCTGTCGAGCAAAGCGTCCGCAACGGACAGCAGCCCCATCAGGAACAGCTCGGGTCCCTCGGCGGCGCGCCCGTTCGCCTCCGCCATCTCTTCGCAGAAATATCCGCGCAGGACCGCGGTGCGTGCCAGCTCAATTGGCTTGCCCGAGGCCAGCGCAACCACCGCAACCAGGGATACCCACCTTCGAAACTCTTTCTCTCCGAGCAATCTCACTGCCCGGGGAATATCGCGGATTTCGCCGGTTCTGCCAAGCAGCGGGGAATTCAGATACCGCAGCAATTTGTAGGTCAGCGACGGATCTTGCCGCAGCAATCGTTCGACGGTTTCCACATTCATTTCTTGTGCCGCAGCTTCTTTCAGCAATCGCATACATACCGTCTTCTCCGCTGGTATGTCCTGATCCGCGATCATGGCCGGCTTGCAAAAGAAAAATCCCTGGAAGTAGCTGTAGCCGAGCCTCCGGCTTCGTTCGACTTCCGCTTCGGTCTCCACCTTTTCCGCGAGCAACGCGATTCCTCTCGGCCGGTATTGTTCCGCAATCGCTCTTTGTGCCAATTCCCCGCATCCGCGGTAGTCGACTTTCAGGAATTTCACCATCGGCATGAGCGGATGCCACTTGTCGCCGCCAACAAAATCATCCAGAGCCAGCTCGTAGCCCTTTCGTTGCAATTCGCGGCACGCTTCAATCACTTCATCGTTCGGAGTCACGCTTTCCAGCACCTCCAGCACGACTCGGCGAGGGTCCAGGAGCATTGGCGCTTCCGTCAGCAACGCTTGCTCGTCCATGTTCACGAAAGCCTTCGCAGGTCCCACCAGCCGCTCCAGGTTGAAGACCATTGTGCTGTCAACGATGACGCTTCGGGACGCCAGCGGATTGGGCTCGAAGCGGTTTTCGCCGCTCCCGCGAAACAACAGTTCATACGCAAATACGCGCAAGTGCTCGTCGAAAATCGGCTGGCGCGCTATGAACTTCTCTCCCATTATCTTTTCATTTCCGGGCAATTCGGCATGCGTTGTCCGTCAAACCTGCAGCCCCGCCACGAGCAATTCCGCATTTTTCAACAGCTCCGGAGCGCCATCTTCCGCCATTTCCAGTCCCTCCATCGCCGCTGCGAAGGCGTCCCATTTGCCCGATTCGAACGCCACAGCCGCGTCCAGCGCATAGCGCATCTCGTTGCGCTTGCCTTCCAGCGCATCCCGCACTTTTTCGCTTACGGCCAGTTCCGCGGTGATATCCGCCAGTGGCCGGTCCAGAATCGCGCTCATCACGGAAAACAGGCCGACCGTGAAATACTCGAACGTAGTCGCTCTTCTCGTTTTCGCCCTGGCCAGAGCCTCGCAGAAAAACGCACGGGTCAACGCCGTTCGAATCAATTCATTTGGCTTGTCTGTCGCAGGAACAACCACGGCGACCAGCGAGGCCCATCGCCGGAATTCGTCATCACCCAGGAGTGAAATCGCGCTGTGCACGGATTTCACCTCGACCGGCCTTGCCATCACCGGAGAATTCAAAAACCGAAGCAGCTTGTACAAAAGTGCCGGCTCCTGCTTCAGCACATCTTCAATCTTGCTCTGGTCCATCGGCCTTTGATGAACCAGTTGCAGCAGCTGCATGCAATGCGCCGCGCTTCCCGAGATCTCCCTGCGCTTCAAGAGTTGCGGCTCAAGGAAAAAATGTCCCTGAAAATACGCGCATCCCATCAACTTCGCCTTCTCGTAGTCCTTCCACGTTTCCAGTTTTTTCCCAATCAGCTTAATTTGCCAATCCGCCGCCAGTTTCTTGATCGCCGCGTGATCCGCTTCCGCTGTTCCCGTAAAGTCCACTTTCACGAAATTCATGTATCGAAGCACTCGCTCCACGGCCGATTCGCGCGCGTACCCGTCCAGCGCGATGCGGTATCCCGCCGTTCGCAGATTCTTCAGCCCTTGAATTATTTCGTCGGTGAATTCGAGAGTTGGAGGCACATCCACGACAGTCTTCGCGCTTGGCAGCAGCAGACCGGCGCCATTCGTAATCTCTTCCGCGCCAAAATTGATGTGCGCGCACACTCCGTCCAGCAATGTATTCCAGTCGAATACCATTGTGCTGGAAACGATCAATTGTGAAGTTGCTTTTGGATCTGCTCCCGCGCGATTGTCTTCTCTGGCGCGAAACAGGAGCTCATAGCCAAAGAGCTTGAGCCTTGCATCCAGAATGGGTTGTCTTGCGATGAACCGTTCGTACACGCGTCCACCTCCGTTCCGCGGGATTCGCGGACCGGCGTGGGGTTCGGGGCTCGAGAGGGGAGCGTTCCGTTAAGGGGCGCCGCTACTTCTTTTCCATTAAGTTGGCGCGGACATCGACGCCAGAAATTCCATGTTGGACTTCGACTTGGTCAGCCGGCTCAAGAGCAGTTCCATGGCTTCCACGGTCGAAAGGGGACTCAGCACTTTGCGCAGGACCCACACACGGCTCAATTCATCGGCAGGCAGCAGCAATTCGTCCTTACGCGTACCTGAGCGCTGAATATCAATCGCAGGGAACACGCGCTTATCCGAAAGGCGGCGGTCCAGGTTGATTTCCATGTTGCCGGTGCCCTTGAATTCTTCGAAGATCACGTCGTCCATGCGGCTGCCCGTATCCACGAGGGCCGTTGCGATAATCGTCAGGGAGCCGCCTTCTTCCACGTGGCGTGCCGCCGCAAAGAACCGGCGCGGCCTCTGCAATGCGTTCGCATCGATACCGCCCGAGAGCACTTTGCCCGAGGGCGGCGTTACGGCGTTGTAGGCGCGCGCCAGACGGGTCACCGAGTCCAGCAGCACGACGACATCGCGCTTGTGTTCCACCAGCCGCTTCGCTTTTTCCAGAACCATTTCCGCCACTTGAATATGCCGTTGCGGCGCTTCGTCGAACGTCGAGCTGATGACTTCGCCCTTCACCGTTCGCTGCATGTCCGTAACTTCTTCCGGCCGCTCGTCGATCAGGAGCACGATGAGCGCCACTTCCGGATGGTTCGTTGTGATCGAATTGGCGATGGATTGCAGCATCATCGTTTTGCCGGTTCGCGGCGGGGCCACGATCAATCCGCGCTGCCCTTTGCCGATGGGGCAAAGCAGGTCCAGGACGCGGCCTGTCATGTTTTCCTTGGTCGTTTCCATCTTCAAACGGCCTTGCGGATAGAGCGGCGTCAGGTTGTCGAAGAAAATCTTGTTGCGCGCAACTTCCGGGTCTTCAAAATTGACCGCTTCGACTTTGATTAGTGCAAAGTAGCGTTCCCCATCCTTAGGGGGCCGCACCTGTCCCGAAACGGTATCGCCAGTGCGCAAATCGAACTTGCGGATCTGCGACGGCGAAACGTAGATATCGTCGGGTCCGGGCAAATAGTTGTATTCGGGAGCGCGCAGGAAGCCGAAACCGTCCGGCAAACATTCGAGCACTCCTTCCGAGAAAATCAGGCCGCTCTTTTCCGTTTGCGCGCGCAGGATCTGGAAAATGAGCTCCTGCTTCCGCATGCCGCTCGCACCGGGAACATTCAGCTCCTTGGCGATTTTCGCCAGGTCGGTGATGTTCTTTTCCTTGAGTTCAGCCAGGCTGATACTGATTTGATTATTATTTTCTGCTGTTTCTTTCGGCATATGTCCTTAACTTTGTTTTCTTGAATTGTTCAGATTTGGATTGCACGGGATGATGCACCGCGCTGGCTGCCCAGGGAAGGACCGGCCAGGAGGGGCAAACTGAACTAAGCCCAACCGCACTCAGCGACGTGCTTTAAACTTCGTGCAGCGGTCCCCCAAATTACAGACCACTCCTGCACTTCGCTGCTTTTAGTTGGTCAAACTCGCGTCTTTCTCGGCGCCGGCCACAAACGGCTCTGCTACGGGCGCAACCTCGGCGTGCTCTGCGGGAACAACCGGCCGTTCCAGCGCAACTTGCAGCACTTCATCCATTGTCTCTACTAAATGAACTGTGAGACTGGAGAGGATCTCCTGGGGGATGTCCGCCAGGTCCTTCTCATTGTCCTTCGGAATCACCACTGTACGCAAGCCCATTCGGTGGGCAGCCAGCAACTTTTCTTTCAGGCCGCCGATGGGCAGAACCTTGCCGCGCAGGGTGATTTCTCCCGTCATCGCCACGTCGCACCGAACTGGATTCTTCGTCAGCGCGCTTACGATGGAGGTGCAGATCGTGATACCGGCGGATGGGCCGTCTTTCGGAATGGCACCTTCCGGCACGTGCAGGTGAATATCAATGTTGCGATAAAAATCTTTCGGCAAGCCCAGTTGTCCCGACTTCGAACGAATGTAGCTGAGCGCAGCCTGCGCCGATTCCTGCATGACTTCGCCGAGCTTGCCCGTTGGGGTGAGCCGGCCTTTGCCTTCCATGATCGCCGCTTCGGTCACCAGCACCGAGCCGCCCACTTCCGTCCACGCAAGGCCGGTGGTCAAACCGATTTCGTTGTGCTTTTCCAGCCAGAATTCGCGGTACTTCAAGATTCCCAGGAAGTCGTTTACGTTGGCGGCGGTAATTTCCGCTTTGGCTTCCTTTTCCGCAACGACTTTGCGCGCCATCTTTCGCGCGATATTCTGAATTTCGCGTTCGAGATTTCGCACGCCGGCTTCGTGCGTGTAATGCCGGATGATGTGCAGCAGGCCCTCATCCGTAAAGCTCAGGTTCTCTTCTTTCAAGCCTGTCGCTTCCAGCGCACGCTTTACCAGGAACCGCTTGGCAATTTCGAGTTTCTCTTTTTCCGTATATCCGGGAAGCCGCAGGATTTCCATGCGGTCCTGCAAAGGCTGGGGAATGGTGTGCAGCACGTTCGCCGTGCAGACGAACATCACCTTCGAGAGATCGTATTCCACGTCCAGATAATGATCCGTGAACGCGTGATTCAACTCCGGATCGAGCACTTCCATCAGCGCCGCGGACGGGTCTCCGCGGAAGTCCGTGGACATCTTGTCCACTTCGTCCAGCACAAAAATTGGATTGGTCGTGCCGGCCTTCTTCATCATCTGAATAATCTGGCCGGGAAGGGCGCCGATGTACGTGCGCCGGTGTCCGCGAATTTCCGCTTCGTCGCGCACACCGCCAAGCGACACGCGGACAAACTTTCTGCCGGTCGCGTGGCCAATGGACATCGCAAGGGAGGTTTTGCCAACGCCTGGAGGCCCGACGAAGCAGAGAATCGAGCCTTTCGGATTCTTTACCAGTTGCCGCACGGCAAGGAACTCCAGAATGCGGTCTTTCACTTTCTCGAGACCGTAGTGTTCCTTGTTCAAAATATCTTCGGCGGCCTTGATGTCGCGAATCTCTTTCGAACGCTTCTTCCAGGGCACAGCCAGCAGCCAATCCAGATAGTTCCTGCTGACCGTGGATTCCGCGGACATCGGAGGCATCAATTCAAGCCGCTTCAGTTCTGTCGTGGCTTTCTCGTGGACGTCTTTGGGCATTCCCGCCGCATCGATTTTTTTCTTCAGCTCGTCCAGCTCGCTTTTTTCGCCGCGTCCGAGTTCTTTTTGGATCGCTTTCAGCTTTTCGTTCAGGTAATACTCTTTTTGCGCCCGCTCCATCTGGCGTTTCACGCGCGTATTGATGTTGCGGTCCACGTTTAACTTCTCGAGTTCGATTTCGAGAATGTCGCCGATGCGGTTCAGCCGTTCGAGCGGGTCGATTGTTTCCAGCAAATCCTGTTTTTCATCTACGGGAAGCTGCAAATTCGCCGCAATCGTGTCCGAAAGCCGCGCCGGATCGTCCACGCGGGCTGCTGCAATCATCGTGTCGTAATTCAGGCTCTGCGAAAGCTTGATGAACTGCTCGTACAGGTTGGTCGTCTTTTCGACCACCTGCTGCACCTGTGGCGAAGGGTCGATCTTTGCGCCAAGCAGCCGCACAGTCGCCCGGAAAAACCCTTCTTCGGTCGCCACGGAAACCGCCCGCGCGCGCTCGACACCTTCCACCAGAACTTTGATGTTTCCATCCGGCAGCTTTACGCTCTGCACGATGTTGGCAAGCGTTCCGACGGCATAAATCTCTTCCGGCTTCGGGTCGTCCACGGAAGCGTCATGCTGAGTCGAAAGAAAAATCTTCTTGTCGCCCGCGAGAGCTTCTTCCAGCGCGCGCACGCTCGCTTCGCGCCCCACGATAAACGGCGTCATCTGCTGCGGGAAAATCACCATGTCCCGCACCGGCATCATCGGTACGCGCTTCATTTCCTGCTTTTCACGGTTAAACATTCAGGCCCCTGAACTCCCGCCAAACCCTCGTTGGTGCTCGTTGCTGCGATGTCCCATTTGCGCAAAAAGTTTGCGCGCCTTTATCCCGCTTTTTCGAGCAAACTCCAATTAATCTCGTGACCGCGCACCATGTCCGCCGTCACCACAAATTCCTTCACTTTGCGCTGCTGCATAGGCAGGTGATACATCAATTCCAGCATCAGGTCTTCCAGAATCATTCGCAAGCCTCGCGCGCCGACCTTGCGCTGAAGAGCCAACTCCGCCACAGTCTCGATCGCATCGTCCGTGAACCGCAAGCGCACATTCTCGAATTCAAACAGCCGCTGATACTGCTTCAGCAGCGCGTTTTTTGGCTCGGTCAAAATTTTCACGAGGGCGGCTTTGTCAAGGTCGCTCATCACGCCCGCAACCGGGAGACGGCCCACAAATTCGGGAATCAAACCGTAACGAATCAAATCGGTCGGCTGCACCTGTTCCAGAAGCTGTGTGTTCCGGCGCTGTGCCGTGCTCGGAGCAGCTTCCGTGTGAAAGCCCAGGGACCGTTTGCCTACGCGCTTCTCGATAATTTTTTCCAGGCCGACAAACGCTCCGCCGCATATAAAGAGGATGTTTGTGGTATCCACCGCGGTAAATTCCTGATGCGGATGCTTTCGTCCGCCCTGCGGCGGCACGTTGGCCACGGTGCCTTCCAGAATTTTCAGCAGCGCCTGCTGCACGCCTTCGCCGCTCACGTCGCGCGTAATCGAAGGGTTCTCGTCTTTCTTGGCGATCTTGTCAATTTCATCGATATAGATGATGCCGGACTGCGCTTTTTGCACATCGCCGTCAGCGGCCTGCAAAAGCTTCAAAATAATATTTTCCACGTCTTCGCCAACGTAGCCCGCTTCGGTCAGCGTCGTGGCGTCCACGATAGCGAAGGGAACATCCAGCATGCGCGAAAGAGTCTGCGCCAAAAGCGTTTTTCCCGTTCCCGTGGGTCCAATCAGCAGAATGTTGGACTTGCTCAAGTCCACGTCACCCGGCTGTTTGTTCAAAATAATCCGTTTGTAGTGATTGTAGACGGCGACGGCCAATTTCTTTTTCGTGCGGTCCTGCCCAATCACATAGGCATCGAGGAATTGCTTGATCTCGGGCGGTTTCGGCAGCCGCTTTGTTGGCGAAGTCGCCTGCTCGCGCTTTTCGTCTTCCAGAATCGTCTGGCAAACGCTCACGCACTCGTTGCAGATATACGCGCGCGGGTAGTCCGACGGCGAGCTGATCAGTTTTTCGACCTGCTCCTGCGTTTTATGGCAGAAGGAACAGCGCAACGGCTCGTCTGTGCTGTATTTTTTCACTGGTGTGAAGGCCTCGCCTCCGCTGGGATTGCGGCGGATCTACTTGTTCATTCTAGGCCGAAACTTCCCCTGTGCCAAACTGCAAAACCTGAAGCGCTACTAACTGTTTGGAACACGAACCCGTGCACCTTTGCTCTGTAAATCCACAGAAAGCGCCTTCTTACTTATGTTTGTAGATAATCTCGTCAATCATCCCGTATTCCTTGGCCTGTTCGGGATTCATGATGTAATCGCGCTCGACGTCCTTCTCGATTCTTTCCACGGATTGACCGCTGTGCTTGGCAATAATGTGATTGATGGTCGTGCGCATCCGCAAAATCTCTTTTGCGTGCAGATCAATGTCCGTTGCCTGACCGCCGAGTCCGCTCATCCACGGCTGGTGAATCAGAATCCGCGCGTTCGGCAACGCAAAGCGCTTCTTCGGCGCGCCGCCGACGAGCAGGACCGCCGCAATCGAAGCCGCCTGGCCGACGCAAGTCGTCACTACGTCCGGCTTGACGAACTGCATTGTGTCGTAGATCGCAAATCCCGCGGTGATCGAACCGCCCGGCGAATTGATGTAGAGCTGAATATCCTTTTCCGGATCTTCGGCCTGCAAAAAGAGCATCTGGGCCGTCGCAAGGTTGGCGACGTGGTCGTCAATGGGCGTTCCAATAAAGATGATGTGCTCTTTTAGAAGTCTCGAATAAATGTCGTAGGCGCGCTCGCCCCGGCTTGTCTGCTCCACCACCATCGGAACGAGAGTCGTAGCGCGGTACATCGAATCGTCGTAGTTTTTCATTGTTGTTTGATTGTTCCTGAACGCGCTTGCAGGATCTCTAATTACTTTCCTGCAGCTGCGGCCGCGGTCCGGATCTTGGCATTCTGCGCGAGCCAGTCGAGAGTTTTATCACTCCGCAGCTTGGCTTTCATCCTATCCAGCGCTCCCTGCTTTGTCAAACGAGCGCGAAGCGCATCTACCGATTCGTTACTATGACTTGCGGCGTGTTCCAGCTCGTGATCGATTTCTTCGTCAGTTGCGTCGATGTTTTCCGTGGAGGCAATCTTGTCCACAATCAGTTCGGCCTTCACATCGTCTTTCGCGCGTTCCGCCTGGCGGTTTCGCAGCGTCACCCAGTCCACATTCACCGCGCGGGGATCGACACCTTGCTGCGCCAGAGAACGCACCACGCGTTCCAGGCGCGCGTCCATCTGATGTTCGACCAGTGAGTCGGGAACGGGGAAGTCGTTCAGCTTGATCAGCTCCGCGATAATTTTTTCGCGTTGCAGGTCCTTCTGGCGGTGGTCACGCTCGTGTTCCAGGCTCTCACGAACTTTTTTCTTCAGTTCGTCCAGCGAGGTTGCGTCGCTCACGTCCTTCGCAAACTCGTCATTCAATTCAGGCAGTTTCTTGGACTTGATGCCAAGCACGTCGGTTGCATAGTTGAATTTCTTGCCGGCGAGCTTTGGGTCTGGATAGTCCTTCGGATACTCCACGGCAAATTCCTTGTGGTCGCCGATCTTCGCGCCGCGCAGGTTTTCGTTGAACGGCTCCATCGTTTCTTCCGCGCCAACGTGGCACATGACGTTGTCCGCTTGGAGCGGTTCTCCGCCGCCTTCCGGAGTGCCAATCAATTTCAATTGCACGAAGTCGCCGTTCTCGACCGCGCGCCCTTCGACAGGCGTAAACGCCGCGGCGCGTTCACGCGTTTCTCCGAGCGCTTTTTCGACGTCCTCGTCTGTGACGTTCATCGGCGGCATTTCGATTTCAAGATTCTTGTAATCGCCCAGCTCAAATTCCGGCAGAACTTCGAACACCGCGCGGAATTTCACCGGCTGGCCGTCCGCATAGTCGAGTTTGTCCACTTGCGGCTGCGAAACCGGCGTCAGTTTCTGTTCGGCGACTGCCTTTTCCACTTTTTCCGGAACAAGCGTCTGCAAGACTTCGCCTTTGATCTCCTCCGCAAAGCGCTTCTTGATAATGGTGATCGGCGCTTTCCCCGGCCGGAAACCCGGCACGCGCGCCACGCGCATCAAATCTTTCGCGATTTTTTCCGTTGCTTTCGATACTTCTTCCGCGGGAATTTCCAGTTCCAGTTCGCGGCGGCAAGTTGCCTCGGCCATGCTGCTTCCTCTTTTCTCGATTTCGGTGCGACTTGTTTCGGATCAGGGCCAACGAGGTGAGACCGGCGTGCGTTTTCCCTGCAACTCGAATGTACAGTATAAATTACGCGCAAAATAGCGTCAATTGAACGCTTCCGCCCACATGCGCGTCCGGTAGAATATTGTTTCGCTTGGGGAGGCCGTCCTTGAAGAACAGCGCAGTCTTGCTCGTGCAATGCCGCGACCAGAAGGGACTCGACGCGGCGATTGCCGAGTTCCTCTACCGGAACAACGGAAACATCCTCCATTTCGAGCAGCACCAGTCGAACGAAGACAATTTTTATTTCGCCCGCGTCGAATGGGATCTTGCCGATTTCCAGTTGCCACTTTCCGAATTCACAGAGAAATTCGATCCGATCGCCGCCAAGTTCGATATGACGTGGCGTGTTGCGATTGCCTCTTACCGCCCGCGCGTGGCGATTCTGGTTTCCAAATACGACCACTGCCTCGTCGATCTTCTCTACCGCCAGCGCAACGGGGAACTGAAGTGCGAAATTCCGCTGATCGTCAGCAATCATCCCGACGCGCAGCGCCACGCGGATTTCCACGCGATTCCATATCACGTGATTCCGGTTACCAAAGAAAACAAGGCGGAAGCCGAAACGCACGAACAGGAACTATTCAGGCATCACCACATCGATCTGATCGTTCTCGCCCGCTACATGCAGATTCTTTCGCCGGACTTCATTTCGCGCTATCCGCAGCAGATCATCAACATTCATCACTCGTTTCTGCCCGCGTTTATTGGCGCGAAACCGCATTTGCAGGCTTACGAGCGCGGAGTGAAATTAATCGGGGCGACGGCGCATTACGTGACGGAAGTCCTGGACGATGGTCCGATTATTGAGCAGGGCGTCGCAAGGATTTCGCACAAAGACGCGCTCGAAGATCTGGTGGAAAAAGGCCGCGACCTCGAAAAAGTTGTGTTGTCTCGCGCGGTGCGCTGGCACATCGAAAATCGAATTCTCCTCCACGGCAATCGCACCATCATTTTTGAATGAAGCTTCCTCGCTTCAGCCCGCAGAAGCGGAATGGCCAAGAGCGCTAGTCATGTCCGCGTGAAGCAAACGGTGGAAAAGATGTTCGCCGGCTTCGCGGCGGACGGAGAGGCGTCCGGCGACGTAGGCACGCGACCCGAGGCCGCGCTGGACGGAATCGCAAATGGCTTCGTCCTCTTCCTGCACTTTTTCGCTGACTTTTACGCTGGCCGCGTTTTTCCTGGCCGCTTTAGCGCTGACATCGGAAAAATAGTAGTCGAAGACGACGGCGCATTTATCCACGGCGAGAGGTATCACCAGATTTGTGTCCATCACGCCTTCATAGGCGTTCAACATGAAATTCGGATAGATCCAAAGGTAAAACGCGCGGCCCTGGCGCGTGGCGGCGACGTCTTTCTTCGATTTTGAACCGGAACTGAGCGGGCTTGATTGCAAACACGAACGCTCGAAGTTTTCGATCGTGTAGCTGGTGTACTCGATGACGCTGCTGAGCCCTTTGTGCGCGTGCGGAACGTGATAGCCGCCGTCAAGATAGTTGTCCACGTAAACTTTCCAGTTGCATTGCAGCGTGTAGACGCGGCGATCGAAAAATTTAAGTTTCCCGGTGAGCTGCAAAGGTGCGACCAGTTCGGGAACTTTACCGAGAAATTCCCGCAGCGAGCGGGCCTTGCCGTTCAGATTGACGAAAACAAAATTCTCCCAGGTGTCCACAGCGATAGGAACGAGCCCGTTCTTGGCGCGATCGAAATCGCAAACGCCTTCAAACTCAACCATCCCTTTCAGCGCGCCGTCATTTCCGTAAGTCCATCCATGATAAGGACACCGGAAATTTTTTGCGCAGCCTTGCGCCTCCGTAACGACCGCAGCTGCATGATGCCGGCAAACGTTGTAAAACGCACGAAGAACGCCGTCGTCGCCGCGCGCAACAACAATCGGTTCGCCCGCAAGGTCGGCAGTGAAGAAATCGCCCTTGTTCTGCAGTTGATCCACGCGCCCGGCCACTTGCCAGGTATTCGCGAAAACGGATTCTTGTTCAAGGCGGGCGATGCCGGCGTCGAAATACCACGGCGAGGGAATCGTCCAAGCCTTTTCCAGTGGATCGCTGGGGTTGTATAGCTTCAGAAGGGAAGCAACGCTGCGTTCCATGACAACTCCTCGGCACCGAACGGGATGGCTTGCGCCCTATTTTCTATCACGAAACTGCTGTTCCCCATGGGCATCTCCTCACCCGCAGACCCATCGAATCGGGGACTCTGACTAGCAAAGAAAAAAGCTTGACAGGCAAGTGTGTTAGTGTACTAATACAGTGAGTGGCGGGCTCAGGGACCTCCAAAGCGATCGCGAGCGCTCAAAGACCCTAGCAGCCAAACTGCAAACAACTTAAGGAGAACGAACATGAAGTCTCTTCGTTTTGTACTACCTACAGGTGTGTTCCTCGCGCTGGCGGTGGTGTCGCTTGGGCAATCGGGAACGCCAAAAACCGAGGCGCAGAAATCGTTTGACGCCATGAAGACGCTGGCGGGGAACTGGGAAGGAAAGGTAACCGTTGCCGAACACCCTGACATGAACAACATGGGCGGGCACGTTTCGTTTCGCGTGACGTCCATGGGCAATGCGCTCGTCCACGAGATGCAGGGCGATGGACGACCGGATCATCCGGTGACGATGTTTTACCTGGACGGCGGGCGGCTGCTGCTGACGCATTATTGCGATGCGGGCAACCGGCCGCGCATGGCCGGAAAAATCTCTCCGGACGGAAAGACGGTGGAATTCGACTTCATCGACGTCGCAGGAAGCACGGAGTACGGACACATGCATCATGCGGTGTTCACGATGATTGATGCCGATCACCATACGGAGGACTGGACCTACATGGAGCCGGGCGACAAGCCAGTCCACGCGCACATGGAATTGACGCGGGCGAAGTAAGCGCGGAAAACCGATGGGCACAATTGCAACCACGATTTCAAGAACTGACGTATCCGCCAGACCGGAAAGGCGAGAACTTTCGCTGCTCCGGTTGTACATGCTGCGAGCCGCCTACTTTATTATGGCGGCTGGATTGAGCGTATTTGTCTGGCCCTCCGTACTTCGGCATACCAACGGCTTCGCGGTTGCCCACGGAGCAGAAACTGCGCTGCTCGCGGGACTTGGCGCAGTTGCCGCACTGGGCATTCGATATCCGGTGAAAATGTTGCCGGTATTGCTATTCGAAGTGGCTTGGAAGGCGATTTATCTGGTCGCGTTTGCCTATCCAGCGTGGTCAGCGCACCAGGTTACTCCCGCGATGGCGGAAGAGATTAGGGCCGTGTCCATGGTCGTGATTCTGCTTCCGCTGATTCCGTGGCGTTTCATATTCAGACAGTATGTGCTGAACCGAGGAGAACGATGGAGCTGAGCGCACTGGTGATGAGAACAGAGCGGGTCTAATGTCCCGCCACTACAAAACCAAAGAGAACAGAGCGGGTCTAAAGACCCGCCACTACAAAACCAAAAGGAAGTGACAGGAAACCAGGATGGACGGCGAATGGAACGACAACCAGCCGATTTATCGCCAGCTTCGCGATCGAGTGGTGGCGATGATTCTGGAGGGTGTGTTGCAAGAGGGTGATCCGCTGCCATCGGTGAGAACGGTGGCTGCGGATTACCGCGTGAATCCGCTCACGGTACAGAAGGGCTATCAGGAACTGGTGGATGAAGATCTGGTGGAGAGCAAACGCGGGCTGGGCATGTTTGTGAGGGCGGGGGCGAAAGAGCGCTTGCTGACCAGCGAGCGCAGCAATTTTCTGAAAGAAGAATGGCCGCGGATTCAAGCGATCATGCAGAGGCTGGGATTGAAACCGGAAGAACTCTTGAACGGAGCGGGAGACAAAGAGCGGAAGAAAGAAGAGGAGCGCTGAACATGGCATGCATCGAAGCACGCGGGCTCCGCAAAACCTTTGGAACGACTGTCGCGGTAGACGGGATCAATCTGAAGGTGGAAGAAGGCCGCATCCTGGGGCTCATCGGTCCGAATGGCGCGGGAAAGACGACTGCGCTGAATGCGATCCTTGGTCTCACTCCTTATGAAGGCGAGCTAAGAGTGCTGGGGCGCGATCCCTGGTCGAGCCGCGAAGAACTGATGACGGATGCCTGTTTTATTTCAGATGTGGCGGTGCTGCCGCGCTGGATTCGCGTTTCGCAAACGCTGGACTACGTGGCCGGGGTTCATCCGCGATTCGATCGCGCGAAGGCCGAAGGATTTTTGGCGAAGACGAACATCAAGAAAACCAACAGAGTGAAGGAACTGTCGAAGGGAATGGTCGCGCAGCTTCACTTGGCGCTGGTGATGGCGATCGACGCGAAATTGCTCGTGCTGGATGAGCCGACGCTCGGTTTGGATATTTTGTATCGCAAGCAATTTTACGATTCGCTGCTGAACGATTATTTCGACGGCAGCCGGACGATTGTGGTGACGACGCACCAGGTGGAAGAGATTCAGGATGTGCTGACGGATTTGATGTTCATTGATCGCGGGCGAATTGTCCTGAACTGCAGCATGGAAGATTTTGAGATACGGTACGCGGAAGTGCTGGCAAATCCGGACAAGCTGGAAGCGGCGCGAGCTTTGCGGCCGATCCACGAACGGCAGGTTTTTGCGCGCAGCATTTTCATGTTTGAGGGGGCGGACCGGCAGCAGCTATCGGCGCTGGGCGAAGTGCGAACGCCGAGCATCGCGGATCTATTTGTTGCCGTGATCGGCGGGCAGACCACGGCAGGAGGCTCGCGATGAATTCCGAAGCGAACGTCGCACAGCAAAGTCTTGCCGGAGAAATGCGCGCGGCGACGAAAACGATACCCTGGACGGAAACGTTTTATTGGTGCGTGCGGCGGGAGCTTTGGGAGCATCGCGCGATTTATATCGGGCCATTGGCGGCGGCAGGCGTCTATTTGTTGGGGTTTTTGCTTACGCTGCACCGGCTGCCTCATCAGATGCGCGCTGCCCTGGCCGATCCATCGAAAATGAAAGCGCTGGCTACGCCTTACGAATTTGCTGGCGTAGCGATCATGCTGGTCGCGATGATCGTGGAAGTCTTTTATTGCGTGGACGCGTTTCAGGGAGAACGCAAGGATCGCAGCATTTTGTTCTGGAAGTCGCTGCCGGTTTCCGACACGACGACAGTACTTTCCAAAGCGGCCATACCTTTTGTGATTTTGCCAGCGGTGGCCTACATCACTCTGATGGTGACCGGTTTCGTGATGCTGGTGCTGAGCAGCATGGCGCTGGCGGCAAACGGATTGAGCGCCGCGCCCCTCTGGACGCAGTTATCGCTTGTGCCCAACGCGTTTGGGCTGCTCTACCACATAGTGACAGTACACATTCTTTGGTACGCGCCGCTGTATTGCTGGATGCTGCTGATTTCCGCGTGGGCGCGGCGAGCCGCGTTTGTGTGGGCATTCTTGCCGCCGTTCTGCGTAGGAATGCTGGAAAAACTGGTATTTGGCACAACGCATTTCGCCACTTGGATTGGGTTTCGCGTCGGAGGCGGGATGGAAGCGGAGCAGGGGTCGGGAATGATGCCGTCGACCCATCTTACGCCGCTGAGATTTTTGAGCGATCCAGGGCTCTGGCTCGGTTGGATTGCTGCGGTGATTTTTTTGGCGCTGGCCGTAAGGATTCGGCGGAACCGCGAGCCGAATTGATTCACTTGCGGAGGTTGAAAAATGTTTCATTCCATTTTGCTTTCCCTTCACATTGCCGGAGGAATGGTGGGGCTGCTGTCCGGCACCGCTGCGATAATTTTCCGGAAGGGATCCCTTTCCCACATTTTTGCCGGAAGGGTATTTGTCGGCGCAATGCTGACGATGGGCACGTGCGCTACGTGGTTAGCCATCTTGAAGCACGATCCGAACAATATCGGCGGCGGAATAATGACGTTCTATCTGATTATGACGGCTTGGCTCACCGCGAGGCGAAAGGATGGGGAGACGAGCCGGTTCGATTGGGCGGCACTTGTCATTCCCCTGGTGCTTGGAATTCTCACCTGGAAGAACGGAATTGACGCATTTCGCGGCGGTACAGGAGAAAAATTTGGAGTACCCACAGGCATGCATCTCTTTTTGGGGAGTGTGCTCTTGCTTGCGGCAGCCGGCGATTTGCGCATGCTGTTAAACGGTGGAGTATCAGGCGCGAAACGAGTTGGACGTCATTTGTGGAGAATGTGCTTTGGGCTGTTCATTGCGGCAGGGTCATTCTTCTTTGGTGGAGGGAACCGGCCGTTGCGATTGCTTTCCTCGCTGAGAATCGCAAAATATTTGCCATCATCCTTTTTCACGATGGGCATCTACATGGTTTTGACGATTCTTCCGCTGATTTTGCTCGTGTTTTGGGCATTGCGGGTGCGACTCTCAAAAAGAGTCGAAGGCGTGTTTGGAAAGCAGCTTGCTGCCGGACAAAATCTTCAAAGCTAAGAGGCGGGAACCTCTCCGCCCGCTCTGTTCGCCGGGGCAAGACAGTTCATTCTGTTCGCCAGCTGAATCTCGATTGTAGCGGCGCACCAAACGATTTTCGGATGGTCCAATTCACTCCGCGAATTCGAGCGATAAACACTGTCATGGCAATCGCTCTCTTGTTGTGCCTTGCAAGACTCATTGACTGCGGATTCAGAACGCTCACGGAAGCGAGAGTCACATGGAAGTTGTGCTCGCGCAGATAGCACGCCACGGCATGGTTCAGAATACTGTGAATCCCCTTGCCCCGAAACGCCGGGAGAACAAAAGAACCGTATCTAAGGGCCTCCCCTGACCGAATGATCCAATAGGTGTCAAATGCCAACTCCATGCCGCCAGAAAGTACCAACCACATGTAGCCGACGGGCTGCGCTTTCAAGAAGGCGACCGCAATCAACCAGCCCTTCGCAAAGCGACGACTAACTTCCGTTGGTTCTAATTCACCCATCGCTGAGATTTGCTGACAAAGGGCTTCCAGCCCCTCATCTGCGGTATAGAATTTCACCTCCGCCTCTTCCTTTCCGTACGGCTGGGGAATCTGATGAGAAATATCGGTTTCAAAGATATGCCACACGTGCCAATAGAGAAGGGGTCGCATTATCTCGCGGACCGCGAGGAGGGTAACGATAACCGGACCGCGCCACGATAAGGCTTGGCGAACACTGCCCATGCGCCGGGCTGACGATGAGTTCATCGGCTCGCTCAGGTGCGAAGATCACTTTCAGATAAGGGGATGATACCCCCGTTTGCTGCCTGAGCTTAGAAGTGAAGGAATTGAGTATTGGCCAGTGATGGGTCGCCGTGGCGAGAAGGCTCGAAGCTCAAATTGCGGCCAACAAAACAAATGGTGCGGGAGAGAGGACTTGAACCTCCACGGGTGTTACCCCACAAGATCCTAAGTCTTGCGCGTCTGCCAGTTCCGCCACTCCCGCACCGGTTGCAAAAATAGTTTACTACTTTCCGCGGCTTCTCTTTCGAGGTTTGTGATTTGGAGTTTGCGCTTCCGATTGACATCCTTAGTTCGGTATCTTCTCCTTTCTTACTTTGCTGGTCCGTCACCGACGGTGGCCTGACTCGTAGATTTGTGATCGTCAGATGCCGGCTTCAGAAAGCCGGCGCTACACAAGCGAATACACCAGGGCGAGGATTTGCCTTCATTCAGAAAGATTCGCCGGCGGACCTGGGCGGGCGAGGTTGATTTGGCGAACAACGGTTTGAAGATTGTCTATGGCATGGTTCATTGGAAACGGTTGTTGAAGAATATGCGCGGAGCGCGATTGAAGGAAGCGCTGGGAATTGTCGGTGAGCACAATGTAAGGCCGGGAAGTACTCGGTTGCTTTTGCCGAGTGCTTCCTGATGCGAGCTAAAAAAAGTAGCGGCTAAAGTCACGCCCCTACAAAGATGGAACAACGGCGCTACCGGCGCCAAGAGTCGGGGACAGAAACGTAGGACGAGTTGAGGTCTTTGATGGAGGCACAGCCGAGGAGTCTTAGGGTGCGGTCTACCCCGTCGCGCAGGATTTGGATGGCTTTGGCTGCGCCGGGTTTTCCTGCGGCACCCAAGCCGTATGCGTAAGCGCGCCCAATTAGGACTCCGCGCGCACCGAGGCAGATGGCTTTGACGATGTCCGAGCCGCGGCGGATGCCACCGTCAAGCAAAATTTCGGTTTGACCGCCAACGGCGGCGACAATTTCGGGCAAGACGCGGAGAGTCGAAGATACGGTGTCGAGTTGGCGGCCGCCGTGATTCGAAACGACGATGGCTTCGGCTCCGACATCGACGGCACGACGCGCATCGTCGGCGGAGAGAACGCCTTTGGCGATGATCGGCCCCGGCCAGATTTCGCGCAGCCACTTGAAGTCATCCCACGTGACGACCGCCGAAGCGAGCGCAGCACCAATGTCAATGAGAGGCATTGGGCCTTTGCCGGGAACGACGATATTTTCAAGCTCGGGCGTGCCACCATCGAGGATAAAAGAAGCAAACCAGCTTGGGCGAGCGAAAAACTGCGAGACATAAGGAATTTTTGAAAAGAGTGAGCCGCCGAGAAGTTCTTTCATGCCGTTGCGCGGATCGCGTTCGCGAAAACCGGCGACGGGCGTGTCAATGGTGACAACGAGAGCGTTGAATCCGGCTTTTTTTGCACGGTCGATGGCGTGTTCGGCGACGCTGCGGCCGCCGACCAAATACAACTGATACCAGGCGGGGCCTTTTGTGGATGCGCGGACGTCTTCCAGGCGATGGCCTGAGATGGTGGAGAGTGTGTAGATGGTGCCAGCGTCTCCGGCCGCCGCGGCGGCTGCACATTCACCTCCCGTCTTGCCGGGATACATCATGCGCGAATAGCCGACAGGAGCGAGAATGGCGGGAAAGGAAAGATCGAAGGACAGGACACGCGTGCGGACGTCGCACTGCGGGACAGCCACGGCCCAGCGGGGGCGAAACGTGATGTCGTCAAAGACGCGGCAATTTTCCCGGAGGGTGATTTCGCCATCAGCGCCGCCGTCGAGGTAATCGAAAACGACGCGAGGAAGGCGGCGCTTGGCGATTGCGCGAAGGTCGTCGATATTGACAGTGCGAGGCGAAAGAGTTCTGGAGAGAGCGGTCATGGACTTGGAATTGTTTAGCGAGAAGCTGCGGCTGTCAACTGAGAAGGGACTTCAATCATAAATGCAAGGCGAGCGGGACGATTTGCGGATGTAGCTTACGTGCCGGGCTGAAGCCGCGGCGCTACATTTATTGAGCAGAAGCGCCGTGCCGAGGTGCCCGAATGGCCAGTGTGAAATAAGCGGCAGCGTCTTGGGTACTATAGCGGAGAAAATCGACGGCGTGGCAAGATGGTAAGGCTTGTAGACCCGGCTTGAAGCAGGGAAAAATACGTTTGCATTTGTGATTGTGGGAAATGCAAACGCATGACGCCGGGCAACGCACTGAGAGTTTGCTGAGGGAGCTTGAGCGGCATGGGCCCCGTGTCCTCTGAACCAGGCGCAGAACGACGGTTAGGACTGATGAAGCAACCGCTGGATCTTGAGTTGCCAGTGGTCGCAATGGGTGCGCGTCCTGGCGATACCTCCGAAAAAAGAGAACTGTTTACAGAGACAACGGAAACGGTACTGGTGTTTGAGAACGGCTGCGTGATTCAACTTTCCGCCGCGGTTGCCGTGGGACAGTTGGTTTTCCTGACGAACAAAGAGACGGGGAAAGAAATCGTCACGCAAGTTTTGAGGAAGCGGAGTCACCGGCCGACAGATTGTTATGTGGAACTGGAGTTTACGGAGCCCGCGCCGGATTTCTGGGGGCACGAATTTCCGGATATTGAGACGCCGCTGAAGATGGACGTATCGGAAGGCAGCGACGCCGCGACAGTCGCCGAATCTGAAGTCACGGAAGAGGATGCGAATCAGGTGGTGGCGCCTCCGGAAGCGGCGGAAGTGGAACGCTTGCGAAAAGAAGTGGAGGCCTTGAAAGCGCAGCTAAGCGCCCAGGCACAAGCGGCATCGGAACGACAGGAACAGCCGGAACACCTGGCTGGCATGCAGCAGCCCTCGGCAAATGATTTGGCAACGCTGAAATCGCTTTTGGCCTCAAAGCCCTCTGCCGATGAGCATGAGCAGGAAGAAGAAAAACCTGCGGCCGCTACGATTTCGTCCGGAAAAATAGAGCTGATGAGTCCGCACGAGCAGGCCCCCGTGATGCCGAGCGGAACGCCGAATCCTGCTTCGTCACCAGAGTCAACATCCCCTCCCACTGCGACCGCAATGCAGGAGCCTGTATATCCGATTCGTATGCAGTTGCCGAAATCGGAGGGCGAGTCCGCGCGGACATCCGATTTCGCCGCCGATTCCGCGGCAATCACAGCGGCGCAGGAAGATCATCTGTTGCCGAGGCCAAGCCTGGATTTCGAACAGTTCCCGGGAGTAGTGCAGCAGCCGAGCCCCAAATTGTTTAGCCGAGGAGCGAGAAGGAGTCTGAGCGGGCCGATTGGCGCATTGGTGGCGATTGTCTTGTTACTGGTGGCAGCGGGAATTATGACGTACAGGATGGGATGGCTCTCGGAGCTGGCTAAGAAGAAGACAGCAGACAATTCTCATTCGGCATTCCCTGTGAACACGGGGAGCGCGAACGCCAAGCCAGTTGTTGCTACGACGCCTGAAACGGGAAAGGCGGATGTGCCTGTAACCGGTGCTAACGCGACCGGCAGCACCAGCGAACAACCACCGGTGCATACGACTCCTTCAACAGACACGACGGAAGAAGCAAAGGTACGTGAATCTGCGCCGATGGAGACCATGCCAGGGCGCAAGAGCAATCCAAATCCGCCAGTGGAGAAAAGAGATCCGAAGCACACTGCGACCGTGCATGAGAATACGGTGTCGCAGCCAGTTGCGTCAGATAGTGGCGTTTTCGTGCCGCCGAAATTGGTCAAGGCGATCAAGTCTCTTTCGCCGCCGGAAGCCTTGCGAAGGTTTGTCAGCGGCAATGTGACCCTGGATGCGATAGTCGATGAGACGGGGCATGTGAAATCGGCAACGCCGCTTTCCGGGCCAAAACCGCTGTATGAAAAGGCGATTGAAACCGTGAAACAGTACGAGTATTTGCCGGCGACCAGGGGTGGGAGACCGGTGCCGGCGCATGTGCAGGTGGCGATTCAGTTCTGGTATGAGCCTTAGAAGTAGTTGACAGTCTTCAGTCCTCAGTCAGCAGTTACGAAAACATCCCAAATTGCAAAGGTCAGTGCGAATCGTAGTTCCTGTGCGCGGATTCGGATAGAATTTGCGCTGCGATGAGTGATTCAGAGAAAAAGTTGGATAAAGTACGCGCAGCCGGACCGCTCGCTGGCGTCAAGGTGCTGGAACTGGGGCAATTGATTGCGGGGCCGTTTGCTACGGCATTTTTGGCATGGTTTGGGGCGGAAGTCATCAAGGTGGAACCTCCGGGGACCGGGGATCCGCTGCGGACCTGGAGGGTTGTGCATGAGGGAACATCGCTTTGGTGGCGACAGATTTCGAGAAACAAGAAATGCATAACGTTGAATTTGCGCGTGGCGGAGGGGCAGAAGATTGCGCGGGAATTGGCCAAGCGCGTGGACGTAGTGACTGAAAATTTCCGGCCAGGGACTTTGGAGAAGTGGGGTTTGGGATTTGAAGAGTTGAAGAAGGAGAATCCTGGGCTGATCCTGGCGCGGATTTCGGGTTATGGGCAGACAGGACCTTACGCGCAGCGACCGGGATTTGCGGCAGTGGCGGAGGCGTTTGGCGGATTGCGCTACGTGACGGGAGAGCCGGATCGCCCCCCGGTGCGCCCGAATCTAAGCTTGGGAGACTCAGTCGCGGGGCTACATGCGGCTTTGGGGATTTTGATGGCGCTTTATCATCGCGACGCGCGGGGAGGAAGCGGGCAACTGATTGACGTGGCGCTGTACGAAACGGTGCTGAATCTGATGGAAGGAATGATTCCCGAGTACGACAAGGCGGGAGTAAAGCGGGAACGGGAAGGCATGCGGCTCACGGGAATTGTCCCAAGCGGGACGTATCCTTGCGCGGACGGGGCATACATCGTGATTGGGGCGAACGGGGACAGCATTTTCCGGCGGTTCATGCGGGCGATTGGCCGCGAGGATTTGGCGGGAGAGGCGCGATTGGCGAGCAATGAGGGGCGGTCCAGGCACATTGATGAGATTGATGAAGCGATCACCGCTTGGACAATGACGCAGGCCTCTTCGGAGGCATTGACGGTGCTCAGTGCGGCGGATGTGCCCTCGGGGCCGATCTATTCGGCAGCGGAGATGCTGGGTGACGCTCAGTATCAGGCGCGCGGCGTGTTTGAGGATGCGGATTTGGGTGGGGGAGACAACGTAAAGCTCCCCAAAATGGCTCCGCGGATGAGCGAGACGCCCGGCGAAATGCGCTGGATTGGGCCAGAGTTGGGGGAGCATAATAGCGAGGTCTTTGGAAACTGGCTTGGCTACCCCGCCGCCGAGCTGGAACGGCTCGCCAAGGCCGAAGTAATTTAATTTGAAGGTTTTGCAGAAAAGTACGGGCTGAAGACTGTATTATCGCGCGGGAACATAGCTTGATCATTCGGGAACAAGGCGATCAGTTGTTGCTTATCCGGCAGACGGACCATGCCTTCCTGGCTGGTTTTTTCGCAAAAGAATGGGGCAATGAGGAGTTTCCGCGGCCGGAGCCGTTTGAATCGTTTTGCCTTGCGGTAGCGGAACACGACAACGGCTGGAGCGAATGGGAAGTGCGGCCGACGCTCGATGCGAAGACGCGGCAGCCGCACACGTTTATGTCCATTCCCACGGAAGAGCATATTGCGCTTTATCAGAAGGGAATTGAGCGGCTGGTGAAAGCGGATCACTACGCGGCGCTGCTGGTGAGCATGCACTGCACAGGGCTCTACGACCGGGCGCGGGCGACGATACCGGGGTACTCGGCGAAGTATGTGAAGTCCACGGAGACGACGCTGGTGGCGGACTTTGTGCAACGCCTGCGGCTGCAACAACTGCGGTTGAAAGTGGACTTGCGTGCGGCGGAAGCGACCAAGAATTGGGTGGTTGAGGGCGCGCTCAAGGCGAACTTCGAACGGCTCGAAGCCCTGGACCGGTTGTCGCTGCATTTGTGTTTGAATCCGCAAGAGGACTGCACGATTGACGCCGTGCCCCAAGACACGCTGGGAAACGAAGTTGACCTGGATTTGCGAAGCGAAGGCGACAATGTACTTACTATGGCGCCGTATCCCTTCAAGCGCGAGGCGCTGGAAGTGAGCATTCTGGCGCGGCGCATTCCGAAGCGAATTTATGTGGATGAACTGGACTTCGAGAAGACGCTGGCGCAGGCGCAATATTTTGGAATTAAGTTCACCGTGCGGGCGCGAAAGACGAATGTGTTTTCGCGAGTAGCCAATTTGTAGCTATTCTCAACTGATATCTTTCCTCGAAGATAAAACCGCGTTGTGCTGCGAAATGCGTTGCGCAAGGGCAGGGCGTTTGCTACCCTCTCGCGCATAAATTCTCCGGGGAGGTCCGCGATGGCATTTTGCAAGGCGTGTGGTGTGGATGTTGGCGGGGCGGCATTCTGTCCGAAGTGCGGCGCAGGTCAGGGAGCGGTAGCCCCTGCGGCAACAACGGCACCGACAGAGGGATTACAAGAAAACGTTGCGGGACTATTGTGCTACGTCTTGGGATGGCTGACGGGGCTAGTCTTTCTGCTAATTGACAAGCGCCCGTTTGTTAAATTTCACGCGGCACAATCCATTGTTGTGTTCGGCGCGCTCTTTGTACTTCGATTGATAATCTTTTTCATGGGATGGTCTGGCGGTTTGTTGGCATGGGGCATAATCGGAATACTCTCCATTCTGCTCCTGCTGGTCACATTGGTGATGTGGATCTTACTCATGGTGAAAGCATATCAGCATGAACAGTTCCGAGTGCCGATCGCGGCCGGCATTGCCGACAGCCTTGCGAAGTAGATGCAGTCCACAGCTTGAAGAACACATTTCATTTGGAATTGGGGCCGGTCGTGGATCACGACCGGCCATTTTGTTTGCTCTTCTTGGGTCTTGACTTTCTTTGGAGGGCACCGCATCGTTAAGAGCTTTGTAGCCGGCGGTGGAGTGGACCGTACGGCGGGAAAGGCTCTTTTCGCTCGAATATGACCCGAGTCAGGCTCTGTTTCCACGACCGCTGCTTTGACGGGACCGCTTCGGCCGCACTGTTTTACCGTTTTTATTTGGAAAAAATCGATCCCAAGGCGGAATTCGGGTTTACGGGGATGACCCACCGCGCGAAACAGCCGTGGGAGCCGGGGCTGTTTGACGGCGATGAAAACGTGATCGTCGACTTCAAGTATTCGAACTCGCCGAAGGTCACCTGGTGGTTCGACCACCATCAAAGCGCGTTTTTGACGCCGGCGGATGCGGAGCAATTCAAGAAGGCGCCGGGCAAATATTTTTTTTACAAGCCTGACTACAAATCCTGCACAAAATTGATTGCCGACACTTCCCGGGAGAAATTCGGATTCGATACGGCGCCGCTGTCGGACCTGATTCATTGGGGCGACATTATTGACGGCGCGCAGTTTCCTACGCCCGAGTCGGCGACGGAGTTGAAAGAGCCGGCGACGCAACTGGCGCTGGTGATTGAAGCGGCGCCGGAAGATGGCGTGCCGGCGCAGATCATTCGTGAACTTGCATACAAGCCCTTGAAAGAAGTGATTCAGTTGCCCATTGTGGCGAAGCATTTGGGGCCGCTGCTGGAACGGCACCAGCGTTCGATTGAGATTTTGCGCCAGCGCTGCGAAGCGAAGGATGGCGTGATTTTCTTTGACGTGAGCGACCTGGATCTTGAGGGTTACAACAAATTTATCCCGTACCTGCTGCATCGCGAATGTGTGTATTCGATCAGCGTGAGCGCTTCGGCGACGCGGGCGAAGGTTTCACTGGGGACGAATCCCTGGAACCAGGCGACGGCGGATCAGAATTTGGCTTCGCTTGCGGAGAAGTTTGGCGGCGGCGGGCATCAGAGAGTCGCGGCGATTTCGTTCGATCCAGCGGATATTGCACGGGCAAGGGAAGTGGCGCGTGGATTGACGGCGACGCTGCGTGCCAGCAAGAAGTGATTTTATAGAATTTGATTTTTGCAGGATGAACTAGAGCAAGATTGTTGCATTCCCGCCATTGGTTCAGTAGGCTTAAAGGGTTCTTGGTAGAGGTGCGGAGGTCATAAGTAGCCGGGCAAGCGGTTCCGATTCGCTTCGGATGCCTGCGCGAAAGGGACAAAGTTGTTTTCTCCGCCGAAATTTCGGCCGTAGCTGAAACGGCAGAGATTGGGGAACGAGGCGAAAGCCCATTCACTGTCATCCGATTGCTTCCCAAGAAGCGATTTGCAAATTGGCCGAAAGGCTGACGGATGGAGCGCTATCGAGGGTCGGCTCTCTCCGCAGAGTTTCTGCGCGGTCCCTTCCTTCGTAGCAATTCCTCCAGAAAGAAAAATCGAGCATGGATGCCGTGCAATTGACGCGTGCGCTTGTGGACATTGAGTCCACGACCGGAGCCGAGGCTGCTGCCGGAGAGTATTTGTACGGCTACTTGGCGGCTCTCGCCGGACGAACGGGTGGAGTGGCGGAGCGCATGAACGTGGCGCCGCAGCGGTTCAATGTACTGGCAACGTGGGGAACGCCGGTGGTGACGATGTCCACACACATCGATACCGTGCCGCCGTTTTTTGCTTCGCGCGAGGATGAGGAATTTGTCTGGGGGCGCGGGTCGTGCGACGCGAAGGGAATCATTGCGGCTATGGTGGCCGCTGCGGAACGGTTGCTGGAATCGGGAGTGAGGAATTTCGGATTGCTGTTTGTTGTGGGTGAAGAGAAAGACAGTCTGGGTTCGCTGGCCGCGGCGAAGGTGAATCGGGGCTCGGAATTCTTGATCAACGGGGAGCCTACGGAGAATTTGCTGGCGCTCGGGTCGAAAGGAGCGCTGCGGTTTGAGTTGATAGCGCACGGAAAATTGGCCCACTCGGCTTACCCGGAGTTGGGTGAATCGGCAATCGAGAAACTGCTCGAAGTTTTGGAAGACGTGCGGAAGATTCCACTGCCGAGCGATGAACTGTTGGGCAAATCCACTCTGAACATTGGAACGATTGCGGGCGGACGCGCGCCGAACGTGATTGCGGATCACGCGCAGGCGGAATTGATGTTCCGGCTCGTGGGCGATTCGAGTGTCGTGCGCGACGCGTTGGTCCGCGCGGTGAATGGCCGGCTCGAAGTGCGCGAAGCGCTTTGCACTGAACCGCTGAGGATGGAGGCGCTTGACGGATTGCAGACGATGGTGGCGGCGTTCACGACAGACATTCCCAATTTTGCGGGAGTGTGGGGAAGGCCGCTATTGATTGGGCCAGGAAGCATCCATGTGGCGCACACGAAGGAAGAACGCATTTCGAAAAAGGAGCTGCTCCAAGCGGTGGGGATTTATGAGGGGATGGTGAAGAAGTTGTTGGCGGGAGCTGTATGACGCGGGGATTGGCGATTGTCGGGTACGGAAAGATGGGCCAGATGATTGCACGCCTGGCGCCTGAGTATGGATTTGCGGTGCGCGCAACATTTTCCGGAATAGACAATTCAAGTGCGCGCGCTCTGACTGCCGAATCCCTGCAAGGAGTGGATGTCGCCGTGGAGTTTACGCATCCAGAGGCGGCTGTGGCCAACTTGCAGAGGCTGGCTGCGTTTGGCGTTGCGACAGTTTGCGGCACGACGGGCTGGTTCGCGGAATTGGACGCGCTCAAGCGACGGCTTAACACGAATGGGGGCGGGCTGGTTTGGGGCTCAAATTTTTCCGTGGGCGTAAATCTTTTTCGAGAGGTCGTTGCGGAAGCAGCGCGGCGATTTGCGCGGGAAGAGAGCTATGGCGCGTGGGGATGGGAGATTCATCACGCGGCGAAAAAGGATTCGCCTTCGGGAACGCTGCTAGCGCTTGCGGAAACGATGAAGGGCAGTGGATTCGCGCGAGAAATCAGTTTGAGCGCGAATCGCGCTGGATCGGCGCCGGGGACGCATGAGATTGGATTCGATTCCGCGGAGGACACAATCACGATTCGTCACACGGCGCGGAGCAGGGAAGGGTTTGCCCGCGGAGCATTGCGCGCCGCGAATTGGGTGATTGGAAAAAAAGGCGTGTACGAATTTCGCGAAATTCTCAGTGAACTTGCCTGACGGCACGCAGGCGGGAGGACAACATGCGGTTTGAAGGATGCGGGACAGCAATTGTGACGCCGTTCCAAAACGATTTTTCGGTGGATGAAGAAGTCCTGCGAAAGCTGGTGCAGCGGCAGATCCGGGCTGGGGTGCACTTTCTCGTGCCCTGCGGAACCACGGGAGAAAATCCCACTCTGACCCACAAGGAACACTTGCGCGTGGTGGAGATCACGCTGGAAGAAGCAAAAGGGCGCGTGCCCGTGCTTGCGGGCGCTGGGGGCTACAATACGGCAGACGTGATGGATCTGGCGCGCGAACTCGAAGCGCTCGGCGCGGATGGATTGCTCTCCGTGACGCCTTATTACAACAAGCCGACTCAGGAAGGTTTGTATCAGCACTATCGCGCGATTGCAGGCGCGACGCGGTTGCCCATTGTTCTTTACAATGTGCCTGGGCGGTGCGCGACAAATCTGGAGCCGGCAACCGTTGCGCGGCTCGCGAAGATTGAGAATATCGTTGGCGTAAAAGAAGCTTCGGGAAATATCGGACAGATGGCTGCGGTGCTGAACGCGGTGCCCGATAATTTTTCCGTGCTGGCGGGAGACGATTCCGTGGCGCTCCCACTGTTTTCACTGGGTGGCAAGGGCGTGATTTCCGTTGCGGCGAATGAAGTGCCGCGCGAGATGGCGCGGCTTTGCGAGTGCGGTTTGGCGGGAGATTTCGCGGGAGCGCGTGCGATTCACAGAAAGTACCTGCCGCTGATGGAAATTAACTTTGTGGAGTCGAATCCGATTCCGGTGAAGGCGGCGATGAGTTTGATGGGATTGCTCGAACCGGTGTGGCGACTGCCGTTGGTTGCGCCGAAGGCGGAAAATTGGAAAAAGATCCGAGAAGTTCTGGAAACAGTTGAAGTTCTGGAAAGGGTGGCCGTTGCCGCAACTAGCGCAGCAAATTGAAGAACTGTTCGATCACCCGCCGGCGAGGTATGAAGAGGAACATCACCGGCTGTTTCAGATCTTCAAGGATGCGCTGAATTCCGGCGAGGCGCGTGCTGCGCAGCCGGACGCGAAGGCGCCGAACCGCTGGCGCGTAAATGCCTGGGTAAAGAAGGGAATCCTGTTCGGATTCCGGCTGGGAACTCTCGTGGAGAGCGGTTCCTATCCGGCGCGGCAGCCTTTCATCGATAAATCGAGTTACCCGCTCAAGACAATTTCGAAAGAGTCCGGCGTCCGCATTGTCCCGGGAGGCTCGAGTATCCGCGATGGAAGTTTCGTCGGGCGCGGCGTGGTGTGCATGCCGCCAATGTTTATCAACGTTGGAGCGTATGTTGACGAAGGAACGATGGTGGATTCGCACGCGCTGGTGGGGAGTTGCGCGCAAGTCGGGAAGAGCTGTCACATTTCTGCGGCGGCGCAATTGGGCGGAGTGTTGGAACCGGTGGGAGCGCTCCCAGTGATCGTTGAGGATGAAGTGATGGTCGGCGGGAACGCCGGCGTATACGAAGGAACGATCGTAAAAAAGCGCGCCGTGCTTGGGTCGGGGACGATCTTAAATCGTTCCACACCGGTTTACGATTTGGTGCGCGATGACGTATATGCAGCAAAGGATGACGCGCCGCTGGTGATTCCCGAAGGCGCGATTGTGGTGCCCGGTTCTCGCGCCATCACACATCCGTTCGGCAAAAAACATGGGCTTTCGCTCTATGCGGCCGTGATTGTGAAATATCGCGACGAAAAAACAGACGCGCGCGTGAAGCTCGAAGACCTCTTGCATTAGATTTTCGACGATTTTGAGCGTTCGACAAAATTTTGAGCGCCGTGTAAAATAGTAGGGTTGTGCTGTGGACCGGTAGCTCAATGGTAGAGCAGTTGACTCTTAATCAACGGGTTGGAGGTTCGAGTCCTCCCCGGTTCACCAATAGTTCCGCATAAACATTTTACCTTGGTCGATTTACACGCCCGTTCGCTGATTTGCCACTCGTACAATCCCGCCCCAGCAAACGCTTCTCAATCTGTTCCCAGCGACTTCAAGTAACGAACGAGCTGCCATCGCTGAGGTTCCGGCAATTTGGACCAGGACGGCATTTTTCTCCTGACGACGCCGTTGGTCAGAACCCAGAAAAGCGCCCCTGGAGTTGCTTTTTGTATTTCCGGCGCTCGCAAGCTTGGCCCCTTTCTCGCGCCTTTCGCATCCTCTCCATGACATTCTGAACAGCGGTCTTGAAAGAGGATTTGTCCCGCAGCCACCGCTTGAGGATCGTTTTCCAGCGGATTCGCCCGGTGCTTATCTTTGTCCGGCGCCTTCCCCAATTCTGCGTACACATCGGAGCGAAACCACTGCGGCAGACCGCTGTTGGCGGCGGAAGCGACCGATCGGGTATTCCATGCTGCAACCAGCGTGGCAAACGAGGCGGCAGCGAGAAAAAACCTCAGACTTGAGGGCTTCACGATTTTCCCCTGAACATCCGCCGGAGCAGTTGATCGAACCCGCTGATTTCCCGGGATACTCCCCAGCGCAGCAGGAATTTATGGCTGTTGTCGTTCAGCCCGAAGCCAGGCGAGAGCCGGAATGTCCAGCCGCTCGGGAGGTTCCAGCCCCCGACCGCCGCCAGGTAGTGAGAGGTATCGTTCAAGCCGAAGTTGTGCCGGTCTCCCAAACCGCCATACAGTTCCGCGCCAACGATGAAGTTTTGGCGGCAGAATCTGCAGCGCGTCGCGGAAGCTTTCAAGGCAAGCGGACGGCTGGCGGCCAGTGCATAACCGAATTCCCACGGTTCGTTCGCCAGATTTTTCGCGGCAAGTGTATTTTGCGAAAAATTCCAGCCCTTGAAATTGCTCGAGAGAATTAGCTTAAGCTCAACTTCGTTCTTGATTCCCTTGCGAAGCTCGGAATTGGGAGTAAGAAAATCCGCCTCGACATCGTGCCCCTCGCCCTCTTTGATGGTTTTATCGCCGTCGCTTTTGTGTGCGAATTCAACGTAAAGCACAGGGTTGATCCAGTGTTCGCGCTTGAGAGGGCGAAACCGGTTCTCCCATTTGATTCCGGTGAAGATCGTGCTGTCGTGAAACGTCGTCTGCCCGTCGAGGTAAAGCTCCGTCGTCCACCAGCCATTTACGCCGTATTCGAACTCCGTCCAGAACGCGTGAAAATCGTTACCCCCTCTTTGCGTTCCAAAAGTAGAAAAGTATTCGATCTCCAGACTCCCAGGCTCTTCAAGATTGTGGTCATAGGTCACAAAGTAGGGGTTTTCCTGCGCCTCTAGTGGGCGGCAGGGATAGATAGAAAGCATGGCAGCGATAAACACCAGTCCGAGTAGAACCCGAGTCAAGCGAATCTCCTTGCAAATGAGTTGCAATCCGTAAAGAAGACTAATCTAGTCCGATATCAGATGCAACTACTTTGCAGCTGGATTTTCACCGAACATAGAATCTCTTGTGGCAGGCAGCGGGAAACCTAAGGGCTGACGAAACCAGCAGGCCTAGGGCGATATGGGAACAATCTTGTTAGGTACAGTACTAGAACGTGCTTGAAGCTTCTTCCGACGTAGTTTGCTCGCGCGACCGCACAAAACTGTCAATCGGCTTGGAAATGCGGTCAATGATCGCAGCTACCCACAGTGCGGCGATTATTCCCGTGAAAATATCCATTGTGTAGTGTGCGCGCAGGACCAGTACCGCAACGATTTCAAATAGGGCAACGAGAATCGCAAATGTCGTGAGCCATGCCTTCTTTAGCCGTGCAATCTCGGTTGCAGCGAACACGGCAATGGCCGTGTGCCCTGAGAAAAAGAAGTCCCCCGCAACGGAGTACGTCACCAGGAGGGAGGGAAATCCAGGGTAGTGCCAGATCAGGTTCGGGGGCGGAGGCAATGCGCAAAACGCCTGAACAATCTGTCGCATAACCATCAGAACGAAGAGTCCGAGGAATGGACGCACGCTCGGACCAAACAGCCAACGGAGCAACAAGAAAAGTGCAAGCAAATCGATGAATGCCGAGCTGACAATCAGAAGCGCATTGGCCGCTGCGGCGTGCGAGAGGAAGTATCCATTCCACGGTGCCGTCAACTGATGCAACCCATCGCCGATTCCCTGTGCCGGCACAGAGCGCGCGCCGATCAGGCGTTGTGTATAAAACCAAATGACAAGTGCGATTGCCGTGAGGATCGTTCTCCGAATCGGCCGCATTCGCGCTGAATAAATCACTTATTCGCCCCGGCCAGTTCCTGTGCAAGCTCGCGCAGGCGGCGCAAATCCAATTTCCCCGTGCCCAAATAGGGCAGCGTTTCGATGCGCAAGAAATTGTCCGGCCGCGGTTTCCATAGCGCCGGCAATTCCGCGTTCGCAAATTGTTCAAGAATCTTGGCCAGTTCGTCTTCCGAAACCGTCGTAAGGACGATCAACCTCTCGCCCTTCTTCTCGTCGGGCACGGCTGTCACGGCGAAGACCTGCTCTGTCGCCTCCGCAAGCTCTTGCAGCTTTTCTTCAATCTTGATGTGCGGCACCATTTCGCCGCCGATTTTGCTGAAGCGGCTCAGTCGGTCCGTGATTCGCAAAAATCCGTCTTCATCCACGGTCGCGATGTCGCCTGTGTTGTACCAGCCGTCTTTCAGCACGTCCGCGGTCTTTTCCGGACGTTTCAGATAGCCCTGCATGATGTTCGGCCCGCGCACGAGCAGCAGCCCTGGTTCGCCGATTCCGCGCAGTGCGCCGGCTTCCGGATCGACAATGCGAATCGCAATGCCCGGCAGCGGATGCCCAATCGTTCCTCGCTTCGCGCCGACTTGCCGGAATTGCGCCGCGCGAAAATCGTAGGTATTCACGGCCACAACCGGCGAGCACTCCGTCGTTCCGTAACCTTCGAGGGGTCGAATTCCAAATCGATCCTCGAACGCAATCGAAATCCGCTCCGGCAATTTTTCGGCTCCTGCCATCACAATTCGCAGACTGCCGAAATCTTCCGGCGTGCATCGCCTCGCGTACGCATTCAAGAATGTCGGCGTCGCCAGCAGCATCGTCACAGAATATTCGCTCACCAGCGAGCCAATCGCCCGCGAGTCGAGCGGGCTCGGATGAAACACGGCCCCAATACCGGAAGCCGCAGGCAAACAGAGCGTGCCCGTAAATCCAAACGAATGGAAAAAGGGAAGTATGCCCAGGATGCGGTCTCCCTTGTGAAGCGCGAAGACCTGCAGCAACTGCGCCACGTTGGACGCAATGTTGTAATGCGAAAGCACCACGCCCTTTGGCTCGCCGGTCGATCCGCTGGAAAAAATCACCGTGGCTGTGTCATCGAGCTTCGTCTTTCGCTCCGCGCCGCAGAATTTCTGTAGGGCACCTGTGGGCAGAAACAGCGCGGCAAAGAGCGCCGCCACCTTTTCCGCAAATTTAGGATTCGCCGCCAACTCTTCCGCGTAAATCACTTCGCCCGGCGGCTCGACTTTCACTTTTTCCAGGAATAGTTTTGACGTCACCACCGTCTTCAATTCGCATTGTCTTGCGCACGATTCCAAAGTCTCGCGCGAAACCGTGTAATTCAGATTCACCGGAACTTTGCCCGCCAGCATCGCGGCATAGTTGACCAGCGCGCCCGGAATCGAAGGCGGCAAAAACAGCCCCACCATCGGCTGATTCTTCCAATGCTTTCGCAACCTCCGCGCAAGAAAAATCGTCTTCGTTAGCGCCGAAAAATAGCTCACCCGCGGCGTTCTGCCATCCGCCATCGCGAACCGGAACGGGTAGCGCCGCGCCGTGTGGACAAACGCGCGCGAAATTGTCTGCAACCGTCCTCTGCGGTCCGCAAACGCTTCCACACCGAGCTCCTGCACCTGCCGGCGTACTTCCTGTGCTTGTGTTGTCGAAGGAATCGGCGAGCCGAAGGTCACCTGCACCGGATAAGGAATCTTGCGCGGAAACTTCCAGAGAAATTTCCCGCCTGCAAAACTGAAAATCGATCCCCAAACTCCGTCGATGTAGACCGGAATGATTGGTGCCTCGACGCCTTTCATGATGCGTTCCAGCCCGCGCCGGAAGGGAAGCATCTGCCCGATGCGTGTCATCTGCCCTTCGGGGAATATGCAGAGCAGTTCGCCGTTCTTCAGCGCTTCCGTCGCCGCTCGCAGCGAATGGATCAATTCGCGCGGCCCTTGATTCGACGCAATCGGAATCACGCCCATGATTTTCGCAAATGGCTTCACCAGCCAGTGCTCGTACGATCCCTTGAACATCAAAAATCGAATCGGCCGGTCCGTGCTCGCAATCAGCAGCACGCCATCCACCATCGAAGAATGATTCGGGCAGAGCATCGCCCCGCCTCGTGACGGAACATTTTCCCCGCCCTTCACATGAATTCGGTACAGCGTGTGCGTCGCAAACCAAAGCAACAGCCGCAGCAGCGAATCCGGTAACAGAAAAATCAAATAGACAGCCGCGGCCAAAGTTCCGATGGACGCCCACAAAAATACGGCGCGCGGCCCGAGATGCAGGTATTGCGAGAAAAGCGTGGGTACTGCGGCGGCCGCTGCTACACCCACGAACGAAAGCAAATTCGCCGACGCAATCACCCCGCCTTTGTCCTTTTCGTCAGGCCTGTGCTGAATCAGCGCGCTAATCGGCACGATGAAAAATCCGCCGGAAAATCCCAGCGCGGCGAGCAATCCTAGAATTTGGTAGAACGAAAGTTGCGGCAGCGAGAGCAGGAATCCGAAAAGGGTCATTCCCAGTCCGCCGAGCGGCACCAACCCGTACTCGATTTTTCCCCCGGAAAGTGCGCCCGCCACATAGCTCCCAACACCGATGCCAATCGCGATCGCCGCTTGCAACTTTGCGCTCTCGCTGCCAGGTACGTGGAGCAGCCGCTCCCCATACAAAACAACATTGAATTGCAGCAACGCCCCCAGGAACCAGAAATAAGTGTTCCCCACGATTGCGAGCCACAGTGCTCTGTCCGCCCGCGCATTGCGTAGGTGCACAAACAAATCCAGGAAAGCGTTGACGCGGAATTTTTTCTTCGGATCTGCGGCAGGGAGCCTGGTAATCAAGTGCGCGGTGCCAAGTCCTGCGATTCCAAAGATAAGAAAGAAGTAGGCGCCGTTAACCTCTTTGCCCGCAAAGAATTCCGGTAACCGCGATCCCACTACGGTACCCAAAATAATTGCTAGAAATGTTCCTAGCTCGATTACGCCGTTGCCCCACGAGAGCTTTGCATCCGGCAGCAATTCCGGCAACATTCCATACTTTGAAGGGCCAAAGATCGCTGCCTGGCAACTCGCCAGAAAAACCGCCGCCAGCAGCAAAGGAATCGTGGCCGTTGGATTGGAATGAAAACGCAATAAAGCCACGGCCGCAAACGCAATCACCGCAATCTCAAAATATTTTGTTCCGATTGTGACGGAACGCTTGCTGAACCGGTCCGCCAGGTATCCGCCCACCATCGAGAACAAGATGAATGGCGCGGCAAACAAAACGCCGATCCAAAAAATCAGGTGGTCTTCTTGGTTGGTTCCGAGATGCAGGGAAAGAATCAGGTAGATGGCAAAATACTTGAGCCCGTTCTCATTAAACGCGCCCTGAAACTGCGTGACAATCAAGCTCCAGAATCCGCGCCGCCAGTTGGGTGCCCCTTCGGGCATGTATTTGTCTCCGTTTTGAGGGAAACCGATACCTAGAGCGTAGCCGCAATCCTATCCCTGTGAAGCTTCTAATATCGTAATACTTTTGCAAAAGCTAACGCCCACGCACATGCCTGCTTGCTTGCGCGCGCCGAAAAACGGAAAATAGTTCTCTTACTATGGGGTGTTCTGGAAGGACTGTGCTTGCGGCTCCGCGCCCAATCGGAGCAAATCTCGAATGGCGGATAAATTGACGACGCAAAAACGCCTGGTTGCCTATTTTTCGATGGAAATCGCGCTGGAAAATGCCATGCCCTCTTACTCGGGCGGTCTCGGCGTACTTGCGGGCGATACGATTCGTGCCGCCGCCGACCTCAAACTCCCCATGGTCGCGATCTCGCTTCTCTATCGCAAGGGTTTCTTCACACAGATTCTTTCCGAAGATGGAGTCCAAACCGAAGAACCTGCCGAGTGGCGTGTGGAAGATTTTCTCAAGGAAGAACCCGCCCGCGTTTCCGTTCCGCTGGAAAATCGCCGCGTTGAACTTCGCTGCTGGCGTTACGACGCCGTTGGCGCGCGCGGTCACATTGTTCCCATCTATTTTCTCGACGCGGACCTGCCCTCCAACGAAGAGCGCGACCGCAATCTTACCGGCAGCCTTTACGGCGGCGACTCTTACTACCGTCTCTGTCAGGAAGTCTTGCTCGGCATCGGCGGAGTTCGCATGCTCCGCGCACTCGGCTATGAAGACATCTCGCGCTACCACATGAACGAGGGCCACGCCGCGCTGCTCACTCTCGAACTCCTCGGCGAAGAAGCCGAAAAAGCCGGCCGCGAATCTGTCATCGGTGAAGACATTGAAAAAGTTCGTCGCAAATGCGTCTTCACCACGCACACCCCGGTCCCCGCCGGTCACGACCGCTTTCCCATGGAATTTCTCACGCGCGCTTTTCCCGAACAGACCGGATTCTTCAACTTGAAGGATGCGTCATCCGCCGAGCTTCTCAAGCGCGTTCTACAGGCCGAATCGAATTTTCCCGATTTGCATGACGCTGCCCGCCGCGGTGCTTCCGTCAATATGACCCAACTCGCCCTTGGTCTCAGCAATTTCGTCAATGGCGTCGCCAAAAAGCACGGCGAAGTTTCTCGCCGCATGTTCCCAGAGTTTCTCATCGAAGCCATCACCAACGGCGTTCACGCTGCCACGTGGGCTGCCCCCGCATTTCAGCAGCTCTTCGATCGCTACATTCCGTCCTGGCGCGAAGACAATTACAGCCTGCGCAGCGCGCTCGGCTTGCCCGTGGAAGAAGTCTGGGCCGCCCATCTCATTTCCAAGCACGAACTGTTCGAAACCGTTCGTCTGAAAACCGGCCTCAAGCTCGACCCCGAAGTCTTCACCATCGGCTTTGCCCGCCGCGCCACGAGTTACAAACGCGCCGACCTCATCCTCTCCGATCTCGACCGCCTCCGCGAAATCGTCAAGAACGCCGGCAAATTTCAGATTGTTTTTGCTGGTAAAGCCCATCCGAATGACGGCAGCGGCAAGGAAATTATCAAGAAAATTTTCAAAGCCAAGAAAGCGTTGAAGAAAAACGTCCAAATCGTTTTCCTCGACAACTACAACATGGAACTCGGCGGAAAAATCACCGCTGGCGTCGACCTCTGGCTCAACACGCCGCAATTCCCGCTCGAAGCTTCAGGCACAAGCGGCATGAAAGCCGCTCTCAACGGCGTTCCAAGCCTCAGTATTCTCGATGGCTGGTGGGTCGAAGGCCACATCGAAGGCGTCACCGGCTGGTCCATCGGCGAACTGCATCGCGGCACGGATGTTTCCACCGACAATGCAGGCGAAGCGGAATCGCTCTATCACAAGCTCGGAGATGTGATTCTGCCGCTCTACTACAACGATCGCCAAAAATTTCTCGAAGTTATGCTCCACGCCATCGCCATCAACGGTTCCTTCTTCAACACCCAGCGCATGGTCCAGCAATACGTCACCGACGCCTACCTGCGCTAACCTCCGCCGCGGGATCGGCCCCGTTCTGAAATGTAACGCCGTGGCTTTAGCCCGGCATCTTGAGTGGCGAACTCTCTATCGCTGCGGGTCTCCCGGCTTCCTCTTCGTCCCTCTCAACTCCGCATCCATATCCTTGATATTCGGCTTCGCAAAATATTCGAAAAATTCCCACTTCCCGTATTTTTTCGCAATCTCCGGCAAAACCGCCGCAACAAGTTCGTCCCCGCTCTTCTTTTGCTCTTCCACGGTTTTTACGATCTCGCGCAAATCGTTCAAGTAGCCGCCAAATTCGCGGACGTCCTCAATCGTTCCCACATCCCCATGCCCGGGCACTTCCGTGCCTTCAAATCGTTTCAGCCACGGCCCATCCGTGCTTAGCGTCTTGCTCCAGTCCGCCGTCGTCGCATCAATCAAGTTCGGCAGCGTCTTCCTCCAGAACAAATCCCCCCAAAACGTGACCTTCGCGTCCTCGATCCTCACCACGCTGTCGCCGCCCGTATGTCCCAGTAAATGCGTAACGGCGATTTCCCGCGAACCAAGCCGCAGCGTCAACGCGTCGTCATAAAAAATATCCGGCGCCCCAAGCGCTTCCACTTCCGCCTTCTGCTCGGGCTTGATGTTCTTGCCGAAAAATTTCAGGTTCTCCGTGTGAATCCACGCTCCCACATTTCGATGGGCAATCACCACCGCTCCCGCATCCTGAAAAATCCTGTTCCCCGCAACATGGTCCAGGTGATAGTGCGTGTTCACCACGAAGCGAATCGGCAACGGAGTCAGCTTGCGAATTTCGCTCAGCAATGCGCGCGCGGCTCTTTCATTCTCAAAAGTATCCACCACCAGCACGCCGTTATCGCCAATCACAAATCCGGCGTTCGCTCCAGCATCGCCCTTCGCATCGTCAATCGCCGCATAAACGCCGTGTCCCAGCGGTTTCAGTGTGAAGGGAAGTGTTTCTGAGCTTTGAGCGGAGGCCGCAACTGCCGTAGCGGTCAAAATGAAGAAAAAACCAATACGTAGGATTCTCATGACTCGGAATCCTACATCACTTTTGCAGGTTTCTCGGTTTCCGGACTAGCGCAACCGGTTCTTATAAACTGCCATCCCTACCGCCGCATCCATTCCGAGTTTTTCCAGCGCCTGGATCTCTCGCCGAGTCTTGATTCCACCTGCCGCGACCACGGGATGCTTCGTTGCCTCGCGCAACGATTCGAACCACTTCATATTCGCCCCGCCCATCGTCCCTTCACGGTCCACATCCGTACAAAGAAACGCCTCACAAAACGGAGCAAGCCTGGCCATCACATCCTGCGGTTGCAGCGAAAGAGTCTTACGCCATCCCTGCACCGTAATTTTCCCGCGCCAGGTGTCCAGCGCAATAACGACTCTCTTCTTCGAGATAGTTTTCGCAAGCCCGCGCAAGAATCGCGAATCGATTTTTCCATCTGTGAACGCCGCGCTCCCCACAATCACCTGCGCCGCACCAAGCTTCACGAGCCGCTGCGCCCGCGCAACGGTCCGGATTCCCCCGCCCACTCGAACCTTCATTTTGTATTTCGACTTCGCGCGCTTGCAGAGCTCTTCTGCCAGCGCATTGTTATCGCCCTTGCGCATTGCCGCGTCCAGATCAATCACATGCAGCCACGCATACTCCTTGAATCGCTCCAACAATCCAAAAACATCCGCAACCGCCAGTTCGCGTTTGCGTCCGTGCACTAACTGCACTGCCTGCCCATTCTGTAAATCAATGCACGGAATCAGCACGAAAGCCGCACCTCAACATTATTTTTCTGCAAGAACTGTTTGAGCTCGCGAATGGCTTGCACCCCATCATGAAAGATCGAAGCTGCCAGCGCCGCATCCGCCTGGCCTGCGCCGAAAATCTCTGCAAAATGTTTCGGCAATTTCGCCCCGCCCGAAGCAATCACCGGCACGCTCACGCTCCCGGAAATCGCCGCCGTCAGCGCAACGTCGAACCCGCTCTGCGTCCCATCTTTATCCATCGAAGTCAGCAAAATCTCTCCCGCACCCGCTTCCACGCCGCGCTTCGCCCACTCCAGTGCATCCAATTGCGCCGAATCATGCCCCCCGCGCACCCGAACGTCCCAATGTTCCTGTTCGCGCTTCGCATCGATCGCCAGCACCACTGCCTGCGCCCCAAACTCTTTCGACAATTCCGAAATCAACTCCGGCCGCAGCACCGCCGCGGTGTTCACCGTCACTTTGTCCGCGCCGGCTTCCACCACTGACCGTGCATCTTCCAGCGTCCGGATCCCGCCGCCTGCCGTCAACGGAATTGCCAACTGTTCTGCCACACGCCGAATCGTCTCCAGAAAAGTCGGTCGCCGGTCGCGCGAAGCCGCAATGTCCAGCACCACCAACTCATCCGCGCCCTCGGCGTTGTATCGCGCCGCAAGTTCCGCCGGATCGCCCGCGTCGCGCAAACCCGCAAAATTCACGCCTTTCACCACCCGCGTGCCGTCCACGTCGAGACAGGGAATAATCCGCCGCGCCAGGCTCATGCCGCGATCCTCAAAAAGTTTCCCAGCAGCTTCGCTCCCGCCGCGCCGCTCTTCTCCGGATGGAATTGCACCGCGCAAATCCGGTCCATCTCCAGTACCGCTCCAAATTCCGCTCCATACTCGCAGACGGCCAGCGTCTCGCTGTTCGCCGCGTCCGCAGCGAACGTATGTGCAAAATAAAAATAGTCGCCTTCGCTCAATCCATCGAGCAGCCGCGAAGTCCGCCGGATTTTCAGCCGGTTCCAACCCATGTGCGGCAGCTTTACGCTTTCCGGCAGCGCGCAAATCTTTCCGCGAAGAATCCCCAGCCCCGCCAGCTCTGGAGCCTCTTCGCTCGATTGATAGAGCGCCTGCAACCCCAGGCAAATCCCCAGAAACGGTTTGCCGCGCAAAATCGCATCCACCAGCGGTTCGCGAAGCTCGCGTTCTTCCAGCGCGCGAATCAGCGCCGCATAATGCCCCACGCCCGGCAAAATAATCGCCCCAGCAGTCGCCAATCCTTCCGCCGTGCTTACGCGCTCAGGTTGTGCGCCAAGTTTTTTCAGTGCGCGCTCCACAGAAGGAACATTTCCCGCGCCATAATCGACAATCGCGACTCTCATAGAAGTTCTTTCGTGCTCGGCAAAACATTCTTCAGCCGCTTGTCCCGCGCTACGGCAAATCGCAGCGCTCGCGCAAATGCCTTGAATAGCGCCTCCACCTGATGATGCGAAGACCGCCCGTACAAGCACCGCAAATGCACATTCGCCTTCGCCGCCGCCGCAAATCCGCCAAAAAAATCTTCCAGCAGCTCCACCTGAAACCCGCCCACGTACTCCGCTTTGATCTTCGCGTTCACCACGCAATACGGCCGCCCGCTCAAATCCACCGCCACCGCGGCAAGTGTCTCGTCCATCGGCATCAGAAAATATCCCGCGCGCAAAATTCCCTTTTTGTTTCCCAGCGCCTGCGCCACTGCCTCGCCAAGCGTGATCCCAACATCCTCAACCGTGTGATGTTGGTCCACATCGAGGTCGCCCTTCGCTTCAATCGCCAAATCAAATGCGCCATGCCGCGCCACCAGATCCAGCATGTGGTCGAAAAAACGAATCCCCGTCGCAATCTTCGCTTTCCCGCGTCCATCCAGATTGATGGCCAGTCGAATGTCCGTCTCCGCCGTCTTGCGATGAATCGTCGCCCTGCGTGCCATCAGCGTCTCTCTCCCAATTTTCGAATCTCCCGCAGCAGCGTTTCCATCTCTTCGCGCGTCCCGATTCCAATCCGCACAAATCCCGGCCCGATCGCTTTCGTCCGCTCGCGCAACAAAATCCCTTTCCTCTCAAGCTTTGCAAAAAGCTCCGGTCCGTTCGGCCCAAAATTCGCCAGCAGGAAATTTCCCGCGCTCGGAAAGGTTAAAATGCCCATCTTGCTCAGTTCGCTCGCAAACCACCGCCGCGTCGTCAAAATCCCCCGCACAAAGCCACGTATCGTCTTCTTGTCGCCAACTGCGGCGACCGCGCCAGCCAGCGCCGCCAGATTGATGGGATACGGCGGCATCGCCCGCCGCACCAGGTCCAGCGAATCCGCCCGAGCAATCACGCCGCCCAGCCGCAAACTCGCCAGTCCCGCCGCCTTCGAAAACGTCCGCGCCACAAACAAATTCGGATATTTCGCAATCCACGGAATCGTAGTCAGCCTGGAAAACTCCGCGTAAGCCTCGTCAAACACCACCGCCGTCCGCGGCGCCGCTTCCAATATTTTTTTCAACTCGGGCAAGGGAACCAGCGTCCCCGTAGGATTATTCGGATTTGCCAGAAAAAATACGCGCGGCTTCTGCTTCAACCTTTTCAACACATCTGCAATCGGAAACCGCATCGCCGCGTCATACCGGCAAACGTCAATCCGCGCGCCATAAATCTCCGCGTAGTACCGATACATCGGAAACGTCGGCTCGCAAATCAATACAGTCGAGCCCGCATCCACAAACGCGTCAAAGAAAACGCGCAGTGCGTCGTCTCCGCCGTTCGTCAGCAGCAACTCTTCCGCCTTCACCCCAAAATAGCGCGCCAATCTGGCCGTGCTTTTCAAAACCTCCGGATACATCGCAAGCTGCTTCGCAGTCAGCTTTGCCAGCGCCCGCAGCACTGCGGGAGAACACCCCGCCGTGTTCTCGTTGAAATCGAGCCGGATCTTTCCTGCGCGTCCCTCTGCGGGAGGTTCGTAAGTCTTCCGCTCCAGAATCGCGCGCCGTACCGGCAGATTCACCTTCATCGCCGCACCTCGATCGCTTTCGCATGCGCATGCAGCCCTTCCGCCTTCGCAAGCGTCACCACGTCGTCTGCAAGCTTCGCAAATCCTCTTGCGCTTATCGTCTGCACGCTGATGCATTTCACAAAATCGCCTGTCGAGAGGCCCCCGCGCCGTCGTGCCCATCCTCCCGTCGGTAACACGTGATTGCTCCCGCTCATGTAGTCGCCCAGCGGTTGCGCGCCCAGTGGCCCCGCAAAAACAGTCCCCGCCGCGCGAACCCTCGGTAGTAGTTCATTCGCGTTCTCCGGCAAACTCAAATGTTCCGGCGCAAACCGGTTGATGAACTCAAATGCTGCACTTGCATTCGGTGCCACAACAATCGCGCCACTCGTCAGCGTGGAAACACGAGCTGGACTCGCCGGCAGTTCATCGAGCAACCATCCAACTTCGCGCTTCACCTCCCGCGCCAGATTCCCAGAAGTTGTCACAAAGAAACTTCCCGCATCTTTCGCATGCTCCGCTTGTGCCAGCAAATCTGCCGCAATCCACCGCGCATTCCCGCGATTCGCGTAAACAATCGCTTCCGTCGGTCCTGCCGGCAAATCAATCGCGCAATCGTTCGACACAATCTGTTTTGCCGCCGTAACAAACTGGTTCCCCGGCCCAAAAATCTTCTCCACGCGCGGAACATTCTTCGTTCCATACGCCAGCGCTCCGATCGCCTGCGCCCCGCCAATCCGCGCAATTTTTTTCACGCCAAGAATGTTCGCCGCCGCAAGCAGCGCCGCATTCGGTCGCGGACAAACCACTGCAATATCCTTCACTCCCGCTACCTGCGCCGGAACCGCAGTCATAATCAGCGTCGAAACCAGCGCAAAACTTCCGCCCGGAATATAGCAGCCGATACTCTCGATAGGTTCCACTCGCTGGGAAATCCGCACTCCGTCATCCGTTTCGATACTCCAAGCCTTCGGTAACTGCTGCTTTGCCACGCGCCGAACATTCCGTACCGCGTGCTCAACCGCCTTCGTCAACTCTTTGCCAGCCGTACGTCCGGCCGCCGAAATTTCTTTCTCGCCAATCCACACGCCGTCTTTCTTCAGATCGGTCCCATCCAGCTTCTCGGTCCACGCAAACAGCGCCTTGTCCCCGCGTTTCCGCACGTCCGCTACAATCTCAGTCGCAATGCGTTCCGCCTCAGCGTCGCGCAACTTTCGCGCCTTGAACAATTTCTTCTCGCTCGCCGCCGTCAATTTAATAATTTTCATCAGAGCACGATCTTGTTCAGCGGATATTCCACAATCCCTTGCGCCTTCGCCGCTTTCAACTTCGGCAAGATCTGCCGTACCACCGCTTCTTCAATAATCGTATTTATCGCCACCCAGTCTGGATCGCTCAACGCGGAAATCGTCGGCTTCTTCAACGCTGGCAGCACGCCCAGTACCGTCTCCAAATCGTCTCGGCGCACATTCAACAGCAATCCCACTCTGCTCGCCGCCGCAATCGCCCCTTGCAGCATCAAGATCAGGTTTTCCACCTTCTCGCGTTTCGCCGCCTCCGCCGCCGCTTTCCGGTTCATGATGAACACCGTCGCCGATTCCAGCACCGTATCCAGCACTCGCAATCGGTTCGCTCGCAATGACGATCCCGTTTCCGTCACTTCCACAATCGCATCCGCCAGTTGCGGCACCTTCACTTCCGTAGCGCCCCACGAAAACTCCACTCGCGCCTTCACTCCAAATTTCTCCAGATATTTCTCCGTGATCCGCACCACTTCTGTCGCAATCACTTTGCCTTCCAAATCCCGGGCATCGCGAATCTTCGAATCTTCCGGTACCGCCAAAACCCAGCGCACTCGCGCCAGCCGCTGTTTCGCATACACAAGTTCTGCCAGCTCTTCCACGTCTGCGCCTGTCTCCACCACCCAATCGTGTCCGGTAATTCCCGCATCCAGCGCGCCTGTCTCCACATACCGCGCCATCTCCTGCGCGCGTACCATCAAACATTCAATTTCCGCATCGTCGATCGCCGGCACATAACTCCGCGATCCCAGCGTGATTTTCCAACCCGCCCGCGCAAACAAATCAATCGTCGCGTCCTGCAGACTCCCCTTCGGAATTCCCAGTTTCAACTTCTCCCCGCTCATTGCTTTCCCTCCGCTCCATAAACCCGTTCTGGCGCGAATGTCTTCCGCTCCGTCACTCGTGCCTCGCTCTTCTCATCCAGCGCTCGAAAAAAGCAGCTCCGGTAACCCTCATGACAAACACCTGGCCCAACAGGCTCGACCTTTGCCAGAATCGCGTCCGCGTCGCAGTCAATCCGCAGCTCGCGCAACTTCAGCACATGTCCGCTCGATTCGCCCTTCTTCCAGAGTTTGTTTCTCGATCGGCTGAAGAAAACCACTTCGCCGCCTCGCTGCGTCTCCGCCAGCGCGGTCTCGTTCATAAATCCAAGCATCAGCACGTCGCCCGTTCGATAATCTTGGATTATGGCTGGAATCAATCCGCCCATCTTCGCAAACGCCAGTTCCACGTTTCCTCCAAATTTCTCGCCCTAAAAACAAAAATCCCGCTGGGCTTCGCATCGCCAGCGGGCTAAGAGTGCTTTTGTCTGTCGTAAGTCTATGCACACTCCACAGCACGCGGCGTCTCGCCGTGATGATGATGCCCGTGCGTGTGGTGCGTACGAATCATGTAGAAGCAGAGTAAAGAATGCGGGAATTTCTGTCAACCAGGAAGAATCGAAATTCAAGCAATCGCTTAGCGGGGCCCTGGCGGTCCGCTGTTTTTCATATTCATCGTGCCAAGCAATTCCACCGCAACGCCAAACTTGTTGCTGTTCGGCAGATTCTCCACGCGAACCACTCGCGCCACATATTCGCAGCTCATGGGGTCGTGCGCCGACGTAAACGGGAATGTCACAAACACACGCATGCCGGCATAGTATTTCGAATTCCGCGTTAAAAAGTAGATCCCCTCTTTCGACGCGTTTACGCTGGTCGGGATGTCGTCAAAATGGTCGTCTTTCGGTTCCGATGGACGTACCCGCACTGGCCGCGTTATCTTGGCACGTCGGCTCCTGCGCTGTTCCGCATACTTCTTTTCCGGCGGTTCGGTTGCGACGATGGGAGGCTTGTCTTCCACTGGTCTTTCCTGAACTCTTACCCAGTATCCTCGGGCAAAAATGTAACGTCAAAGGGGTGCGCTGTATCAGATAACTGCACGAGGGGCACCAAAAAGCCCCAGAAGAGTAGACAAAATTATGACCGATAAGCTACAGAAGGATGATGCCGCCTGGCGTAAGCAACTCACGCAGAATCAATACTATGTGACCCGCCAAAAGGGAACCGAGCCCCCTTTTACCGGCGAATATGAAGACACCGAGACGCCGGGAACCTATAAATGCGTCTGCTGTGGCCAACCGTTGTTTCGTTCTGAAACAAAATATCACTCAGGCTCCGGCTGGCCCAGTTTCTATGCCCCTGCAGACAAACAGGCTGTCGAAGAAGAATCCGACCTCAGTCACGGGATGAGACGGGTTGAGGCAAAGTGCAGCAAGTGCGACGCCCATCTCGGACACGTTTTTGACGACGGCCCCAATCCGACAGGCCTCCGCTATTGCATTAATTCCGCTGCGTTGAAATTGGAAGAGGACAGAAAGAAATAGCCCGGCAAACCGCCAGGTTTACGCGGCGGGGCAGGAGCAGGCGACCATCTCTGCCACATGGTCGCGTTCCCACACACCAAGCAGCAGCACTTTCGAGCCGTTCGGATAGCGGAAAACGTAGTAAACGCTCTGCGGGCCTTCCACTTCAAAGAAGCCAGGCCGGCGCGGATCAGGCCGCGAGGGCGCATCTGTTGCCAGCAAAAGACGCAGTTCTGCAATCTGCTCAGGAGTGTGATTCCTGAGATCTTCCAATATCGGCGGTAGTTTGTGTACGTTCATAAGCTTGTTTCCATTCCGCCACATCTGCTCTGCGTTCCTCACACCTATAAAGACGAACGAGCGAGCGAAATGTTTCATAAAAAACGTGCAAAAATTTGGGCGTTTGCTTGGGCAGGCCGGTCACGAAATATCGCAAATAGCCGCCAAATAGCAGTCTAATTTGGCCTGTCCCCTGGCTGTTGGCAAAACCGTTCGGGCTGTCCCAATCAGTAACGCGTAGCCAAAGGCTAATAGAGCGCATCCAATGGATGAGAAATCCGGTTAAACGGTTTTAAGGCGCGTTAGTAGCTCAGTCGGTACTTGCGCGAGCATCCCTTTTTTTGCCATAGTGCTGCCCAAGTAAGAAGGTGGAACCTCAATTGAAAAAATCGGCTAAGAAGTCCTCGTCAATCGAACGAAAGAACTTTAATACCGACAAAAGAAGGAAGCATCATCACTGGCTCGTCACCGTCCACTATGCCGACGGCGAACGCTTCGGCCGGGTTTATACCGATAAGGACAAAGCGACGCGTTTTGCCGACCGCCAGCGCAAATCCCCCGTGGTCAGATCCGCGCGAGTCGCACAAGTTTCCTGACTTTAGGCAGCACTCGCTGCCTGAATGTTTTTCTGCTTGAAACTTGTTGGGGAACCCGCTCTTGTAGCTTCGCGCGGCTGCATGCTATAAATGAAGTGTCAGTTGAGCGGCCTTAGTATAGTGGTAGTACGGAACCTTGCCAAGGTTCAGGTGTCGGTTCGATTCCGATAGGCCGCTCCATTCTTCACTCGTTTTTTTTCTCCCCACAAATTTAGTCACTTGTTTTCCTCAGGCTTGCGATAATGACGGTGTAAATTCGCTTTCCCCGCAAGTACAATCCCGCAAGACACGATGGCTACTTCCTCGAACACGGTTGTCATCGCCGTAGGCAGCACGCGCAAGCCGAAACTTGGCGCGGTGCAGGATGCAGTCGCCTCCTTCGGAGCGATTCTCGCTCCGGAAAAACAGATTGAAATTGTTGGAGTGGAAGTGGAAAGCGGGGTAAGTCATACGCCGGTGAGCCGCGAGGAATTGATGCAAGGCGCGCGGCAACGCGCGGAAGCGGTGGCAAACCTCGCGGCGAAAAACCGCGAACGCTGGAATTATTTTGTCGGACTGGAAGGCGGGCTCGACGTGATTCAAGAAAATGGCGGCCGGCGCGTTTTCCTGGAAAGCTGGGCGTATGTGAGCGATGGCGCGCATGGATTTTTCGGCCGCTCGGGCAGCATTGAAGTTGCGGAAGCGGTTGCGGAAGAAGTTGTGAATCGCGGAGTCGAACTTTCCGTTGCGATTGACCGGTTTGCAGGAGAGGTGGGAATTCGCGATGCGCAAGGCGCGTGGGGAGTGCTGAGCGGAAATCTGATTTTGCGGCAGGATTCTTTTCGAGTTGCGGTGATTGCGGCGTTCGCGCCGTTCTATAATGCAAAGATGTATCGCAGAACGGCAGTCGCTGGATAACTTTACGGAGGTTCGGGCGTGGACATCGTCAAGGGGAATATGGGCTGGATCGAAGTGGTGGTCGGGCCGATGTTTTCGGGCAAGAGCGAAGAGCTGATTCGCCGGCTGCGTCGCGCGGAATTTGCGCGGCAGCGCGTGCAGATCTTCAAGCCCGCGATTGACGAGCGCTATGCCGCGGATGAAATCGTTTCGCACTCGGGATTGGGAATTCAGTCGGAGTGCGTGAACAAGGCTTCCGAAGTGATGGCGAAAGTGCAGCCGCGCACGGAAGTGGTGGGAATCGATGAAGCGCAATTCCTGGGCGATGAAATCGTGGATGTTTGCACGCAACTGGCGAATTTGGGCAAGCGCGTGATCGTGGCGGGACTCGACACGGATTATCTGGGACGGCCATTTGAGCCGATGCCGCGACTGCTGGCGATGGCGGAAGAGATTACGAAGCTGCTGGCGATTTGCGTGCGCTGCGGAAATCCCGCGGTGCATACGCAGCGATTGATCGAGAGCGACGAATTGATTGTGGTTGGCGCGCAAGGCGCGTATGAAGCGCGGTGCCGGCGCTGCTTTGAAACGAATCCAGCTTTGGCCAATGCGAAAAAAGAAGGGCCGCAACTCATTGCCAGAAGCCGCGCGGCGGGAACCGCAGGGAAGTAGCGCTGGCCATTGCGCACAGCCGCTTGCAGGGTAAACAGGAATGGCTGTGCCACAGAGTTTCGCCCGCGGGCCTTTAACAGCGGGGCACGGCGAGTGCAGATTTTCGGCGTCAAACTCTCCTGAAAAGCTATTCTCGATGGCGACTCGAAAGCGGGCGCGAGTTCTGGCTGCCCGGAAGATTTCCGACGAGAAGGAACTGAATTGCGAATCGAATCGAAAGCACCTACGCGCGTGGACCTGGCAGGCGGAACGCTGGATATCTGGCCGCTGTATCTTTTTCATCCGGGCGCGTTGACGATCAACGCAGCGATTACGCGATATGCGAGTTGCGTGATTGAAACGCACGCGGTTGGCGACAGGAAAGTGCGATTGATTTCGCGGGATACGCATCGCGAAGAGAGTTTTTCTTCGTTTGAGGCGATGGTGAAAGCGAAGCGGTACAAATTGCCGCTGCTGGCAGAGATCGCGAAGTTTTTCCGGCCGGAAAACGGATTTACGCTGACGACGGATTCGGAAGCTCCCGCTGGAGCGGGTATCGGCGGATCGAGCGCGATGGCCGTGGCGATTTGTGCGGCACTGGACCGGTTTACTTCCGCCGGGAAAAGCAAAGTGGACTGGATTCACATCAGCCGCGACGCGGAAGGAATTGTGATCAAAGTGCCGACGGGAACGCAGGATCACTATCCGCCCGCGTTTGGCGGCGCTGCCGCGATTGAACTTCCTCCAGGGGGCGAGCGGCGCGTGGAATTGCGAGTGGACATCCACGAACTCGAAAAGCGGATCGTACTTTGCTACACGGGAAAGCCGCGGCAATCGGGAATCAACAACTGGGAAGTTTTCAAGGCGCACATTGACGGGAAGAAAAAAGTAATTGGAAACCTGGAAGAGATTTCCGAAGTGGCGCAGGCGATGCGCGGCGCGCTGGAGAAAGCGGACTGGCGCGAGACCGGGAGATTGATGCGGGAAGAGTGGACGTTCCGGAAGCGCAATTTGCCGACGATTTCGACCAGGACGATCGACCGGATTATTGAAAATGCGCGGAAGAAGGGCGCGCTGTCCGGAAAGGTATGCGGAGCGGGCGGCGGAGGATGCGTGGTGCTGCTGATTGAGCCGGATGCGCGGGAAAGCGTGGAGAACGCCGTTGCTGCCGCTGGCGGGCAGTTGTTGCCGATGCGGATTGACCGGTCGGGCGTGCAGGTAAACGTCACGTAAGAGCGTGCGGTAGCGAGTTTTGAGTGGTGGCGGAACGCTGGAGTCCAGAGCTTCCGTGAAAACAGACAAGACATTGAGTACTGGAACCGGAGGGCACCCCTCCCCCGGTTTTGTGTATGTGTTGATTCTAAAGGGGGATAAAGTCCTTTGTT
>JAFDVY010000079.1 GCA_018268785.1 Acidobacteriota bacterium | reverse complement strand
CCTGCTATATGGTCGAAGGCCGCACAAAAGAAGGATTTGCCGTCGTAAAGAGCTTTCTGCACCGTGAACCAGCGACCTTCCGCGATCTGCTCCATCGCATTTCTCAAGCCACCATCGGCTACTTGAAAGCTCAAATCGCCGCGGGTGCCACCGCTGTTCAGCTCTTCGACACCTGGTCCGGCGAACTCTCCCTTACCGACTATCAACAATTCGCCTTGCCTGCGGTCCAGGAAATCATCAGCGGCGTTGCCGGGTTAGCGCCAGTCATCTACTACACCAAAGCGTCGCACCATCTCTTACCAGCTGTTGTGCAATCCGGCGCCAACGTTCTCAGCGTAGATTGGCGGGTTGACCTCGCCGCTCTTCGCAAACTCGCCGGCCCGAATGTCGGCGTTCAGGGTAATCTCGACCCCGCCCTCCTCTACGCGCCGCAGGAGGTTCTTCGCGCCGAAACAAACAAGCTCCTCCAGCAACTCCGGGGCGTCGGTCATATCCTAAATCTGGGCCACGGAATTCTCCCCACAACTCCGATCGAAAATGCACAGCTTTTCATCCAAACCGGTCAACAAGCGGCGTTCTATGCAAGTGCCGAAGCGCCCGCTTCACGATGAGCCGCCCGTTCGATGCCGCGCGCTGTTCTGCGCTAAACTAGCTTCGTGAGCGTCATAGATCCAAGCCTCCACCAGATGCGCGAAGAGCTTCGCGTCAGTGAGGAATTTCTTGCCCGCTACAATCGTCCCGGCCCGCGTTACACCAGCTATCCCACCGCGCCAGTCTGGAACGACTCCTTCCGGGTTGACGACCTTGAAAAAATCCACCAGGAAGCCGACCGCGACGGCACGCCCGTTTCCCTCTACATGCATATTCCGTTTTGCGAAAGCCTCTGCCTTTTCTGTGCGTGTAACGTCATCATTCAAAAAGACAAGAACGTCGCACAGCCTTATCTCGACATCCTGAAAAAAGAAATCGATCGCGTCAGCCTCGGGGTCTCTCGCTCCCGTCCCGTTATTCAGCTCCACTGGGGCGGCGGCACGCCCACCTATCTGACGCCGGAACAAATCGAAGATCTCTTCTCGTTTACGCGCGAACGCTTTTCCTTCGCACCCGATGCTGAACTTGGCATTGAAGTCGATCCGCGCGTCACCCACCGCGCCCACCTCGAAGTCCTCCGCAAACTCGGCTTCAACCGCCTCAGCATGGGCGTACAGGACTTCCATCCCGAAGTCCAAAAGGCCATTCACCGCATTCAGCCTTACGAACTCACACGCGATCTGGTTCAAACCGCGCGCCAACTCGGCTTCGACAGCATCAACGTGGACCTTATCTACGGGCTCCCGCATCAAGATCCTGCGCGTTTCGGCGCCACTGTCGATCAAATCATTTCGCTCAATCCCGACCGCATTGCCCTGTTTAGCTACGCGCACGTTCCCTGGCTCAAAAAACAGCAAGGAGCCTTCGCACAATTTCTCCCGGAAGGTATGCAAAAATTCGAAATCTTCCGCACGGGGCTTTTTAGATTTGTCGAAGCCGGTTATCGCTACATCGGCATGGATCATTTCGCAAAGCCTGGCGACGAGCTCGCCGTCTCCCAGGAAAAGCGCACGCTTCATCGCAACTTCCAGGGCTACACCACAAAAGCCGGCGCCGATCTCTACGGCATGGGCGTCACCGCAATCAGCGGCTTTCGCGATGCCTATGCGCAAAACCAGCGCGACCTGCAGGGCTGGCAAAACGCAATTCACGACCGCGGCCTTGCAACGATGCGCGGTTATCATCTCTCACAAGACGACCACATTCGCCGCGCGGTCATCAGCCGCCTGCTCTGCCACACCGTTATCCCCAAAAAGGAAATCAACGCTGAGTTCGGAATCGACTTCGACTCCTACTTCGCGCAGGAACTCGATCATCTGGAAACGCCTCGCGAAGACGGCCTCCTGCTCCTTGCAAACGACGAAATCCGTGCCACATGGCTCGGTCGCATCTTCATTCGCAATCTCGCAATGATTTTCGATCCCTACCTCGAAAAGCAACACCTCAACGCCAAGCCGCTCTTCTCCAAAACGCTCTAGCCGTGACCGCGCCGCACTCAGTCATCGTCGTAGGCGCTGGGATCTCCGGCCTCGCCTGCGCTTACGCTCTTAAGAAGCGCGGCGTTGATGTTTTGGTTCTGGAAGCGAGTAATTCTCCGGGTGGCTTGATTCGCTCTGTCGAAGAAAACGGCTACCTCTTCGAAACCGGCCCGCAAAGTTTCAGCACAACTCCGCAGCTCGGTCAGCTCATCCACGATCTCGGCCTTTCTTCCGAACTCGTCACTGCTCCCACCAAAGCGCCGCGCTACATCCTGATCAACGGCCAACTCCGCCCCGTTCCTCTCTCGCCTGGCGCATTTCTCACCTCATCACTTCTCAGTTGGTCTACAAAACTTTCCATCCTTCGCGATCCGTTCACAAAATCCTGCCCGCCGGTGTACGACGAATCCATTGCCGACTTCGTCCGGCGCAAATTCGCGCCTGAACTTCTTGATCGCATCGTCGGCCCATTCGTCTCGGGCATTTACGCGGGCGATCCTGAAAAGATCAGTCTTCGCGCCGCTTTCCCAACGATTTACGAAGCAGAAAAATCCGCCGGCAGCATCGTTCGCGGAATGAAGGCAGTCGCAAGGAATCGCAGTCGTCCGCGTGAGAAGCCGGCGCTAGCCAGTTTCCGCCGGGGCAATCAGACGCTCGTCGAAGCACTCTCCACAATGCTTGGTGACTCACTCCGGCTCGGCGCAGACGTATCACGAATCACAAAATCTGGTGACGGCACTCTTACAATTGCTACAGAGACCAAACAATTTGAATCGCGGGAGCTCGTCCTTGCCGCTCCAACCTCAGTCGCAGCAAGCCTGTTGCAAAATCTCGCGCCAACCGCTGCCGACGTGCTCTCCCAAATCGAGTACGCACCTGTGGCAATCGTGTCATTCAGCTACCGGCGTTCTGACGTTTCTCACCCCCTCAACGGTTTCGGCTTCCTCGTTCCTCGCTCCTCCAATCTAAAGCTCCTCGGCGCCGTCTGGAACTCTTCCCTCTTTCCGAACCGCGCTCCAAACGACCAAGTCCTCCTCACCTGTTTCCTCGGAGGGGCAACCGATCCGACCACAGCACATCTCTCGGGCTCCTCCCTAGCGGACCTCGTCCACCGTGAACTCACCCCAATTCTCGGCCTGAAATCTCAGCCGGTTACCGCACGAGTCACCGTTTATAAACAAGCAATACCCCAATACAACCTCGGCCATCTCGACCGTCTCGCCACCATCCAATCTGAGCTCGCCAAGATCCCCTGTCTTCATCTCATTGGCAACTATCTCAAAGGGCCCGCCATCGGTACGTGCGTTGAACACGCCCAGTCGGTTGCCGAATCCATTCGAATCGGCTAAAACTAACTGCACCGCGAATTGCATTCCGGCTCATCCGTTGCGTCTGAAGCTACGTACTATCTAACGGAGACGAAGAAGCGTCTGTGTTCCTGGCACTCCTTGCAAGTTTGGGTTTCGGTCCCGTGAAAGTCGAAGTGTCCCCCGACACTACGCTAATGCAAGACCTTCTTCGGCAGGATGTGAACGCCTTCGAGCAACTTTACGACCGCCATTCCCGCCAGGTATATGGGCTCGTTCTGCGCATCCTCCAGCAGGCGTCCACGGCAGAGGAAGTAGTCCAGGACGTCTTCCTGCAGCTTTGGCGCAATGCCGCTGCCTATGACTCCGAACGCGGCCCATTCGTCCCATGGCTGCTAACGCTGGCCCGCAATCGAGCGCTCGATCAGCTTCGACTCAAAAGCGAACGCCAGCGCCGCCGTGAAGACCAGACCGATGAGCTGCCGCCGGTCTCCGCCGCACCGGATTACGAAAACGAACTCGACGAACGCCGCCGCGTTGAAAGAGTGCGCGCGCTAATGGGTAGCCTGCTGCCACAACAACAACGCGCCATCGAGCTCGCCTATTTCGAAGGCTTGAGCCACACCGAAATTGCCGAAAAACTGAAAGAACCACTCGGCACGGTAAAAAGCTGGATTCGCAACGGGCTCTTGCGCTTGAAGGAAGGTTTGCAAACGGCATCGTGAGCAACATGGCCACAAACGGCGACCAATACGGCGAACTAATCGAAGCGTACGCCCTCGGCGCGCTCGATCCGCAAGAACGCGCTTCTCTCGAAGCGCATCTTGCGTCCGGCTGCCCCGAGTGCTCCAAAGCGCTCGACGAGGCTCGCTGGCTGGTCAGCCAGCTCGCTTACCTCGCGCCCGATGCCAAACCATCGGAGCTTCTGCGCGGCCGTTTGTTCCAAACGGTCCGCGCAGAAGCCCGCTCTGCTGGACTCGCGAAGTCTTCCTCCACAATTCCTTTCTGGATGTGGGGCGCCGTTGCTGCACTGCTGCTCTTCACCGTGTACCAGGCGTGGGAGACTTCTAGGATTCGCGTCACAATTGATGCAACCAAAAAGTCGGCAGAAGAGGAGATCGCCAAGCGCCACGAACTCGAAGAGAAATTCGCCATCGCCCAGCGCGAAGCCATCATTCTCACCGATCCACACTCGGTCAAAATTCCTCTCGGTACAGAAAACAAAGAGATGCCCAAGATGGAAGCTGTCTGGCACGCAAAGTTCGGCATCGTGGTTTCCGGCCTCAATGTACCAGCACCTTCCGGCACGCGCACGCTACAGCTGTGGCTGATTCCCAAAGCGAAGGATGGCAAGCCCATTCCTTCGCTCACGCTGCGACCGGATGCCAATGGAAATTTCGTTCTGCTCGTCGCCAACCCGCCAGATGCCATGGACGGCACCAAAGCTCTCGCCATCACCGAAGAACCCGCCGGTGGCAGCCAAGCCCCTACCACGAAGCCCATTTGGGTCGGCGCCATCAGCTAGCGTCACGCAGCGACTCCTGGCAAAACGTGCACGTCAGAAGTTCTCGAGCGACCAGATGTTGCCTTCGATGCCGAAGTAGTGCATGGCGAGATGACGGCCGTCGGGTGACGAACGGGCGAAACCGGCGGCATTCCCGGGCCCCTTTTGCAAAACGATTGCGTTGCCCTGCAAATTTACGTGAAGCAGAACGGACCCGCCGTGAACGCTGCTTTCCACAAAAAAACCGTCGCCGCTCGCGGTCCAATCCAAGGAATTGAGTTGGTCCCAACCCTTCACTCGAACGGTTTGCGTGGAATTGGAACGCAGGGACAGAATCTCGATCGGGTCATCGGGCGTCACGGCGTAACCGATGCGGGAACCATCGGAGGAAAGATCCCAATGAAACTTTTTAGATTCGCTGTAGATCGGGATTCTGGCAAGTTCCGCACCGCGGCCGGCGAACGCATCGAACGCCGTGAAAACGAAGTGCGTGCGATCGTCGGTTCGTTCGGCGAGAACACAGAGAGAAGAGGGTGCACGGGCGCAACGAAATTCACTATACGCACGGCCCGTCAGGACGGGTTGAGAAGTTCCACCGGTGAGCGGCACGCGCATTATGTGTGTGCCCGATTTGAAATCTTTGTCATTGTCGGCGACATAGAGCAACCAGGAGCCATCGGGGCTGACCCGCGCGTCGGCCCAATCATACGGTCCGCTGACCAGCGGCTCCGCAGCGCCTCCAGAAAAGGGCTGGATAAAGATCCCTTTATGGCCGTTGCGGTTCGAAGAAAAAATTATATTTTTGCTGTCGCGGGTCCAATCGAGTGGAGTGTCCTGGCCTTGGCTGGGAGAAAACGGGCGCGAATTCACAATGCGAATTTGTGGGGATTCCAAATCTGCGACGCTAATCGATGAATGACCTGTCCAGCGGACGAAAGAGAGCTTGCGGCCATCGGCGGTCACGCTGGGGTCTAGGGGGCAGAACCCCGCCCAGTTGGTGAGCCTTCGCGGATTGCCAGCAGCGACCCCTGTTCGTGGGTCAACGGCCATGGACCACAAGTTACAGGTTTGGCCAGCCGTTCCTGGTTCGGCTTGTGGATAAAGAATCCGGTCATCGGGCAAGAGCAGGTATTGCCAGATTTTCTTGGATTCGGAGGGTGGAAAAACAGGAGTGGCGGGTCCGCCGTTTGTATCGCGAGTGACCAAGCCTCCATCGGCAAAATGGTTGGCACCGTAAGCCACGCGCTGGCCGTTTGGGAACCAGCCAAACGCGCTGATGGAGCCGTCGTCGTCGGTCTCCATAAATTTCCTGGCGTTTTCTCCGTCCGGACCCATAAGCCAGATTTCGCGGTCTCCCAATCTGCCCTTGTTTGTCGCAAATGCGATGGACAATCCATCGGGAGAGATTGCGTCGGCTACCGCGTCGTCGCGAAGCTTGCGCGGCGGCCCGCCGAGTACTGAAATAACCCAAATACTGGAACCCTGTGAGGACCAAAAGGCGGGGCTCTGACCGGATGGATGAGAATCGGCGAGGAATCGCGTGCTATCAGGGAACCATTGCTGCGCGATGCGCCATTCAACCGGCACTCCGTTAAGCGACACAGGCGGAGGAATGAGGCTCGTCTCCCCCGTTTCAAGGAGTTTGACGTGAATTCCGGCGACATCAATGTAGGCAAGATACTTGCCGTCGCGTGAGAGCGAACCGCTCGTCACCGAATTCTCAGGCGGATTGGTCGTGAGCTGGCGCAGTTTCCAATCTTTCGGCGCGGGCGTGCGATTCACAAACCGAAATCCAAGAACGCTGAGCACCAGCACAATGACTGTCGTCACCGCAATTTGCTTTCGCGTGAAATGAACAGCAGACTTGGTGCCAGTTGCCGGAAGATCGAGATCGGGACGGATGGAAACGACGGAATGCGGCAAAGTTTCGCGGGGACAGCGCCGGTCGGGCGCGATGAGCGGTGCCGGTGCCGGATCTGGAACGGAAACGGCAGTCTTGGCCGTGGCGTGGCCGTTCGAGCTCAGTCGGACTTCCGCGATGAACCGATAGCCACGGCGCGGCAGCGTTTCAACGAATCGGGGTTTTTCTGCGTCGTCCGCCAGAGCGGTGCGGATTTGGTTGATGGAAAAATTTATGCCGTGATCGAAGTCGACAAAGGTCGAATCCGTCCAGAGGCACCGCTGAATTTCTTCCCGAGTGACGACCGTTCCCGCGCTTTCCGCAAGAAGCAGCAGCAGCCGGAAAGGCTGCGGCTGAAGCTTAATCAACGTGCCCGATTTGCGAAGCTCTCCGGAGGAGGGATCCAACACGAACGGACCGAAACAGACATTCGGCGAACTTGGCAAGTTTGGTGGAATTGCTGCCATAAACAACAGGGGAACATCGATTGCGCGAGAGTTTAGCACTACCAACAGTGGTAGTGAACCGGAATTGACATTCGTAACAAATCCGATAAACCCTTCATTGCCAGCCACTTGCAGGCTAATAGAAAGCTAACCGACAACATACGCGTCGCGCATTGCCAGTGTGAGCCGGCACCAGTAGTGTGCGCTTCGTTCGGCAACGACCGCACCAAAAAGGTTAAGCGTGAAAAACGAATTCCCGCGACAAGCGGCAATCTTGACTAATTTCACGTGCCGGCAAACGGAATCGAAGGAGGAATGATGCGAAAGAATCTGAATTTGCTTATCGCGACGATGGGTTTGTGCGCTGCTTTGGCTTTGCCGCTCCAGCTCTCTGCGCAGCAACCGAATGAAGAAAAGAAGGAGCACCATCATTACAAGCTCATTGACGTTGGGACGCTTGGCGGTCCCAACAGCTTTTTTTCCGGTCCGATACTACGAATCCTAAACAACCGGGGAACCTTCGCGGTCATCGCGAATACCGCTACCGCCAATCCCAATCCGGGCTGCTTCATCGAGTTGAATGCACCCGACTGCTTTGTCGAGCACGCCGCCGTATGGCACGACGGCACCCTCATTGACCTAGGCGTGCTTGCTGGCGGGGCGAGCAGCCAGACCGTCGCGATCAGCGCCAATGGGCTTATCACGGGACTTTCAGAGAACGGCCTCGTCGATCCGCAGACTGGCCAGGCGGAAATTGTCGGGGTTCTTTGGGAGGGCCGTAAGGCAATCAATTTGGGGACGTTGCCAGGAGGAACGGAGAGCCTCGCCGTGGATGTCAACAGCCGCGGCCAAGTGGTGGGTTTTTCCAATAATGATGTATCCGACGCTTTCTCCCTGGTCGGTTTTCCCACGGAAACAAGAGCATTTCTGTGGCAGAACGGGGTGATGAGAGACTTGGGCACGCTGGGAGGTCCCGACGCGGCCCCCAACGTCATAAACGAGCGAGGCCAGATAGCCGGGTTTTCTTACACCAATTCGACGAACCAGATTACTGGGGCTCCGATCCAGGACCCGTTTCTGTGGCAGGACGGCACGATGACCGACCTCGGCACTCTCGGAGGAACGGTTGGTACTGCCAATTGGATGAACAACCGAGGTCAAGTGGTGGGCACGTCGAACCTGGCCGGAGACGCGACACACCACGGGTTTCTGTGGGACGAGGGGAAGCTTATTGACCTAGGCACTTTGGGAGGCGCTCGCTCAGAGGCGGATTGGATAAGTGAGTCCGGCTTTGTTGTAGGAAGAGCTGACGTACCCGGATCCAGGGCGCACCACGCGTTTCGCTGGAGGAACGGGGTGATGACCGACCTCGGACTTTTACCGCTACAGACGTGCAGCACCGCCTTGAGCGCCAATTCTGTGGGCCAGGTGGTGGGAGAGACGGCGATTTGCGGAGCGTCCATAAGTGGGCCGGCTTTTCTCTCGGAGCACGGCGAACCCATGGTCGACGTGAATACGCTAATCGTTCCCGCATCGGACCTCAATGTGGTGGACGCGTTCAACATCAATGAGCGTGGAGAGATTGCCGCCCATGGAAATCTTTCCAACGGCGACTCACATGCGGTCCTGCTGATCCCGTGCGACGAGAATCATCCAAACGTTGAGGGTTGTGACTACGAGCCAGTGGAAGTGGTGACCGAGGCTCCGGTTCGCTCGGCGCAAATCGTTCTGACTCAGGCTGCCTCGGATGAAGCCAAGCTGTCGCCCGCTGAAAAGATGGCGCGGCTTCGCGCCCTGATGGCGCGCCAGTATCGCCGCTTCGGAAGGCCTTAACATCACGAATTAGTATGACCGAACACAGTGGTGGTAGAGGAGGCGGGGAGAACTCTCCGCCTCCTCCGCTTTGTGCCTCAGTCTGCTCGGCAGCCGTTGCCAAGAAAAAGCTGTTGGCGATGATCGATTTCGGCCCTGATTTGCGCAGTGTGAGTAGGAAGGTTCACGAGCAGCGCCGCAAAGGATGAGGAGAAGTCATGAAAAATCATTGTTGAACTTAATCGCAATCTGCAGCTTGTGGCTCCTGAATGGCCGTGCCTCGTCAGGCCCAGTTCAACAAGTAGCCGCCCACTCTTCCGTCATCCCGGCGGACGCCACGCCAACCGCCAACTACTATTCTTCCCTCTTCCTCTTCTTAAATCGCATCGCTAACCGATACTTTCTACGCTCGCCCGCTTCCCGCCAGCGGCGTTTCTCCTCTGCTGTCTTCACAATCAACGGCGGCACCGATTTCGGCGTTTTCGAAAACTCATCCAGCGCCACAAACGTCACGTAAGCCGTCGTTGTATGTTTCCTCTCCCCCGTAAGGGCATTTTCCGAATAAACCTTCACGCCCACTTCCATCGACGTGTTGAACACGCGATTCACTTGCGACATCAAAATCACAATCTCTCCCAAATTCACCGGATTCCGAAAATCGATGTAATCCACCGAAGCAGTCACCACATAACTATTCGAATGGCGGCTCGCCGCCATCGCCGCAACTACGTCGACCAGATGCATCACATGCCCGCCCAGCAGCTTTCCCAACAGATTCGTCTCCGCGGGCAGCACTACTTCCGACATCTCCGACCGGGACACGCTGACCAACTTCCCCTTCAGAATTTCGCCTTCCGCGCTAGTGATCCTTTTCTTCTTCATCTGTCCTCGCTCCAAATCCAACACCAAAACGGCTCTTAATCCCAATTGTCACTTCAATCTCGCCGCATGGCGCGAGTTTGAAGTCTGCTTTTTCTGCGCGGCTTTGGCTCACGCTATAATACGAACTACCCCATGACCGGACAAAAGAAAACTCGCCGCCAATTGCTAGAAGAGTTCGTCGCCAAAGAGCCCAACGACTCCTTCTCCCGCTACGGCCTCGCGCTCGAATGTTCCAACTCCGGCGACGCCCCCAACGCTGACCTCCACTTCCGCGAGCTCCTCCAGCGCAACATCGAATACGTCCCCGGCTACCTCATGTACGCCCAGTTCCTCGTCAAGCAATCCCGCACCGACGAAGCCCGCGCCGTCCTCAACACCGGCATCACCGTCGCCGCCCGCAAAGGCGATGCCCACGCGCGCTCCGAAATGGAATCCCTCTTCTCAGAACTCCCCTAATTTTGAGTGCGGTGGCTTGACACCGCTTATTCTGCGGACTTATCAGTTGAAACTTACAACTTAAAACTCTCGCTTCCCTGTTCTGCTACTATCTTCCTGTAAGCACCATGCGGCCTGAACGCATACCGCTGTTCCCCCTGAACGTCGTTCTTCTCCCCGGCGCAGATCTTCCCCTGCACATTTTCGAGCCGCGCTACCGCAAGATGGTTCGCGATTGCCTCGATCACAAGGCCGAATTCGGCATGCTACTGGCGCTCGACAATGGCGTAGCTGGCACGGGTTGTACCGCGGAAATTCTCGAAGTCGTAAAGAACTACCCGGACGGACGCATGGACATCCTTACCGTCGGGCGCGAGCCATTCCGAATCGTCGAACTCTTCAACCAAAATCCGCTTCTCGAAGGGACTGTGGACTATCTGGAAGATCTCGTTGCACCATCCTCGCCGAAAATACGCGGGGAGCTGATTGAAATTTACGAGGCCTGTCATACGCTTATCTTCGGCGACTATCCACGCGACGCTGTCCCCGATTCAGAGGCAGTCGACCGGCTTTCCTATCTCATTGCTTCAAAACTGCCGATGGATCTTCTTTGGAAACAGTGCATTCTCGAACTGCGCAGCGAGCCCGAACGCCAGGAGCGCCTGCTCGCGTACCTTCGCGACTGGGCGCCGCATCTACAAAAGGTGGAATCCTTGCAACGCCGCGCAGCCGGAAATGGAAGCGGTTTGAACTGATTTATGAATTTTGCCAAATTTGTTTTCTCGTAGTGCGGACCTAGATTGCTATTCAGGAGGTTGGGGCTTTAGCCCCAACGCAAACACGAACCGCATAGAAGGGGCTTTAGCCCCTGAAGAAAGTTTTCGGATTTACTGGGGGCTACATGACCACCGCAACGTCGTTGCACCCGTCGTCGTCTCACCCGCGCCCGAAAACCCTCGGGGAACTCCGCCGCGTCCCCGACTTCGACGCTCGCTCGCTCCAGCGTTACATCAAGGACGAAATTCGCACAAATCTTCTCCGCGCCATCGAACGCAACGAAACGATTTTCCCTGGCGTCCACGGTTACGACGACACGGTGGTCCCGCAAATCACCAACGCACTTCTCTCACGCCACAATTTCATTCTCCTCGGCTTGCGCGGCCAGGCGAAAAGCCGAATCTTGCGTGGTTTGGTGAATCTTCTGGACCCGGAGATTCCCGTCATTGCAGGTTGTGAGATCAATGACGATCCATTCCACCCCATCTGCCGTGCTTGCAAAGACCGCATTGCCTCGGAGGACGACACCACGCCGATCAATTGGATGCCCCGGGATCTCCGCTACGTGGAAAAGCTCGCCACGCCTGACGTCACTATCGCCGACATCATCGGCGACGTGGATCCCATTCGCGCCGCCCGTGGCGGCCGCGACCTTTCCGACGAGCTCACCATCCACTACGGCCTCCTGCCCCGCGCCAATCGTGGCATTTTTGCCATCAACGAGCTTCCCGACCTTGCCGGAAAAATTCAGGTTGGGCTCTTCAACATCATGCAAGAGGGCGATATCCAGATTAAGGGCTATCCGATTCGCTTGCCCCTCGACATTCTTCTGGTGTTCTCCGCCAACCCCGAAGATTACACAGCACGTGGAAAAATTATTACACCGCTCAAAGACCGCATCGGCGCCGAAATTCGTACCCACTATCCACAAACCGTCGAGGAAGGCATGGCCATCACGCAACAGGAGGCGTGGACGCGCCGCAATTCCGCAATCCATGTGGAAGTCCCGGAATACCTCCGCCAGCTTGTTGAGGAAATCGCTTTTCAGGCCCGCGAAGACAAACGCGTGGACAAACGTTCGGGAGTCAGCCAGCGCTTGCCCATCACGGTCCTGGAGAGCATTGTCAGCAACGCCGAACAACGCGCTGCCCGGACCCGCGAAGAATCGGCCGTGGCCCGAGTCGCCGATCTCTACTCTGCGCTTCCATCAATTACCGGCAAGCTTGAACTCGAATACGAAGGCGAACTCAAAGGCGCCGAAACCGTCGCGCGCGAACTGATCCGCACCGCCGTCGGTCGCGTCTTCACCAGGCACTTCAACGACGTCAATTTTCAGCCCGTGATTCAATGGTTCGAGCTCGGCGGCGAACTGAAAATCGCTGACCTCTCCTCAACCGAAGACCGTTACCAGCAACTTGCGAATATCAAAGACCTGCTCTCACACGTCAATCGTCTTGGCGTCGTAGATACGAAGGACCATTCTGCAGTTGCCGCCGCAGCCGAACTCATCCTAGAAGGTCTGTGGGCGCATCGCCGCATCGGCCGCAGCGAAGAACGCGGTTTTTACGCCGACAAACCCAAGCCGCCAGAGCCGCGCGAAAATCCCCCGCGCGCCCCGCGCCGCGGCTACAATTAGGCTCGTCAGATGAAATTCACCAGATTCTCGAAATACACGGGCGAACCAGCCGACTCGATCGACCTCGAAGAACTCGTCAAGAAACTCGGTGATTTCTTTCTGCAATCGGGTTTTGAATCGCAGTTCTACGGCATGGACGAATTCGATCCTGAGCGCTCCATGGACGCGCTGCGCGAGGCCGTTCTCCGCGCGCTCCAGGAGGGCGACCTCTTCGACGAAAACTCGCTCACTGAAGAAATGCGCCAGGCGCTCCAACGCTCCGACGCGATGAACAACGAAGAAATCCGCGACCTCATCGACAAACTTATCGAACGCATGTCGCAGGAAGGCTTTCTCAATCCGCAGCAACCGCCGCAGATCACCCCGCCCAATCAAGCCACGGCGCGCGGCAGCGTCGGCCAGCCCATGGATCGTAATCAATCGCAGGTGCGCTTCGAAATCACGGACAAGACTATCGACTTCCTCGGCTTCAAAACGCTTCAGGATCTCCTCGGCTCGCTGGGCGGCAGCAGCTTTGGACGCCATGACACACGCGACCTTTCGACCGGGATTGAATCCGGCGGCGTCTCTCGTCCCTACGAATTTGGAGACACGCTCAATCTCGATGTCAGCGAAACTCTTTTCAACGCCGTGCGCCGTGATGGAGCCAAAGTCCCTGTCGAAATTCAGTACAAAGACCTCATGGTCCATCAGTGCGAATACAAATCCTCCTGCGCCACTGTGGTTCTTCTCGATTGCAGCCACAGCATGATTCTCTACGGCGAAGACCGCTTCACGCCCGCGAAGCGCGTCGCCATGGCGCTCTCGCATCTTATTCGCACGCAATACCCCGGCGACACGCTCAATCTTGTTCTCTTTCACGACTCCGCCGAAGAAGTTCCACTCAGCGAACTCGCTCGTGTTCAAGTCGGACCTTTCTACACCAACACCCGCGAAGGCCTGCGCATCGCGCAACGCATTCTTCTCCGCCAGCGCAAAGACATGCGCCAAATCGTTATGATCACCGACGGCAAACCTTCTGCCCTCACACTCGAAGACGGCCGCATTTACAAAAACGCTTTCGGCCTCGATCCCTTTGTTGTCGGCGAAACCCTCGAAGAAGTAAACAAGTGCAAGCGCGCTGGCATCATGATCAACACTTTCATGCTCGCCAGCGACTATTCCCTCGTCAATTTCGTCCAGAAAATCACGCAGATGTGCAAAGGAAAAGCCTACTTCACCACGCCCTACAACCTCGGCCAGTATCTCCTCATGGATTACATGTCCCGCAAAACCAAAACCATCCACTAGCATTGGATTGAAGTTGCCTTGCGTCAGCCCTCTGCTAAACTCTCCGCGCCATGAAAAACTTAATCCTTCGCACCCTCTGCCTGCTCCTGTTCGCAACAACCATCGCAAGATCCCAGGACGTAATTCCCCTTTATCCCGGCATGGCTCCCGGTTTCGAACCCGCAAACTATCCCGAAAAAGAATATTTCTCGAAAGCCTGGAACACCGAAGTCGTCACCAACGTCACCAAACCAACGCTCACCGTTTTTAAGCCCGCTCCCGGCACCGCAAACGGCACTGCCATAGTCATCGCACCAGGCGGCGGCTTCATGGCTCTCTCCATCAACACCGAAGGCACAGACGTCGCCAAATACCTCACAGCAAAAGGCGTCACCGCGTTCGTCCTCAAATATCGCCTCGCCCACACTGGCGAAGACGCCACGCAAGAGTTCATCAATCTTTTTTCCGACCGTCAGAAATTCAGTGAGACCATCGGCAAAGTCATTCCACTCTCCATCGCCGACGGCCTCGCAGCAGTCGCTTACGTCCGCGCGCACGCTGCCGACTTTGGCGTCGCCCCCGACCGGGTCGGAATCATCGGCTTCTCCGCCGGAGGGACCGTCGCTGCCGGTGTTGCCTTCCGCTACGCGCCAGAGGGAAAGCCCGCCTTTGTGGCTCCAATCTACGCAGCCATCCGCCGTCTCAAAGACTCTCCCGTCCCAGCCGATGCGCCTCCCATGTTTATCGCCGCCGCCACCGACGACAATCTCGGCCTCGCGCCAGACAGCGTCGCCCTTTACGAAAAATGGCTCGAAGCCAAAAAATCCGTCGAACTCCACATGTACGCAAAAGGCGGCCACGGCTTTGGCATGCGCAAACACGACATTCCCACCGACCACTGGATCGACCGCTTCGCCGACTGGCTCGACCTCCAGGACTTCCTAAAGAAGCCGTAGGCTAGCTCTCCATGTAGGGGCCAAATTCTGAGTTGGCCCGCTCTTCGTTTTCCGCGATATACTCCGGCATCATGAAGCGAATCACGTTTTTCTTCCTTGCCGTTTTTCTTCTTGCGCTTTCCGTTTCCGCGCAACAAACGGCGCCACCCAAAGAACTTCTTCTATTCCAGAAACTCGACGCCACTGTCCAATCCGAATCCCGCAACTTCGACGGCGTACTCGGTGTCTATCTCCTCGACCTTGCCGCCAACCACGAGATCTCTGTGAACGCCGATGAGACTTTTCCCACCGCCAGCATCATCAAAATCGCCATCCTTGCCGAG
>JAFDVY010000078.1 GCA_018268785.1 Acidobacteriota bacterium | reverse complement strand
AACATTGATTCACTCACCGTCGGCCCAACGGAAAACGAAGAAATCGCGCGCATGACCATCGTTGCGCACACTGACCCAAAGGGCGCGCACCGCCTCGAAGCCAGTCTCGAGAAGCTCGTGGACGTGCTTCTCGCTGAAAATATTTCTGAACGTTCCCTGCTCGAGCGCGACCTCGCGCTTATCAAAGTCGCCGCTGACCAGCAATCGCGTCCCCATTTGATGGACTTGCTCAAGGTTTTCCGCGGGCGCGTCGTGGACGTCGCTCCTGATTCTTTGATCGTCGAAGTCTCCGGCACTGTCGACAAAATCGACGGCTTGCTCGAAGTCCTGCGTCCCTATGGTGTGCTTGAAATGGCGCGCACCGGCCGCATTGCCATGACCCGCGGCGGTGACTTGCTTCAGCCGCCCGCTTCAGAAAACGTGCCGGCTGCGCTCTCAAAAGATTAGTTAAGGTTCAACGCTTCGAATCCACAGGAGAAAACTCAAAATGGCAAAGCTCTACTACGATAAGGACGCGGATCTCTCCCTTATCCAATCGAAGAAAATCGCAATCATCGGTTACGGTTCGCAAGGCCACGCACACGCCCTCAATCTGCGCGATAGCGGTTGCAACGTTCGCGTAGGGTTGCCGGCTGGCAGCGCCTCTCGCGCCAAAGCCGAAAAAGACGGCCTCACCGTTACTACGCCATCCGAAGCCGCTGCCTGGGCCGACGTCATCATGATCCTCACCCCAGACACCAAACAGAAAAAACTTTACGATGAATCCATCGCCCCGAATCTGAAAGCCGGTAAGACGCTCATGTTCGCCCATGGCTTTAACATTCGTTTCGGCGCCATCAAGCCTCCCGCCGATGTCGACGTTTCCATGGTCGCGCCAAAAGCTCCCGGCCATCGTGTTCGCGAAGTCTTCACCGAAGGCGGCGGCACGCCCGGATTGCTCGCGATCGAGCAAAATGCTACCGGCAAGGCAAAAGAGCTTGCTCTTTCCTACGCCCGCGGCATCGGCTGCACTCGCGCGGGCGTCCTCGAAACCACGTTCACCGAAGAAACCGAAACAGACTTGTTCGGCGAACAAGCGGTTCTCTGCGGCGGCGTCAGCGAACTCATCAAAGCCGGTTTCGAAACGCTCACCAACGCCGGCTATCAGCCCGAAGTCGCCTACTTTGAATGTCTCCATGAACTCAAGCTCATCGTCGATCTCATCTATCGCGGCGGCTTGAGTTACATGCGCTACTCCATCAGCGATACCGCCGAGCATGGTGACTACACCGCCGGCCCGCGCATCGTCACCCAGCAAACCCGCGAGGAAATGAAGAAGCTCCTCGCGGAAATCAAGGACGGCAGTTTCGCGAAAAAATGGATCGCCGAAAACGAAGCCGGCTGCCCAAATTTTCTTGCCAAACGCAAAGCCGAGCAACAGCACCCGATCGAGCAGCTCGGTCCCGGACTGCGTGCCATGATGCCTTTCCTGCAGCCGGTTGTCGCTCCCGGACTAACCGCTAAAACTGCCACATCGGAAAAGTAAGACCGCTGCTACAATGTGGCGTTTCCAGAAGGAGGGTTAGCTTCCCTCCGCCTGGGAGCGCCGGTTTCTATTCGTTGGAGTCAGCTCTTTCAATGAAACGGGATTCTCTTAACAAAACACTCCATTCCAAGCAGATCGCCGAAAAGCTCAACCGCCTGAACGCCAAGCGCCAGGAAATTGTTCGCCCGATCTTTGAACACCCGCGCGCTTTCGTACTCTCCAGCGTGCGTGCTATGGCAAAGAGTCTGGGCACGGATCCGGCAACGGTCGTTCGTATTGTCCGTGGCCTCGGCTTCCCCGGCTTCCGCGAATTCCAGCACTATCTCCACGATCTTTCGCTTGCCTATGCGACTTCCGCCGACACCATGCGCAAGGCCCCGCACTCCACCGGCATCCCCGGATTCATCTCCGACTCGCTCGATCAGGACCTGAAAAATCTGCAGGCTCTCAAGAACACCCTCGACACCAAGCGCGTCGCCGCCCTTGCCAAACGCTTCCATGAAGCGCGTCGCGTCATTGTCATCGCGGGCGACCTGGCTGCAACGCTTGCCGAGTATTTCGAGTACCACCTTGTCCTCCTCGGCTTGAATGCTTTTTCAGCGACTTCCGGTGGCCGCGCCGTTCATTTGACCCGTTCCCTCACCCGGCAGGATCTTGTCGTAACCATCTCCTTTCGTCGCGGTCTGCGTCAAACGGTCGAAGGGGCCGAACATGCGCGCGCCCGGGGATCTTATTGCGTCGCCATCACCGACACTTACCTTTCTCCCCTCACCCGCGTCTGCCACGAAACATTTCTTGCCGGCATCGGATCGAACTCTTTTGGCGCGTCTTACACGGCGCCTGTCTCCCTGCTCAACGCACTCCTCGCAGCCATCGGCCAGCATCGCCAGAAACACACCCTCGCCATCGTCCGAGAGATTTCAGAAGAACAGCGCCGCGGTAGCCGCTGGCATCGCGATTGAAACATTCGAGTTTTTTCTTCCTTTTCTGAAACAAATGTTTCATACTGTTCGCCTCTCCCGGTGGCTGTGGCTGGCTCGCGCCTGAAATCGTGTGTCGCCGCGTTCCTGCGCTCTCCCACCCATCCGCTATTGGTATCTCCAGGGGAAAGGCTGGGAAATGCGCGTAGAGGCGATTACCTTACGCAGGCTGCAGATGCGCCTGAAAGCTCCGTTCGAGACGAGTTTCGGTTCCACGCACGAACGGTCTGTACTATTGATTGAACTGCAGGCGGATGGCCTCACCGGCTGGTCGGAAATCACCGCCATGGAGGCTCCTACTTTCAACCCGGAGACCGTCGGCACTTCCGCGGTGATTGTGCGCCACGTTCTCGTTCCCGCCGTTCTTGGCAAAGTGTTTGGCTCCGCGTCTGAAATTCCCGCGGCTTTCGCCCACGTTCGTGGCCACGAAATGGCCCGCGCCGGAATTGAAAATGCCCTCTGGGACGTCGAAGCCCAGCAAGCAAACAAGCCTCTCAGCAAGCTGCTCGGCGGCGCGAAAAACGAAATTCCTTGCGGCGTCTCCATCGGTTTGCAGTCGTCCCCGGAAGTTCTTCGTGAGAAAGTCGCCGTGGAAGTCGCCGCCGGCTATCAGCGCATCAAACTCAAAATCAAGCCCGGCAAGGATCTTCACTACGTCAGCGCTATCCGCAAGACTTTTCCGGATGTAACTCTCTCCGTCGACGCGAATTCAGCCTATACCCTCACTGACCAAGAACACTTGAAACGTTTCGACGAATTTCGTCTGCTAATGATGGAGCAGCCGCTCTGGTGGGACGATATTTACGCCCACTCCAAGCTCCAGAAAGCCCTGCAAACTTCAATCTGTCTCGATGAATCCATCCAGCATGTTCGCGACGCGGCCACCGCCGTCGAACTCGGCGCAACTCGCATCATCAACGTTAAGCTCGGCCGCGTTGGCGGCCATTCCAGCGCGCGCGATATTCAGGCTTACTGCCTCGCCAAAAATATCCCGGTCTGGTGCGGCGGCATGCTCGAATCCGGCGTCGGTCGCGCCCACAATATCGCCGTCTCTTCCCTCCCAGGTTACACCTTGCCCGGCGACGTTTCCGCCAGCAAGCGTTACTGGGTCGAAGACATCATCGAACCTGTAGTCGAAGTTTCTCCCCAAGGCACCATTCGCATTCCCGATAGACCCGGCCTCGGTTATCATGTCCGCCGTGAACTCATTGAACGTTGGACCATTGAAAAAGAAACCTGGCGCGCAAGGTAGAGAACCAGCGCGTTCGTTTCGCAATTTTTTTGGCATCTTTCTATTGCTGCTCATCGCGGCTTCATCGTCATTTTCGCAATCCGCCAGATCAATTCTTCCCGGCCCCCAACCAGTCGACGCACCGCCCGAATGGAAAACGCTCCTGGGAATCTACGCCGACAAACACGAACCAGAGAAAAAGACATTTGTTTTGCTTGAGAGGGAAGGAAAACTCTTTTCACACTATCCCGACGGTTCGGATTCGGAATTTGCCATCATCTTCGATGATTTCCCTGAAAAGACGGAAGGCGCCAAATCTCCTGCCAAACGAATTGTTAAGTACGGTGCCGCTGAATCCGCAGTTCTTGGCGCGTGCTGCAACCGCATTGACCCCGGCTCCGATTCCTCGAAGTCCTATTTGGTCAAGCCACAGCGCCCTGTGGAAGAACTTCGTCGCGAAGCCCTCACCGCCACCCCACCCGAAGAGGATCGTTCCTTCCGGAAACCGGATCTTATCGAGCTCGCAACACTCGACCCCGACATTCATCTCGATATTCGTTACGCTTCTTCGAACGACTTCCTCGGAACACCCGTTTACACCCAAGCCCGCGCGTTTCTCCAGCGTCCCGCAGCCGAAGCCCTCCTGCGCGTTCTGCAAAAGCTAAAACCCCTCGGCTACGGCCTTCTTATTCACGACGGCTACCGTCCCTGGTACGTCACCAAAATTTTCTGGGACGCCACTCCCGCCGAAGGAAAGATCTTCGTAGCTGATCCTGCGCAAGGTTCCCGCCACAATCGCGGCTGTGCTGTTGACCTCACACTCTACGATCTGAAAACAGGCAATCCTATCGAAATGACCGGCGGCTACGACGAAATGTCGCCTCGTTCATTCCCCAATTTTCCCGGCGGCACATCCCTCCAGCGCTGGCACCGAGACCTCCTCCGCAGCGCCATGGAATCCGAAGATTTCACCGTTTACGAATCTGAGTGGTGGCATTTCGACTACAAAGACTGGCACGAATACGGCATCCTCAACATTCCATTCGAAAAGCTAAACATGAAATCCAACTGACGGAGGCCCAATGCCCTCACTTCCCCATTCAAATCCCGCCGCACTGTTATTCCGAGGAGCGAAGCGACGAGGAACTTCTTTTCTCTCCGCACGGTTCAGGCGGAGAATCTGCTTTTTCCTTCTTTCGTTTTTCTTGCCCTTGCTTCTTTGCCACACTCAAGCTTCGGCCCAAGACACCCTCGCCGCCCGCATTCAAAAAGTCATGGACCGCCCCGAATTCGCCCGCGCCAATTTCGGCATCGAATTCCTTGACCTCGCCACCGGCAGGATCGTCTACTCCCATGACGCGGGAAAACTATTCGTCCCCGCTTCCACCACAAAACTACTCACCGAAGGCACTCTTCTCGCCAAGCTTGGCCCCGACTACCGCTTCCATACAAAAGTCTATCGCACTGGCCCGCTCGACAAGAAAGGCCGCCTCAAAGGTGACCTCGTCCTCGTCGCCAGCGGCGACCCCAATCTCTCGAATCGCGCTCGCCCCGACGGCACTCTTGCCTTCGAAGACGAAGATCATTCCTACGGCGGCCCCGCCGTCGCCGGCGATCCCCTCACCGTCATCAAAGAACTAGCCAAAGCCGTCTACGCAAAAGGCGTTCGGAAAATTGACGGCCGTATAGTCGTCGACACTTCTCTCGTCCCCGACGGCCCACGCGAAGGCGGCACGGGCGTCGTCATGTCCTCCATCATGGTCAACGACAACGTGATTGACCTCATTGGCAAACCCGCCGCAAAAATCGGCGATCCCATCGTTCTCGAAACATCTCCAACCACCGCCTACATCCGCTTCGTCAACCACATGATGACCGGCGCCGCAGACAGCAAACTTTCTCTTGATGACCCGGTCTTCAATTCCAACGCCGATGGCACCGTCGTCGTCACTCTCTCCGGTTCCATCCCTCTCGGCAAAGAACCGCAAACCGCAAGTATTGGAGTTCCTTCTCCAACCTTGTTCGCAATCACCGTCTTTCAAGAAGCCCTCAGGGCAGAAGGCATTTCACTAAAGTCTGCGCCCGATGCAATATCACCGGGCGGCACTTTGCCGGTATCGTCTTACCGTGCTTACAACCCTGAAAACGAACTCGCGGACCACATTTCCCTTCCCCTCGCGGAAGAAATCAAAGTCACTCTGAAAGTCAGCCAAAATCTTCACGCTGGCATGGGACCCTATCTCCTTGGAGCGATCATCGGCAAAGAATCCACCGACCCGCTCAAAAAAGGTTTTCAAATCGAGCGCGCCTTCCTCCAAGACGCCAAACTCGATCTGACTGGAATCTCTCAAGGCGACGGCGCTGGCGGTGACTGGGCCGACCTCTTCTCTCCGGAATTCATTGCCAGTTATCTCGCTTACTGGACCACTCGCCCCGACTTCGACGTTCTCTTCCGAGCCCTTCCTGTCCTCGGCAAAGACGGCACACTCGCAAAAATTCAAAAGACGAGCCCCGGAGCAGGCCACGTCTTCGCAAAGACCGGCACTTTCGACTCCGAAGATAAATTAAATGGAAAGGGAATGTTGAACGGAAAGGGTCTGGCCGGTTACGTCTTCACGAAGTCGGGTCGCAAGCTGGCATTTGCGGCGTATGTAAATCACGTTTCTCTGCCGGATATTCCGGACGCGGCTCAATCCGTCGGTGGTCAGGCGCTTGGAGAAATTGCGGCCGCAGCGTACGACGCCGAATTCTAAGAAAACTCCTCCGTCTTCTAGCTGAGGGCCTCATTTGCGGGTGCACTCTGGCGTCGCTCGTACGTCACTTCCACAACGCCGTCCTTTCCCTGGTATTTAAAAATCAATTTGTATCCGGGCTCCAGCTTCGCCTTCGATTTAACCGTCTTGTCCGAAAGCTCCACGTATGTCCCTGTCACGGAGTAATCGCCTTCCCACCCGCGCAATTCGAAATGCCCGTCCGCTTTCAGGTTAAGTTGCGCAGATGAACAGGGCTTCACTTTCCCGTGAACTCTCACCTGTGTGCACTGATACTTCCCCGCAATGCCTGACGTCTGCGCCCTCGACGTCGGTGCCGCAATAATAAGGACTAGCATTGCCGCCAAAATCATCCCCATCCGCAAGCCAATTTTGCCGTTTGCCACCACACGGTCTCCCGAGTCAGAGGCGTAGCTGCGGCCTACCCCTGTCCCTTAGTACAGGTAGGAGCAACTTCCAAGCCAGGGCTTAAGAATCTAACTTATTGAAATAAAAAGGCTTAATAATAAAGAAGGCGCACAGGATGACCTAGATAGGAATCCGATTGCCCACTTCCTGTGCAAAATGGGCAAACTCCTTCTGGTTCTATAAGTTAGCGGCCATAAAGTCCTAGAACCCAGTATCGTAGCCACTCATGGCTGCGCCAGTCCCAAAATGGGTCGGGGATCCACTCGATTAGGCGTCAGTCTGCCTGCTCTGCTCTTGTTTCTCTACTGACCACGGAAGACTGACAACTGAGGACTTTCTCTTGGCTGCGCTTCTACTGACGGCTGAAGACTGACTACTGAAGACTCTCTCAATTCTGCGGCTGTTCCGGAATCGCCGCTCCATCCTTCCGCGGATCCGACGCCCCGTAATTCACACCTGTCATAAAATCCCGCAACACCGCCTGCCCTCCGCCCATGTTGTCCGCAAACGCGGGCAGTACCTCAATCTGATGTCCCTTTGCCGTCAACTCATCCCGCGTCTTCTGCGCAAAGCGGTTCTCCATCATCACGTCGCATCCGCCAAACGTCAGTTTTGTAAATCGCGGTGCTTCTACCGCCGCCTGAATATTCATCTTGTAATCCGCCAAATCCGCAATGTATTGCGCGTGCGCCTGTGATTGATTCCACCCGCCCATAATTCCAAACGCCATCCGCACATCGCCCTTCTGCGCGAATCCCGGAATGATCGTATGCAGCGGCCGCTTCCTTCCCGCGAGGGCATTCGGCGAATTCGGGTCCATCACGAACAGCGCCCCGCGATTGTGCAGAACAAACCCCGTCCCCGGCGCCACAATCCCCGACCCAAACGAAGAATAATTGCTCTGAATCAGCGACACCATATTTCCGTCGCGATCCACTACGCTCAAATACGTCGTATCGCTTCCGCCTTCCATCTCTCTCGCCGTCGGATTGCAATTCGCGTGTTCCGGATCGATCGATTTCGCCCGAGCCGCCGCCCACTCTTTCGACAGCAATTTCGCCATGGGCAATTTCTGTCCGCGCGGATCGCCAATGTATTTCTGCAAATCCGCATACGCCAGCTTCTTCGCCTCAATCTCAATCTGCAGCGCTTTCGCCGAGCCAAACTCATATCCCTTCTGCCCCAGTGGAAAATTCTCCATGATGTTCAGCATCTCGAGCGCAGCCATCCCCGACCCATTCGGTGGCAATTCATAAACTGTCCATTCTTTGTAAGTCGTCGAAACCGGCTCCACCCATTCACTCGCAAACTTCGCCAAATCTTCCTCGACCATCGTTCCGCCGTGCTTCTTCATTCCCGCCAGCATCTTCTTCGCGATTTCACCTTTATAAAACGCATCCCGCCCGCCGTTCGCAATCGCTTCCAGCGACGCCGCCAAATCCGCATTCGCAAATATCTCCCCCGTCTTCGGCGCATGATCCTTGATCAGATAGACTCGCGCAGCCTCCTCGTTCTCCCGCAACTTGTCCGCCGCATAGTTCCAATAACTCGCAGTAATCTCCGGCACTGGAAATCCCTCGCGTGCCGTTCGAATCGCCTGTCCCAAGTCCTCCGATAGCTTCTTCCGTCCAAACTTATCCGCCAGCTTCTGCCAGCCGTCCACCGCTCCCGGCACATCGATCGTGTGCACGCCCGACTTCGGCATCTCTTTCATTCCCTGCTTCTGCAAAAACTCGATCGTCAGTCCCTTCGGCGACCACCCGCTCGCATTGATTCCATACAGCTTGTTTGCCTTCGCGTCGTACACAATCGCAAACAAATCTCCGCCTATCCCGTTCATCATCGGCTCAACGACGCCCATCATCGCGTTCGTCGCGATTGCCGCGTCCACCGCGTTCCCGCCCTTCTCTAAAATGTGTGCGCCCGCCTGCGAAGCCAGCGGCGATTCCGACGCCACAATCCCATATCGCGACACCACCATCGACCGCGCTTGCCCCCGCCCCTGTGCATACCCAGCCGAGACGCAGATCAACATCGCCCACGCACTCACGCCAATCCTGAATGCTCGTCGCCGTATCCCTCCGTCGTCAAACGGTCCGGCGAGATCTTGTACTGCGTCACCAGTGCCGTCTTCACCGCTTCCGCTCTCCGCCGCGAAAGCTGCAAATTAAACGCATCTCCGCCGATGTTGTCCGTGTGTCCCGCCACATTCAGCTTCCAATCCGGATACGCCGCCATCACCTCCGCAATTTCATCCAGCGTCGGCTTCGACTGCGGCTTGATCTCCGCGCTCGCAAAATTAAAATAAATCCCGTAAATCCGCACCTTCTCCTGTTGTGCAAGCTTTTGTTCAAGTTCCTTCGCCCCGCCGAAGATCCTGCTCCTTCTCCGCCACTTCCTGCCGCAGCCTGCGTCACCCGCACATACTCCAGCTTCACCACTTGCAGCCGGTCGGACTTCCCGATCTTCCACGTCAACGACAGCGGATTCTGCACATCGTTCAAAAAGTAAAACTCCGCCAGTTTCCCGTCATCCGATTTGCAATTCGCGCGAATCGCCGGCAGCTGCACCCGCTCATCGTTCAGCAAAACCGGAAACGCATAAATCTTCTGGTCCGCCCGCTTCATCGTGCAATTCACTTTGCCCATGTTCTGCAAATCTTTCATCGCCTGCTGCGCCTTCTGATCCTCCGCGCTTCCGCCGCTCGGGTTATTCTTGTTCATCTGGTCGGCCATCCCCGCAAGTCCTCCCAGCAATCCTCCCAGCGCTCCCTTCAATCCCGTATCGTGATACGTAAATTCCGCTTTCCCCTTCGTCATCAAATCATTCAGTGTCGCCGACGAAAGCCCCAGTGCCGTCGTGTTCGGCAGCGTTAGCGGCTGCGTCTCCCCAAACGATTCCGCATACTCATGCGAATTCTGCAAATCCGCGCTCAAAATCTTCCTGCTCGAGTGAACCGATCGCTTCACCTTTTTCGCAGCCGCCTTCTCCTGCTCACTCAGGAACGGATTCTCCGACTCCGGCAAATTGTCCGCCGAATAGTCCATCAGCACGCCTTCATCCGTCACCGACCGAATCTCCTTCATCGATTCATAGTCGCCAGCGCTCTGTTGAATCGCCGTTGTAATTCGCAATCCCTTCCGCATCGGCAAAACTTGCCCCATCGAAGCTTCCGGCTTGCCGCCATCTTCCGCACCGGCCGGCGCCTTCGCTTCCGGCGGCAATGCCGTTGACGACGTGCCTCCCCAATCCGGATACGCAGGCATCGCGTCCACCGCCTTGCTCGGCCCTCCGCCAATCGCATTCGCAACGTCATCCACGTTGCCTGTATTCACTGCCTCCTTCACTTGATCGAGCTTTTTCTTCGCCTTATACCCAAGATAAATCGAGCCGCAGATCCCCAAGGCGATCAGCAATCCCACAACAATCAACACAATGACAACAATCTTTCCGCACCCGCCCCCGCTTTTCGTCGGTTGCCCTGAAGGTGGCGGAGGCGGCGCCACCGCCGTTGCCGTTCTCACTGGAGGAGGTGGCGGCGGGGCAGCCGGTCCTGCCGTCTGCGCGGTTGGAGCGGCTGGCACTGGCTCCCCCAAGTTCGTTCCGCACGTCCCGCAGAATTTCGTTCCTTCATCCCCTCGTGTCCCGCAGTTCGGACAAAATTGCGCCATGTTTCCTCCCCGTCTTTTTGCTGCACGGGACTATACACTGCCCCCGCCTTCATCCAACAGGCCGCCTTTTCAAAAAGTCTCCCGCCACCAATCCATCAGAGGGTCAGCTTGATCCCTTGTTCGTGACACAATAAGCCCGGTTCAAACTGAACCTACCCATTGGCATTTTTTCGCAACTCGCCCTAGAATCCCTTCAGTGCCGACCGCTGCATCCGGCATCCTATGGATTCGTGCTTATCGAGCCCTCATGCCGGAAAAACCGATTCCTCCCATTTCGCTGCCGAAAACTCCCGCCGCTACGCCGGTTGATGCACAACTGAACTCGAGCATTGACGCCCTTCTCGCCGCCCGCCTTGCCGATCCCTTTTCCCTACTCGGCCCTCATCCAGTAAAAGACGGCTGGGCCGTACGCTTTTTCATCCCCTGGGCCGACCAGGCCAATCTCGCCTTCCATAATTCCGCGAAAGTCACCGACGCCGTAAAACTCCGTCCCGAAGGATTTTTCGAAGCCACTTGGCCTTCCAGCCAGACCACGGCGCCCGAACCAGGCAGCTACAAAATTCAAGGCCGCACTCACGAAGGTGTCCCCTTTGAAGTCTACGATCCCTACAGCTTCCCCTATCAGCTCAGTGATTTTGATTTGCACTTGATGGCCGAAGGCCGCCACTACGACACCTACGAAAAACTCGGCGCCCACATCAAAACCGTCAACGGAATCGTCGGCACCAACTTCGCAGTCTGGGCTCCCTCGGCCCGTCGTGTCAGCATCGTCGGCGATTTCAATGCCTGGGACGGTCGCATCCATCCCATGCGCCCGCGCGGCTCTTCCGGCATTTGGGAACTTTTCTTGCCCAACGTCAACGAAGGCGCGATCTATAAATACGAAATCACCGGTCCGAACGAAAATCTGCTTCCTCTAAAATCCGATCCCTACGCCTTTCGCTCCGAACTCCGCCCCAATACCGGCTCCGTGGTCGCCAATCTCGAAACTTACACCTGGAACGACTCCAACTGGCTCGCCGCCCGCGAGAAAAAGAATTGGCTCGATTCCCCCGTCTCCGTTTACGAAGTTCATCTCGGTTCTTGGCGACGAGTCCCCGAAGACAAGAACCGCTGGCTCACTTACCACGAACTCGCCGACCAGCTCATTCCCTACGTCAAGGAAATGGGCTACACCCACATCGAGCTGCTTCCCGTCATGGAACATCCCTTCGACGGCTCCTGGGGCTATCAAACTCTCGGCTACTTCGTCGCCACCAGCCGTTACGGCACTCCTGCTCAATTTATGGAATTTGTGGACCGCGCGCATCAAGCCGGCATCGGCGTCATTCTCGATTGGACCCCCGCCCATTTCCCGCGCGACGCTCACGGCCTCGCCCACTTCGACGGCACTCATCTCTATGAACACGCCGACCCGCGCCTCGGCGCTCATCCCGATTGGGGTACTCTCGTCTACAACTACGGCCGCAACGAAGTCCAGAACTACCTCATCTCCAATGCCCTCTTCTGGCTCGACAAATATCACATCGACGGTCTCCGCGTGGACGCCGTCGCTTCCATGCTCTATCTCGACTATTCCCGCAAACCCGGCGAATGGATTCCCAATCGCTACGGCGGCCGCGAAAATCTCCACGCCATCGATTTCTTCAAGCGCATGAACGAAGTCGCTCACGCCCGTTTTCCCGGCGTCCTCACCATCGCCGAAGAATCCACCGCGTGGCCCAGCGTCTCCCGCCCCACGTATCTCGGTGGGCTCGGCTTCAGCCTTAAATGGAACATGGGCTGGATGAACGACACGCTCAAGTATTTCTCCTCCAATCCCATCTATCGCAAATACGAGCACAACAAAATCACCTTCTCGCTCATCTATGCCTTCACCGAAAATTTCATGCTCCCCTTTTCGCATGACGAAGTCGTCCACGGCAAAAACTCTCTTCTCCACAAAATGCCGGGCGACATGTGGCAGCAGTTCGCCAACCTCCGCATCCTTCTCGCTTATCAGCACGCACATCCCGGCAAAAAACTCCTTTTCATGGGTCAGGATTTTGCGCAGCGCAACGAATGGTCGGAAGAGCGCAGCCTCGATTGGCATCTGCTCCAATACGAATCGCACAAAGGCGTGCAAAGACTCGTTTCGGACTTAAATCACCTTCACGCTTCGGAACCTGCCCTCCATCAGGTTGATTTCGAATGGACCGGCTTCGAATGGATCGATTGCAATGACGGCGACAACAGTGTCATCTCCTTTATCCGCCGCGCCCGCAATCGCGAAGACTTTCTTGTAGTCATTCTCAACGCCACGCCCGTCGTCCGCGGCAACTACCGCGTCGGCGTCCCCGAACCCGGCTTCTACAAGGAAATCCTCAACACCGATTCCACCAACTACGGCGGCTCCGGCGTCGGCAACCTCGGCGGCCTCGATTCCGAGCCAACCCAATCTCAGGAGCGCCCACACACACTCCTCCTGACCCTCCCTCCCCTCTCCGCCCTAATCCTCAAACTCCAGCGCTAACTACGTCCTTTCTTTTGTACGGCCGGCTTTCTGAGTCCGGCATCCTGTGCGCGCCGACGACCTCTAATCCCAGTCAGCCCGCGTGGCATAGGCTTCAGCCTGTGCTCTTACGACCACGAACCCCAGTTAATCCACCAATCTATCCCGCCCCACCCAACCGAAAAAAACTCCCTTCACCAATCACCCTCGCTACCCCAACCCCAAAAAACTCTCATTCCCCACCCGCCGTCTTTTGGCGGCTGCGGAATCCGCTCTTTCTTGTATTTGCCTTCGTAGCGCCGGGCTTTAGCCCGGCATCTTGCTCTGTCCTCCCTCACGTGGCATACGCTTCAATTCACGCTGACCTCCGAAGCGCCTGTGCTCTTACGACCACGAACCCCAGTCACTCCACCAATCTATCCCGCTCCACCCACCCCCAAAAAACTCCCTTCACCAATCTCCCTCGCTACCCCAACCCCAAAAACTCTCATTCCGCACCCGCCGTCTTTTGGCGGCTGCGGAATCCGCTTTTCTCTTTGGTTTGTCTTTATTGCGTCAACCCTTCGCTGCTATCCCGTTTGCTTTCATCAACCATTCTGAATCAGCACGAATCGCCATGCCCAAACAGCTCCGAAGCCCCCAAGTCGGCATTTCCGCCATGCTCATGGGCGTTGTTGCGTCAATCCTCTGTAAAGCCCAATAGGCACGCTTGTTAATCTTGCGTTTAGGAAAGAGCATGTAGCCTCCGCAAGGCGGGGCGCAAGACGTTCTGGGGCGTTGAGGCAAAGTGTGTAGGCAAGAAAACCTTCAGCCCACCTTGCTATAGAGATTCATTTCAACAAAAGTTGGCTTGACTCTGTGTTCTTTGCGGAGTGGCTAAAATTCGCAACTTTTCTAGGGCGTGCAATGCTCGTATTTCGGCTCCCTTGGGAACGAGTTGGCTATTCTTTTACATTCAAACTACTGAACAAGGACGGTTCCATGAAGTCTATTCTTGGCAGCCCATTTGTCCGCGCTCTTAGTCTGTTTTTCTTGATTCAAGCACCAGTGTTCGCCCAAGCAGGGGCCGGATCCGGACGCATCGAAGGCACGATAACGGATGCCTCTGGGGCAGTCGTGCCAGGAGCCCTTGTAACCGCCCGTGAGGAATCGACGAACATCGCTGCTTCGGCCTCATCGGGGGAAGATGGACGCTTCCTTATCTCCTATCTGGCGCCGGGTTCGTACCATGTCTCGGTCAAAAAAGATGGCTTTGAGAGCGCCGAGATCAAGCAGGTTGTTGTTCGCGTGGGATCGACTTCCTCCCTCCAGCCTGTCCTCAAAATCGGTAGCGTCAATATTACCGTCAATGTTTCTACGGACACTCCCCTCGTGGACCCGACCCAATCCGCGCTTAGCAGCGTCGTCGAGAAACGCAGTATCGAGTCTCTCCCGCTTAACGGACGCAACTTTACCGATTTCGTCCTTCTCACTCCTGGCGCAACAACCGATGGAGACTTTGGCATGGTCAGTTTTAACGGCATGGCCGGCAACTTCAACAATTACATGGTCGATGGCGGCAACAACAACAATGCGTTTTTCGCGCAGCAAATCGGTCGGACCAGTATTCCGTTTCAATTCAGCGAAGATGTCGTCCAGGAATTCCAGGTCTCAAGCACCGGCTACGAGGCCGAATTTGGGCAGGCGGGCGGCGGCATCGTGAATACCGTCACGAAAAGCGGCAGCAATGTCGTTCATGGTGACGCCTACTACTATTTTCTCGATTCGGCCCTTAACGCCAACGACTTCATCAACAACGAAAACGGAATACCAAAGCCCAGCAATCGCCGGCAACAATTTGGCGGCACGGTTGGCGGACCCATCGTTCGCGATCGCCTGTTTTTCCTGGGGAACTATGAAAGCCAGTTGCGAAACGAGCCTATTACCGTTAACGACGCACCTGCTCTTGCTGGTCTCTCCGACCCCGCTGCATTTTTTGCTGCCAATCCCGCTCTTGCTTCACAGGTCAATGCGGCTGCGGGCTCGTTTCCGCGAACGTTCAACCAGAATACCGCTTTCGTGAAGGTCAGTGGCTTACTCACTCCTCGCAACAACTTCACCGCTACCTACAACTATCAGCGTTTCCGCAGCCCTCATGGCTATTTCAACACCCCAACTTCCACGGGTGACGGCTTGTCCCTTACCGATGGCGCCACCAGCCACTTCGCTCAATTTACTCTGGTCTCCTCGCTTTCTTCCGCGTTCATCAACGAATTTCGCTTTCACTTCGGCAACGACTATCACTTCG
>JAFDVY010000077.1 GCA_018268785.1 Acidobacteriota bacterium | reverse complement strand
AATCGCCGCACCAAAAGTGCCACCTCCAATCACGATGGTGTCGAAGTCTCTCCGCTTGCCTCCGATTTGGACGCCAGAGCTATCCTTTGCTTCTTGGAGCGTGTTACAGAGAAAACGCCCCAAATTGTCGAGCGTGAAAGTGGTCTCCTGAACGCTGACGGTGTTTGGGCCTTCCTGAAGATTTCGAATCATGCGGACCTCCTGTGCTGCGGCAGGAAGGAGAAAGTAGGCGGGCCGGCCATCTGGATGCCGCTGTCTCAAAAGCAGGCGTTGGAATTGAGCGGACGTTCGTCCGACACAAGTTCCATAGATAGTGCTCCTCCGTGAGCTTTCGTTTCAACATGCAGGGTTGCTAGGCAAGGTGGTTAACCGAAGATCGAGGTGACGGCGTCAGCCCGCAACTACACTGGTGTTGAAAAAAGCGGCGCAATTTTTGGTCGCCGCATAGTTGCTGCAGGCGCTCCCATACAGAAACAGGGCATCTTGTTCGATCGTACCTAGTTGACTCCGAACGCGAGCTGTGAGACGCGGACTTTGCCAGACCATCGTTCAAACGTCTAAAGCGAGGTGTTATCGATTCGTTGAACGATCGATAATGGCGCTGGCCAATTGCTGGCCATTGCTCTGCAAATGAGGCGATTTCAGTGCAACTGAGGGCTCGTAACTCTAACAAAATAAAGCAATATCGATGAGCAAGGACAGGGATGATTAAATTAGCAAACCGCCGCATTCAGCCACTCTGCCACCTCTCCGCGGTTTGATTGCAACATCTTACCACACTGGCCTAATGAATTTGGTGGACAGTTGGTGCGCAGAGATTCATTGCGTCCAAGGTTGCCTCCATCCTCTTCATCGCCGCGAGCACCGCGGGATCAAAAGCCTTGATGTAGCGTTCCCTGGTCAGGTGGGGTTTTGTGACGCGACCGGGGATTTTTGTACCAGGGGGTCGCGTCCTGACTCGAAGTGTTGACGTAGATGGTGAACACAGGCGAGGGCAACTTCGCGCCAGCGCCGAATATGGTTTCAATCTGCACGGCCATTTCCTTTGGAGTGCTGCCGTTCACGCGCGACCCGGACGGAACATGACGCATGAATCGCAACGGCCTCGGAGACGCTGCCGAGGAGGAAGCGATCGAGACCGCGTTTGCCGTGGGAACCAACGACGATCAGATCCGCGCCCCACTCTTTCGCGGTGTCAAGAATGACGCCGCGTGGTTCCCCAAGCGGCATCGAATTCGTGTCGTCCACCTTAAGCCCAGCACGCAACAGGATGTCCTTTGCCGTTTCGACCGCAGAACGTGTGCGGTCGCGCGCTTGTGTGGTGAGTTCTTCAAGGAGCGACGCCGGATAAACCGCCGAGAGGGAGGCCGCTTCCATCTGAGTGCCGACGACCAACAATTCCTCGACGCTCAGCACCTTGAATACGGAGCGTTGCGGCCAGAGCCCTGCGGCGACGTTATGCGCGGCGTGAACCGAGCAATCGCTTCCGTCGGTGGCGAACAGAACCTTCCGGGGCGAGGACGAAGACGCAGGCGGGGTTCGCACGATTTCCACGGAACACGGAGCCGTGCGCAGGACTCCCTGCGCGACGCTTCCGAGCAGGAATCGCCCGATCGCGCTGTGACCGTGAGAGCCGACCAGGATCAAATCTGCACCCCATTCTTTCGCAAAGCAGGAAATGTCGGATCGCGGATTACCGGGACTGGTCCTGGAAAACGCTTCGTAACCCGCTTTGCAAATACGCTTGGCCCCTTCTTCCACGAGGCGTTCGCTTTCGCGTGTGGCGGCCTCAATGAGTGCGGGGAGCCGCTCGAAGCGTGTGACGTTCACAATGTTCAAAACGCAAATGGTCGTGTCGCCGGGCCACGTGGCGGCAGCGGCGGCTTGAAGGACTGTGTCCGAGGAGGGAGAGTTGTCGATGGCGACGAGAATATTCATGGAGAACCTCCTGTTTTCCGGCGTGGAATTCGGTTCGCCGCGCCATTACGAGCGTCGCATCGTTTCCTGTATGGGGCTGTGACCAGAATCACTTCGGGGAGTGCGAGAGGTCACGGCAGAAACGACGGTGAGCGACATTCATCGATAGGGCGATGCGGTGCTGTTCGTGGATTGCGCGGAGGCGGAAACTCGGGAATGTTCACGACAAGCGGTGGGCGCCAAGTGCTCGATGGCAACCCCCGCCAGCGTTCAAGCGTCAGCTCGAGTTGAATGATGCGTTGGGCAATCGGTGTACTGAGTTTGTTGAAGATTGTGAGCTTCGTCACAGACGAATGTGGCAAAGGTCACTGCAGAGTGGGCGTGTAGTTCGCGATGCTTTAGTAATTATGGAAGACGACTCGAAGCGGACCCTGGCTGTTACAAACATTCTACATTTGACGGATTTCTCGAACTGCTCGGAGACGGCTCTTCGTTGGGCCGCCGCCATAGCGCGCGCGAACCAAGCTGAGCTGTCCGTGCTCCATGTCCTTGTTCCGGACATGCTCGCACGCTTGACTCCGGATTCCTTTTCGGCCGCTTTGGAGCTCCAAGAGAAACGGGCGCAGTGGGAGATGCGACGAATCGGAACGCAGGTCGAGGATTCCCCGCACCAGACGATTATCGCGCGCGGCGAGGACGTATGGTCAGTGGTGGAGGCTAAACAGAAGGAACTTGGAAGCGACCTGATCGTCCTGGGAACCCATGGAAGGACAGGCCTAAACAAACTGTTCCTGGGTTCGGTGGCGGAACGAGTGCTTCGTAGATCCACCGTCCCGGTGATGACGGTTGGGCCTGAAGTTGCCCCTGCGCTCGAATGCGATGGCAAGTTCCATCGCGTGCTCCTCGCCACGAACTTGGCGCCAGGAGCGGCTGCGGCTGCAGACTACGCCACCGCAGTGGCGCAGCGGGACCAAGCGGAACTTGTACTGCTTCATGCTTGCAAGGCGGCGAAAAAAGCCAAGTCGGAGAAATTTTCCGAACTCTCGGTCGCGGAGGTGTTCCATCGGCTGGATGAACTGGTTGGGCCAGCAGATAAACTTCGGCGGCCTCCGGAGACTCTCGTGGAATTCGGTGATGCGGGAACACAGATTCTGGAAGTCGCCAGGAGGAAGAAAGCAGATCTGATCGTGATGGGGGTGCGGAAGGCGGGAAGCCTCCTTGCCGCTACCCATCTAGAGATGGGCACGACACACAACGTAGTGGCTCACGCGCCGTGTCCAGTCGTCACTGTGCGCCCGTCCCTGCGGGACGCTGCGTAGCGATGTTCCTGTCCACGCTTCTACATTCCCCCGATAGTTTCGAGCTCGGCGCGATTGGAAATCGTTAGCGTGGAGCCCTGCAAGGTGACAAGATTTCGTGTTTTGAAATCGCTCAAGGTCCGCGTCACGGTTTCGCGCGTCGTGCCGAGGAACTCAGCGATTTCTTGGTGGGTCAAGGGCACTTTTACCAGCGTGCCCCCTTTTGTTTTTTTGCCGGTGGCAGACCACTCCAGGATGAGACGGGCCAGTTTTTCCGGTGCCGAAGCGGACAATCCAACGGTTCGCAACTGTTCGCAGGCGCCAGTGTAGAGAGCAGTGAGCTGTTTGACGACTTTGTCGCACAGTTCATGGTGCCTTGCCAGCAGCTGCAGGAAATCGTCCCGACGAATGAAGGCGACCTGGCAAGGATGAAGTGCTTCTGCGGTCACCTCATACGGGGTATCGCTGAGGACGGCCATCAAGCCGAGTATTTCTCCCGGTTTGGCGATTCGCAGGATGAGGGTTTTTCCCGAGCTGGAACTGATCGAGAGTTTCACTTCGCCAGCGCAAAGCACGAACACGCCGCGCGGGTCCTGCTTTTCAAGATACAAAACAGCTCCGCCGGGATACGTGGAGGTAGTTCGAATGCTGTTGAAATCCTTCAACGTTTCGGAATTGAGCTGGCAGAAAAAGCCGGCCGCTCGCAGACCACAGCTCTGGCAATTCTCGGCGGGTTCGAATCCGTAAGGTCCTCGCATGTTTAGTCTCCTTTTTTGTAATCGGCCGGTGGCGCCATGGCCCTTTCGGCGAAATGTCGTGTGAGAGGGGAATTGGTCAGCATTTCGGCGTGCGTGGTGCGGTAGATTTCCCGCAGCAAGTCGAGGCCGGACTCATCGACAAACGCCACGCCGCATAGATCGAGAGCTAGTTTTCTGGCGGAGAGCGATGATTGAATGGAGAGCCAAGCCTCTCTACATTCCCCCACCCAAGGCCCGACCATTCTCCCTTCCAGTTTCATCGTGAACCTCTCCGGCTCTTCTTGAACCGTTGCGCGAAACGTATGAACTCTCCAAGCCGTGCAATACATCACAGTGGGCACGCGCACTGCCATCGGTGAGAGAGATCACCTTAGCGATTGCAGGTGCAAGAAAATGAGGGGGTTGCGATCAATGGTTCAGGTTGGCGGGAGAATTCCGTGAGGGCGTAACGAGGGTTTGACGAGACGATATTTCGTCGTGCCGACTAAATGTAGTCCGAGCGTTTGATTCCTAACTTTTTCAGCTTGGAGTTGAGCGTGGTGCGCTTCAAGCCCAGCCGTTTCGCAGCTCCAGCCGGCCCACTAATCATGCCCTTGGCTTCCCGGAGTACGCGGAGAATGTGCTCGCGCTCCGCATCCTGAAGGCTCGCGGTCGGTTGGCTGGCTGGTTCAGCGGTCAGTTGCAGTTCTGCGAGCGGAGCGCGCAGGGCCGGTCCCGGACTCAGAATCACTGCGCGTTCCATGAAGTTTTCGAGCTCGCGAACGTTTCCAGGCCAGCGCCAGCGCGTCAGCGCTCGCATGATTTCCGGAGGAATGGTCTCAATACGGCGGTTCATGCGACGCGCATGTTGATTGACGAAATATTTGACCAGGAGCGGGATGTCTTCGAGTCTTTCTCGAAGCGGAGGAATCTCGATGGGAAAAACTTTGAGCCGGTAGTAGAGATCAGAGCGGAACTCACGCTGCTCAACCATCTTCGCAAGATCACGGTTGGTAGCCGCGACCAGGCGCACGTTCACGGGAATGGTGCGCGTGCCACCCAGGCGTTCGAACTCCCTTTCCTGCAAGGCACGCAGGATTTTGGGTTGCAGTTCGAGAGGCAAGTCGCCGATCTCATCGAGAAACAGCGTGCCGTGGTGAGCCAGCTCGAGCCTTCCGATCTTCTGTGCGATGGCCCCGGTAAAGGCGCCTTTTTCGTGCCCGAACAATTCACTTTCGAGGAGGCCAGCCGGGATGGCCGAGCAATTCAATTTCACGAACGGATAATCCCGCCTCGGACTCAGATTATGGATGGCACGCGCGATCAACTCCTTGCCGGTTCCGGTTTCACCGAGAACGAGAACGGTTGCATCGGTGGGTGCAACGGTTTCGACCTGCTTTAGAACGCGCTTCAATCCGGTTGTGTTTCCGATGATCTCTTCGAACTGATGCGCGGTGATCAGCTCTTCTTCGAGGTAGCGTTTTTCCTCTTCACTGCGGCGCAGGTCTTCTTCCGCTTTCTTCTTTTCGGAAAGGTCCCGAATGACGGTTAAGACGAGAGGACCGTGTTCCGTTTCGAGCGGGCCAAGCATGATGTCCACCGGGAATTCAGTTCCGTTCTTGCGCTTCCCGAACAGCTCCAGGCCTGCTCCCATAGGCCTGCGGTGGGGTGTGGCGTTGTAGTTGGTGCGGTGCCGCGGATGGATGGCGCGGAACCGTTCCGGCATGAGCATCTCAACCGACTGTCCAATCAAGTCGTGCCGCTCGTATCCAAACATCGCTTCGGCTTGCGCGTTCGCGCGCACGATGGATCCGGCCTGGTCAACGACGACGACCGCGTCCGGCGAGAATTCGAACAGTTTCTCGAAGAGGCCAGCCGAATCGAGACGTGCCATCTCCTCCATAACGCTGCCACTCCCTCGGAAAAAGTCGCGTTTATACCTACAGATAGCAAAGAGATGAGATACACGCGGATTATAGTGTAGTTGGCGGGTCTGGGGAGACCGTTCCTTCGCTCGGCCACTTTGACCCGGAATGCGTTTCACATTTCGCAAGGCACTCACGGTTTCCCGTGATGTCGCGCACAACGCCACATGACGTCTGTCACAGCGGATCGAATCGCCCCAAGCGAACCTTCTATAACGTAAGAGGTCGAAAATGGCGAACGACGAAACACGCCTGCTCGAGGTTCTTCGAGCCGAACTCGAGTTCATTGAAAAAGGCGGGTATCGCAACAGCGCGCGAGCCGCTTGGCGTCCGCATTTCATGTTTCAAGATTCACCGACCTGCCTGAACTTCGATCCCACCCAGCCGCGAAAATCCTGCAGCGATTGCGCGTTAATGCAACTCATCCCGGAGGACGCGCAGGGGCGCAAGGTGCCTTGCCGCTATATTCCGTTGAACGAGCAAGGGCAGACGATTGACACGTTCTACAGGACAGGAACGCAGGTAGAGCTGGAGGCGGCGGTCGTTCAATGGCTGAAAGCAACGATCGAGCGGCTGGAGCGGGAGGACGCGCAAACACCGCAGACCCAGGCGACTCCTGAGGTTCATGTAAAGGCAAAGTTTGTGTGAGCCGTGCTTGGGCATTTAGCGACGAGGTTCAACATGTTATCGAAATGCGCGAATCCAGAGTGCGGCACTAGCGTTTGATTGCAAAACCGGGCAGACCGGACATGTACGCAAGCTCCAACCAGACCAAGGAAACGAGCGCACCAATCGAGCAGCGGCAGTACAGTCTCTCTTGTTGCGGAATCTAACTTCGGCTTCTTACGCTGCGAGCACAGCCTATCTCGCGTCGCCTAAAATCTACTTATTGCGAACGGTCAAAACCGGGCAGTGTGCGTTTGCAACGACTTTGTGGGCCGTCGCAATGGGCAAATGGGTGGCTGCGCCTGGAACGCCCGTCTCCGGTTGTGCGCCAAGGACAATGAGGTCGACCTCCCGGAGGTTGGCCAGATCCAGAATGCGTTCCCCTGGATCGCCGCGCTCGACGAAGAACTCAGGCTTGCACCAATCTTCCGCTTCTGATGGAATAAGTTTGCGGAGCAACTGTTTCGAAGACTCTTGGACATCGGACCAGGACACGAGATCGCCTGGTTTTGGCTCGGAAACGACGTGAAGCAGCGTCAGGCGTGCCTGGAATTCTTGCGCCAGAGAAACGGCGTACGCTGCCGCCGAGGACGCCTCGGAGGCAAAGTCAGTAGCGAAGAGAATCTCGCGGATGGTGGCCTTCGCGGCATCGGAACGCGGACCCACGGTGAGGACCGGAACGGGCACAGTACGAAAAATTTCTTCGGCAACCGAGCCGAGGAGTATCTTCGCAAGTCCGGTGCGCCCCCGGGTTCCAATGATTACGAGATCGGCGTCGTGTTTCTGGATCGCGTTGTCCAGCCGGGATTGAATATCGCCTTCCTCGATCAGCACTTCCGTCTTGATTCCGGAAAAAGTGTCGAGGAGTTCTTCGCGATGTTCATTGTCAAAGACCTTCGCGGCCTCGATGTCGGTCGGCCAGGTTCCTGGTTGCGTCATCGGGTTGACGACAGGAGGGCGAACGTGCAGAGCGACGAGGTTCGACTGAAAATGCCGTGCTATCTCTTTGATGAACGGAATGGCGTTGGCGGCGGCAGCCGAAAAATCGGTGGCAAACAAGATGTTTTCAAATCGGGTACGCGTCTTGGCGGTAGCGGCTTTCATGGATCCTCCTCTGCCGTTCATCTTGATCCGGCACGAAGCTACCTTCTGTGACGCGCATCACTTCTAGCAGTGACGAGAATCGCAAGGATGAGCCGGAGGCACATCGTAACGTGAAGAGTGATTTCGGCTTGTTTCCGATCTCGGGAGGATAGCAACTGCATGAATGTGCAGCCCGGAGAGAGTGCGGTAGCATGACGACAACCCCCATTTCGGCGGTAGAGAAAACAAAAGTGGAGCTCGCACCGGGCTGGGCAAAGTTCGTGACCGTGGTGTCGGCGATAGCCATCGTCCTTCATTTGTTCCTGCGATGGTTTGTGAGCAGTTCCAAAATGCAGATGGATCTGCCGCTCTATATAGCGCTCGCGCTGGGCGGCGTTCCGCTTCTTGTAGTCCTCATCCGAAAACTGTGGGCCCGAGAGCTTGGTTCGGATTTTCTCGCCGGGGCGTCGATTGTGACCGCCGTCCTTCTGCGGGAATACCTGGTCGCAACCATCGTGCTTCTGATGTTTTCGGGGGGAGGAGCCCTTGAAGCGTTCGCTACGCGTCGAGCTTCGCGCGTGCTTGAAGCGCTCGCAAAGCGAATGCCGGCCCTCGCACACCGGAGAACCGGGCAGGGATTGACGGACATCAGAGTCGGTGACATCGCGGTCGGCGATACCCTCGTCGTACTTCCTCATGAAATCTGTCCCGTAGATGGAATCGTCATCGAGGGCCGAGGATCGATGAACGAAGCGTACTTGACCGGCGAACCATTTGAAGTGGAAAAAGCGCCGGGGTCGGCAGTTCTATCTGGCGCCCTCAACGGCGAATCTCTCTTGACGATCCAGGCGGAGAAGCAGGCGACGGACTCCCGCTACGCCCGGATTATGCGTGTGATGGAAGAGACGCAGCAGCGCCGGCCGCGGCTGCGCCGGCTCGGAGATATGCTGGGCGCGTGGTACACGCCGTTAGCAGTGGGCATCGCGGTTGTGGCGTGGGTTCTGAGCGGAAGCGTGGAGCGCTTTTTGGCCGTGCTGGTGATCGCCACGCCTTGCCCTCTGCTGATTGCGATACCGGTTGCCGTGATTGGAGCAGTTTCGCTTTCGGCGCGGCGCGGGATCATCATCAAGAATCCCGCGGTGCTCGAACAGATTGACTCTTGCCGGACATTCATCTTCGACAAGACAGGGACGTTGACCTACGGGAAGCCTGCCCTTACACGCATCGTATGTGCTCCCGGATTCTCAGAATCGGAAGTGCTCGCATCAGCTGCCAGTATCGAGCGGTATTCCAAACATCCTCTCGCGGCGGCTATTGTTGAAGCCGCGAAGCAGCGAGGCTGTGAGGTGCTTGCGGTTTCGCAGGTCCACGAACCGCCTGGCGAAGGTTTGCGGGGAACAGTGAATGGCCGGGAAGTGTTTCTCACGGGCCGCGGCAAAATTTCAACCGGGAAATTCGACCTTCCCCCGATCGAGCCTGGTCTGGAATGCCTAGTGTTTATCGACGGGAAGTTCGCGGCGCTGTTCGGATTCGAGGACGCGCCGAGGTCCGATAGTCGCGTGTTTGTGACGCATCTTTCCCCTCGGCACCAGGTCACCCGGGTGATTCTCGTTTCCGGCGACCGGGAGGCCGAGGTTCGGTCGCTCGCAGAAAAAGTCGGGATTCAGATCGCCTACGGTGCAAGAACACCAGAGGAGAAGGTGGAGCTTGTGCGCTCCGAGACGGAACGGGCAAAGAGCGTCTTCATCGGAGATGGAATCAACGATGCACCTGCCATGCAGGCAGCAACCGTGGGTATCGCCTTTGGCCACGAAAACGACATCACGAGTGAGGCCGCCGACGCGGTCGTTCTCGAGCGGTCGCTTGGTAAGGTGGATGAATTGATTCACATCGGCAGACGGATGCGGAAGATTGCCCTAGAAAGTGCAGTTGGGGGGATGGTGCTGAGTGCGGTCGGTATGGCACTTGCTGCGGCGGGCTGGCTCCCACCTATTGGCGGTGCGGTGGCACAGGAATTGATCGACCTCGCGGCGGTACTCAACGCCGTGCGGGTCGCGCTTCCTTTCGGAGATCTTCGTGACTTCTGAGACAGAGGCGGGCGAAGCAAGCATGACGGAATTCGTGAGGCCGGAGTCTCTCCCGCCGCGCCGTGTAACACAGGTCACACGTGGCTGTGAGCCGCGTCCTATTTTACGCTTCCGCAGGCAACCACGATGGGGAAGAGCGGGGCAGCGATGATTAAGGAGAATCAAGCGTATTGGTTGAGAGCGGTCGGCTTGTGGGTAGTGCTAATGGCCGCGGAAACCTTGCACGGACTTTGGCGTGTGAAGGTACTGTCGGTGTGGTTCGGAGACGAATTTGCACGGGATGTCGCAGTGTTCACCGGATCGCTCATCATCTTGCTCATCACGTTGACGTGCATCGATTGGATCCCGGCCCGGGACGTGAAGACCCTGCTGCTCGTGGGTTTCACCTGGGTGGTACTGACCATCGGCTTCGAGCTGGCGCTCGGGCGCTTTGCATTTCATCTTTCCTGGGGCGAGATTGCCGAAGACTTCAATCTGTTACGCGGAAGACTCCTTCCGCTAGGGCTTCTGTTCCTGCTGTTTTCTCCCCTTATCGCCGCACGGTTGCGCGGCCGCATTGGAACTCAAGCCAGGCACGCTGGTCCTTCACGGATAAATACAAACTAACCTAAGAGGAGGTACCCATGTATATGACGTTCCAAGCGGCGACTCCGAAGAAGCAACCGGTTCCAGACACCATGCGCGCTCTGGTATTTCGCGGACCGAACCAGATAGCAGTCGAGCAAGTTTCAATTCCGCGGCCTGGCCCCGGCGAAGCAGTGATTCGCGTGACGCTGACGACGATTTGCGGAACGGACCTGCACATCCTGAAGGGCGAGTATCCGGTAAAGCCGGGTCTGGTAATCGGTCACGAACCCGTTGGCGTCATTCACGAGTTGGGTGTTGGTCTGTCGGGCTACGCCGTGGGCGATCGCGTCCTCGTCGGAGCCATTACACCGTGCGGGCAATGCAGCTACTGCTTGAGCGGCGACTGGTCGCAGTGCGGCGGCCCGATCGGCGGCTGGAAGTTCGGAAATACGATCAATGGCGCGCAGGCGGAATACCTGTTGGTTCCGAACGCACAAGCCAACCTGGCGAAGATTCCAGACGAGCTGAGCGACGAGCAGGTGGTGCTGCTGGCGGACATCGCATCCACCGGAATTTCTGCGGCCGAAAGCGGCGACGTCAAACTGGGTGACACAGTCGCGGTCTTTGCGCAGGGGCCGATCGGGTTGTGCGCAACAGCTGGCGCGAAGTTGAGAGGCGCTGGGTTCATCATCGCGGTGGAATCTGATCCCATACGCGCGGCGATGGCGAAACGGATGGGAGCGGACATGGTTCTCGACCACACAGAGACGGATGCGGTCGAGGAAATTCGCAGCCTGACCGGCGGGAAAGGCGTGGACGTTGCAATCGAAGCGCTGGGCACACAAGCCACATTTGAAAGCGCGCTACGGGTCTTACGCGCCGGAGGCACGTTGTCGAGCCTCGGCGTGTATTCGGGGAAACTGTCTGTCCCACTCGAGCCATTCGCCGCGGGGCTCGGCGACCACAAGATCGTGACGACGTTGTGCCCTGGCGGCAAGGAGCGGATGCGCCGGCTCATGGAACTCGTTCGTCACGGTCGATTGGACCTCCGCCCGCTGCTGACTCACACGTTCTCTCTGGACCAGATTGGGGAAGCGTATGAATTGTTCGGCCAGCGGAAGGATGGTGTGATCAAGGTGGCGATCCGGCCCTAATCGAACTTCGAGTGGAGATTCCAGCATTCCTTGGCGATCATCCCGCTTCCTGCGCTTTGAGGACGAAAATGCGAACGCTTGAGTCTTGGCTGCGCGCGTCTGTTTCCTTTCTTCATTGCTGACAGCGACGCAGACCGGACGGTGTGTCCCCAACGTTTCCAGATTTGGAACGTGTGACGGCACTTACTGTGGACTGTGACGCGCGTCACAGCCAACTGGCGGCGTAAATAAGAGTATTTGCCTCGCGAGGTGTGCCGCGAGGGCGGATCGTTTGTTTGGGGGTGTGCACATGAGGGTGCGACGGAACCTCGAGCTATCCTGGATTCTGCTCCTTTTCGTCGCCTTGGTTTGTGCATCCGTGCTAGTCAGCCGAAGTTGGGCTCAGCAAGTGAAGGCCAAGACGCAGTCTGCCCGTCAAACGAAAGCATATGACCGGCCCACCGACCCCGCGCTATACGCCGGCGCGGAAACCTGCAAGACATGCCACGAAGACATGCCGTCGAAGGGTTTTTATAAAACGTACGAGGATTCGCCACACTACGTGACGATGCTGGATACGAAAAAGGGCCCCGAATGGCACGGATGCGAAGCGTGCCACGGACCGGGCAAGGAGCACGTAGAGGGTGGCGGGGACAAGTCGAAGATATTTACATTCAAGAACGCATCGGCGAAGGAAATTAGCGAGCGTTGCCTTGCATGCCACACGTACGGCGAAGAGCACAGCAATTTTGCGCGTTCGGCGCACTTGCAGAACAACGTAAGCTGTATCGACTGCCACTCCTCGCACCACCCCAAAGAAAGCCAGCACCTGATGAAGGAAAAACAGCCACAGCTTTGTTACGGATGCCATCAGGAAGCGAAGCAGCAATTTAACCGGCCGTTTCACCATCGCGTGAACGAGCGTCTGGTTGGATGCAACGACTGCCACAATCCGCATGGTGGATTCTTGAATCGACAGTTGCGGGCGACTTCAACGCAGGACACGGTTTGCTTCAAGTGCCACTCGGACAAGGCCGGGCCGTTTGTTTACGAACATGAAGCGGTGAAGATCGAAGGTTGCCAGTCGTGCCACATGCCGCACGGTTCCTCGAATCCACGTCTGTTGAAGCGGAGCCAAGTGAATCTGGTTTGTTTGGAGTGCCATGCGTTCACGACCGATGCAGGGCCGGCGGCGATCCCGACGTTCCACAATCAGGCGCAGAAGTATCAAGCATGCACGCTATGCCACGTGGCGATCCACGGTTCCAACACAAGCAAAGTCTTCTTCACGCCATAGAGGGTGCGACGATGCGAGAAAGCACAGGACGCTCCCGAATTTCCCGATTGGTTCCGCTGGCGAGATGCCTTGGCTTAACTGCATTGCTGGCCGTGCCGATGATGCGAGCAAACGCGCAGGAAGAGCCGGAGCAGCAAGGCGTAGAGCAAGGAAACTACAACGTCAAACAATCGATCGAGTTCGGAGGACGATTCGTAGATGTAACGGGCAGCTCGCAGTCCTACGATACGTTCATCAACTTGCAGCAGGGACCGCGCCTCCTGGGATTTACAACGGAGATGCGATCGCTGAATCACCAGGGCGGACTGTTTGACAGGCTTTACTTCAGTAATTTCGGATACGGCGGCGACCCGAACAACGTGTCGCGGCTGCGGATCAGCAAGAACAAGTGGTACAACTTCGACGCGCTCTTTCGCAGGGACGAAAATTTCTGGGATTATTCCCTGCTGGCGAATCCGCTGAATCCGGTGACACCGCCGTTTGCGAACGCTCCGGCGAGCTTTACGCCGATCATCAGCACCTCACCGCATCTTCTGAACACGCGGCGCAGACTGGGCGATTACAACTTGTTGCTGCTGCCGCAGTCGAGGATGAGGTTCCGTTTTGGATACGCGCGGAATATTAACGAAGGGCCGTCGTTTACAACCATTCACCAAGGAACCGAGCAACTTCTCTTTCAAGACTGGAAGACGACGGTGAATACGTACCGGGCGGGAGTGGACTTCCGGCTGTTTCCACGAACGAATATCAGCTACGACGAAATCTGGAACTACTACAAAGGGGATACCGGTTCGACGGACCAGAATCAATTGTTTGCGCTTTCGAACGGGCAACTGGTGGACATAGGAGTTTCGCTGAATGCTGGAGCGAATCAGCCATGCGCGAATACGTTTATCGGCCCCCCGGCGGGAAACGTGAATCCAACGTGCAGCGCGTATTTCAATTTCCTGCGGCATGCAAGGACGCGAACGAGTGGACCGACCGAGCAGGTCAGCTTGCAGTCAAACTATTGGAAGGCGCTGGATTTCTCGGCGCGGGCGAGCTACACAGGCGGCGACGCGGATGTTTTCGGATACAACCAAAGCTTTGGCGGACGCGAAGCAAGAACAAACTTGAGGAACGATGCAACCACGGGAAGCATGAAGGGGCGTCGTGTAGTTGCCACCGCCGATTTTGGAGCGACGTGGCACATTACCGATCGGCTGAGTTTCCTCGATTCGTTCCATTTCTCGAATTTTCATTACCCGATGGAATTTAACTCGACCGATTGCGGCTTCTTCAGCGCAAGCCTCTTGGTGAGCGCACGGGTGTTTACGCCGGGCTCTCCCGTTCCCGTGAACTGTGCCGCGCCATCAGACAGTGCGGCGGGGACGCCGACGCACTCGGCGAGCTCAGGTCCTGACATCACGATTGGCGTGAACAGCAACTTCCTGAAGCAAGACGAGAAAACCAACCTGACGGAACTGCAGTATCAATTTTCACCGAAACTCGGGGCGCGAGGAGGATTTCGCTACCGGCACCGGTCTATTGACGACAACTTTTTTTCGGGTGTAACAGAAGTCTTTTTTCCGAGCAACGCGAACCGAGGAGATTGCGCGATTGTCGCCGGAGTCCTGAAAGCAGGATGCGTTGCGAATGGAGACGGGTCGTTTACATTCGTGACGCCTGACCCGGCGGAAGGTCCGGGAGAGACGCAAATCAACGAGTACGCGGGCGTGTTCGGAATTTGGGCGCAGCCGACTTCGAACTGGCGAATTAGTTTTGATACGGAACTGATGAGCGCGGACAACGCGTTCACGCGCATCAGCCCGCGGCAATCGCAGGAATATCGCATTCGTTCGAAGTACCGTGTGACAAACTGGCTGAGTCTGGACGGATCCATCCGAATCTGGGAAGCCCGCAACAATATTTCTGAAGTAGACAACCTGCAGCACGACCGCTCGTACGGCTTTTCGGCGATGATTCAGCCAAATGAGAAATTCGCTTTGGAACTCGGATACGACTACAACGATGTCTTTTCGCAGATTCTGATCTGCTACGTGAGCAGTACGGCCCCGGCGGGACTCGCGAAATGTCCGGGATCAACAGTGCTTGTCGAGCAGCTTTCGACCTACACCAACAACTCGCACTACGGGCATTTTGACGTGATGTGGGTTCCGGTGCATCGGTTGACCACGCATCTCGGGGCGAATCTTACGGGAACAAACGGCAGCGCGATTCTGCTCAATCCAAATGCGGTGCCTGGCCCACTCAATTCGAAATGGCTGCAGCCTTACGGCGGGCTGGATTATCACTTTGCGAAAAACTGGACAGGAAAAGCATATTGGGGCTATCACGGGTATCACGAGGATTTGACAAGCGCCACGCAGGATGTGTTTGTACCGAGGAATTTTCATGCAAATACAGCGACGCTTTCTTTGCGATATGCATTCTAGAATCTCTCTGAGGTGATGCGGGTAGTGCGCGGTTGAAATTTTAGAAGCGAGGAGAAATCAGACTATGAGACGCAGCTGGATCACTTACATGAATCTCGGGGCAGGCCTTCTGGCGAGCGTTCTGCTTGCTGGACCCGCGAAAGCGCAAGACAAAAGCGCTGCCACTTACAAACAAAAATGTGCCGCCTGCCATGGGGCCGATGGGAAGGGCGACACGCCGGCGGGCAAGAGCACCAAGGCGCGCAGCTTTGCCGACCCGGACGTGGCCAAGCAAAGTGACGATGAATTGGGCACGGTGATAGAAAAAGGCAAGAACAAGATGCCGGCCTACGGCAAGAGTTTGAAAGCGGA
>JAFDVY010000076.1 GCA_018268785.1 Acidobacteriota bacterium | reverse complement strand
GCGCTAAATTCTATTTCCTTCTCGCCAAGTCTTTCGCGGAGGCCGGAAACTTTGAGCGCAGCCTGGTCTATCTCCGCAAAGCAAAAGACGAAGGCTACAAGTCCATGAAGGACATCCAGACCGATCCCGCCTTTTCCGCGATGATGAACCTGCCGGAAATGCAGGAAGTGCTTGCTCCCAAAGCGCAGCCGGACCAGCACTAGTCGCTGAGAATATTCCTCCGTTCTGAAGCGAATTGCTCCTGGAACAATCCAGCCATTCGTCACGGGTGTATCCGACTCCGTTTGATACAATTTCTGGGTCATGCCGCGGAATTCAAGATTCTTCCTGATGATTTGTGCCGCTCTCGCAGTCTGCTCCGTGGCAAATGCGCAAACGTCCGCGCGGAACTCTGCCCCCAAAGCCCAGGGAATTTTCCTCGTCTTCCCTTTTGAAAACGCAGGGGCAAGCCCGCGGCTAGATTGGCTGAGTGAAGGCCTCGAAGAACTCACCATCCAGAGGCTTTCCGCTGCCGGGCAGCAAGTCTATTCGCACGCTGGACGCGCCGCAGAACTCGATCGCTATGGCCTGCCGCAAAGCGCGCGTTTGAGCCACGCCACGATGCTGCGCATCGGCGCCGAGCTTGATGCCGACTACGTCATCTTTGGAAAATTTGCTTCGGATGGAACTTCTCTGACCCTGCAAGCGCGTATTCTGCGTGTGAATCCCCCCGGATTGCAGCCTATCGATCAGGAATCCGGCAAGCTCGATTCCTTGATGGATATCCACACAAAACTCGTATGGCGGCTGCTTTCCGGAAACGATCGTGCCTATCCCTTGAGCTTCGCGGAATTCGCGAAGTTGCAGCCTCCCTTGCGGCTCGATTCCTTTGAACATTACATTCGCGGATTGCTCGCAACGGAAGACGACGCAAAAATTCGCGAATTCCGCGAAGCTTCCAGATTGGAGCCGGACTGGCCCGATCCCTCTTTTGCCCTCGGACAGGTTTATTACGGGCGGCGCGAATGTGAATCGGCCCTTCCGTGGCTTGGAAAAGTGCCGCGAACGAATTTACGCTACGCGGAAGCGGTTTTCTCCACTGGCGTTTGCAGGCTGTGGATGGATCAACCTGACAAAGCGGAATCGATTTTTCTTTCCTTGCAGGAGGCGCTCAAGGACAACCTCGTTTCCGGCGCGGATTTACCGGAAATTTTGAACAACCTGGGGCTAGCGAGGGCCCGCCAGGGAAAATCGGAAGAAGGAATCGCGGCGCTGCGCCGCGCCGCGGAACTCGATCCTGAAGAAGACGACTACCCGGTGAATCTCGGATTGGTCTCCCTGCGAATGAACGACTTCGCAAGAGCAGCGGATGAATTTCGCGACGCGGTCGAACGCGAACCGGAAACCGCGGAAGATAGATCGTTGCTGATTTTTGCCTTGAATAAAGCGGGGAAGAAAGAAGAGGCCGACGAGGAAAAAGATTCGGCCACGGAAGCTCTGGGACCCGGTGCGTTACCCACTGTGAAGCCGGACAGCTTGGCGAAAATGGAGCGAGTCAAGGCCGAACTCGATACATCAGCCCTTCAGCTCGAAAACTTGGCGCCGCAAACAGCGAACGCCGCCAGCGCCGATTCAGCGAGTGGTTCCACGGCGGCGCTTGTGCGCCGCGGACGGCAGGAACTTTCCGCAGGAAGGCTCGATACCGCCGAAGCCGCATTTCGGGCTGCCCTCGCCGCGGATTCGGGAGATGCTTCCGCGCATCGCGGGCTTGCAGATATTGCGCGGCGAAAAAATAAATTGGACGACGCGGTAAAGGAATTGCAGGCGGCACTCGCACGTCGCGATTCGGCGGTGGATCACGTTTCGCTTGCGCGAATTTACATCGAACAAAGGAAATTGGATTTGGCGCGCACGGAACTCGATCGCGCGCTGAAACTTGCGCCGAACTACGCCGAGGCAAAGCAATTGCTGGGACATTTGCAGGCGGCAAAATCCAACGGCGCAGCGAAGTAAGGCGAGAAACACCGTTGTCGAGAAAGACACACGGATTGTGTTTCGCTCCGCGTCCTATAAACTTGATAGCTGAATAAAAAATTGGGGGCAGGAAAAACGGGAATGGCTTCTGGGGGGAAAAGAGGCGGCGCGGGAGACCGCGTGCTGGAAGGGCGGCACGTCATCGGGTTATTTTTCCTGATGCTGCTGTTTTCCGGCGTGTTTTTCACGCTGGGCTACGTGATGGGCCGCAATCAGTTCGAAGGGCAAGTGCGCGCGGAGACCGCGGGGCACGCTTCGGACATGGTGATCAATTCAAAATCGGAAGTGGAATCGAAAAAAACAAAAGATATCCCCAAAGTTGAACCGGCCACGGATCCAGCGACGACGCCGGCGCCGGAGTGGGAGTTCTACCGCTCCGGAGAAAACAAAGCCAACGACGAGCAATTGAATCCGGCGCCGGTAGTGAATCGAGCGCCCGCACGAACTGCTGCCGCGTCAGCAAAAAATTTGAACGCCACGTCGAAACCGGTGGCGGCCTCGCCAGCAAAAAGCGTAGTTAGCTCGGCGCAACTCCCTCGCGGTCAATATGCAGTTCAAGTAGCTGCGCTGACCAAACAAGCCGATGCGATGAGCATCGCCGGCACTCTTCAGAGGAAAAAATTCCCCGCGTATGTCGTTCCCCCTCAGGGCGACAAATATTTCCGAGTGCAAATCGGGCCTTACCCGAATCAAAAAGCGGCCGAGGCGGCTCGCAAGAGCATCGAGTCCGCGGGCTTTAAAGGCATAGTGAAGCATTGATGGCCCCGCGAGGCTGGTTCGCTTTCCTCAATCCACAATCTGGCGCAGAGATGCCGCTGGCGGTTCGCCTGTTTTTTGCCGCGCTGACGGGCGCGGGGCTTTCGCTTTCGTTCACGGGTTTCTATCTGCAAATTTATTCCTGGGTCAGTATTGGTTTGCTGCTGATCCTGGTGATAGGTCCAAAGGCACGCGTGGCTTTTTTTTGCGGATTTCTGAATGCCGTCGCGTTTGTACTGACATCCGTGCCGTGGATTGCGACTGTGCTCAGCGTGCATGGGGGCCTTTCGCCCGCTGGTGGTTGGGCTGTGTTGCTGCTGATAGCGGCGGCGTGGGGAATTTTGACTGGCGGTTTTGCGTGGTGCGTAAATCGCATTGGTCAGCGTGACAGAGTGCTTGCATGCATCGCGGCTCCATTCCTGTGGGTGACGTTTGAGTTCATTCGAGCGCATTTGCCGGAGATCAGCTTCCCGTGGAACCTGCTCGGCTATCCGGCCGCGACGAATCTTGCGCTGGCACAGCTTACGACGATCACCGGGATTTACGGACTTTCGTTTTTGGTGGCGGCGTTCAATGCACTGATTGCCTGGGCGGACGTGGCGCCCAAGCTGGTGACTCTGAAAAAAGTTGGACTTGTTGGCGGCGTAACCGCTGCGATTCTGCTCGTGATGTTGCTTGGCGGGAGACTAGTCCCAACGCCCGTGGCGAACCACTCCGCGCGCGTAGTGCAACCGAATTTTCCGGAGGTCGAATCGTACGGACAGGACTGGTTTGGAACGCACCAGGACGAGTTGAAGGATTTGGAAGATTTGAGCTTGTCATCTTCCGCCAAAAATCCCGATTTGATCATCTGGCCGGAAGCTCCGGCGCCGTTCTCCTGGCAGGACCAGCATTTTGCAAAGCTTGCATCGAACATCGCAATCAGGAGCGGGAAACCATTCCTGGCGGGAACGATTGAATGGAAAACCGAAAAACTTCCTTCGGGATTGCTGACGCAAGTTCCGTACAACAGCGCGGTGCTGACGGACCCGCAAGGACAAAAAGTTTTTACTTACGACAAGATTCACCTGGTTCCATTCGGCGAATATGAACCGTTTCCGCTGATTCATCGCGTGGTTGCGAGTGTGTCGAGCGAAGTCGGCGGTTTCCGCAAAGGTACGAATCGAGTGAACGGAACGCTGCCGAATGGATTTAAATTTGGCGTATACATTTGTTATGAGGCGATTTATCCCGGCGAGATTCGCGAATTTGCGAATCATGGCGCGAACGTCCTGATCAATATTTCCAACGACGGATGGTTTGGAAAATCCGCCGCGGCCGACCAGCACTTGCGGATGGCGCGAGTTCGCGCGGTCGAGAATCGGCGCTGGCTGCTGCGGGTGACGAACAATGGAATCACGGCTGCGGTCGATCCATACGGGCGAACATACACTGCGATTCCACGCGATGTGCGCGGGGCAGCGGATTTGCCATACGACTTCCGGACAGACAAAACGCTGTATACGCGATTGGGCGACTGGTTCGCCTGGCTGTGCGTGCTTGTTTCGTTTATTCTTGTGGGGCGAATATTTTTGAAGAAACCAAGTAATGACGCAACGATGTAATGAAATGAAAGAGCGACGACGAGATGATTCTGGAAGATCTACAGTACCGGTATGAAGGTTTGAAGCAACGTATAACCCTTGTGCGGAGCTATCTTTGACGTTGCGCATTTCCGCGAAGAACTGAAATCCCTCGAAGAAAAAATCGCGAAACCCGGCTTCTGGGACGATCAGGAGAAGGCTCAGGATGTGCTTCGCGAACGCAAACGCGCCGAAGATCATGTTGCGGCGGATGCGAAACTGACTTCCTTGACGGGCGACATCGAAACGTACATCGAGCTTGCCACACACGAGACGAACGCGGCGCAGCGCGAGGAGTTGCTGAAAGATTTGTCGCGCGAACTGGACGGCGCCGATGCGTTTGTCGGCGAGCTTGAGACGAAGACGCTGCTTTCCGGAGAAACGGATCACCTGAACGCGATCATGACGATCAAGCCGGGCGCGGGCGGAACGGAATCGCAGGACTGGGCTTCGATCCTGCTGCGCATGTATTTGCGCTGGGCGGAGCGAAAAAAGTTCAACGCAGTAGTGCTGGATGAAACGCCCGGGGAAGAAGCGGGCATCAAGAACGCGACGATCCAGATCAGCGGCGAAAACGCGTACGGACTGCTTGCCGGAGAAACTGGCGTGCATCGTTTGGTGCGAATTTCTCCGTTCGATCAGGCCGCGCGGCGCCACACTTCGTTTGCCAGTGTGTTTGTGATTCCGGAAATCGACGACCGGATTGAAATCAACATCAAGCCGGATGAGTTGAAGCTCGATACATATCGCGCGGGCGGCAAGGGCGGCCAGAACGTCAACAAAGTGGAGACTGCCGTGCGCATCACGCACATTCCGACGGGAGTTGTCGTGGCGTGCCAGGTGGAGCGCAGTCAGCACAAGAATCGCGAACTGGCGATGAAGATGCTGCGGTCGAAGTTGTACGACCTGGAACTGCAAAAGCGGCGCGAAGAGAGCGACAAACTCGATGAAACGAAAATGGATATCTCGTTCGGCAGCCAGATCCGGTCGTATGTGATGCAGCCGTACCGTTTGATCAAGGATCACCGGACGAAATTTGAAGTGGGCGACGTGGACCGCGTGCTCGACGGCGACATCGATCCCTTCATTCGCTCCTACCTCATGGCGAAGAAGACGAAAGGGAAGCTGACGGTCGAAGTGGACGATGACGCGGCGTGAAGCAGCAACGAAGGAATGACGCATTGCTGCAACGAAAAGGTGGCGCCGGGAACGAATCCCCCATAAAGGCACATGCCGGGCTGAACCGCGGCAGTACGTTTGGAGGTCGCAGGCAAGGATGCCTACGCTACCAGTAAGCAGCTAGTCCTTGTATGGGTCGAATTCGTTGGCTCCGGCCATGGCTACGCCGACGGGGGTGAGGGTGTGGAGGATGCGGATGCTGTCGCCGTGTTCGGCGAGGACTTCGGGGAGCCGTTTGTAGCAGTGCGGTGATTCATCGAGGCCCGCGCCGCGCAGTTCGACTCCGGCACGTCCGACCCATTCATTCATCATTTCTTGGGAGACCTTGCCGGGACGCAGGACTGCTCCGGTTTTTTTGTCTATTTTTCCTTTAGCTTCCATGCGGCCCATGACCCGCCCTGCTCCGTGGACCGTGCTGTACAGCGAATGTCTTGCCGATTCGTTTTCGACGCCTTCGAGAATAACTGAAGTTTCGCCCATGGTGCCGCCGACGAATCCCTTTTGTCCGGGGAAGGCAGGCGTGGCGCCTTTACGGACGACCCAGTAGTCTTCGCCGCTGTGCGTTTCGCGCCAGGCGAAATTGTGATGGTTATGGACTTCTTCGGCGATCTGCGCGCCGAGAATTTTTGCCACGCGCTGGCAGACCCAATCTCGCCCTGCGTAAGCGTATTCTCCAGCGAGATTCATGCAAACGATGTATTGCTCGCCGAGATCGGTGGATGCGCCGATAACGCAGGGTTCGACGTCCATGCCGTCTTTTGCGCCGCCTTTTTCTAGGAACCATGTGGCGAGTTTGTGGCCGAGCCCGCGCGAGCCGAAGTGAACGCCGATCCAGACGCGGTCCTGCTCGTCGGTGAAAAGGTCAACGTAGTGATTGCCGGAGCCGACCGTGCCGAGTTGCTGACGCGCCATTTCCTTGAGCGGAGCAGCGGCTTGCGCTTTCCATGAGGGGCTTTCAAAGAGCGCGTGGTCGACGCGTTCGTTATTTTTGCGGCCGACGCCGAAGCTGATCGTGGTCCAGACGTCGTCCATGACGCGCTGAATGTTTGCGCGAAGTTCGGAGCCGGGCATATCGAGCCGGACGGCTTTGTTGCCGCAGGCGATGTCGTAGCCGACGCCGGAGGGGGAGATGGCGTCCTTGTAGGCGACGACTCCACCGATGGGGACCGCGTAGCCTTTGTGATGGTCGGCCATGAGCGCGACTTTGTCCGCGGTGAGCGCGCAGGTTTTGATTTGGGAGACTGCGCCAGGGTCGGGCGGACCCCAGATGGGGATGTTGTCGAGGAATTGCATAAGGGGATGGTAACAGAGCCCGGAGGAGAGAAAAGCAGAAGCAGATTCCACTGCTGCGTAGCCCGGCGTCAGAAACCGCACGCAAGAAAAAAAGCCGGGCTACTCCGGTCGGAATGACAAGTGTTGCGTTGGATGCGTGGGGGAGCGACCAAGGCGGGCCTTAGATCGAAGAGTGCCGCCCTAACGGGACGGCTCTACACGAGGAGAAAAAGAAAGAGGCCGACTTCAGACACCGGCCCTACAACAATTGTCTTGTGCCTGCCGGCGTTACGTAACAAAAGCAGATTGTTGGAGAGATTGTTTGTTCGTCTGTGGCGCGAGTTGCGAGTTGGGAGCGAGGTCGTAAGCGCACAGACTGAAGCCTACGCCACCAAAGTGCCCAGCTTGGAAAGTTGGCCTACAGTTTTTCGGGCAGGGCGAAGGCGTAGAGGGTGTCCTGGATCGGGACGATTAGATATTGGCGGCCGCCGAGTTGATAGGTCATGGGAGAAGCGACGAGGTGGGCGCCGACGTTGAGATGCCAGAGAGTTTTTCCGGTAGACGGATCGAGTGCGAGGAGATTGCCGGCATTGTCGGCGGTGAATAGGAGATGGCCGGCTGTGGTGAGAATTCCGGCGATGCTTTCACCGTCGCCAAGTTCGTGATTCCAGACAAGCTTTCCGGTCCTGTAGTCGAGCGCGCGAATGGTGGAGTTGGCCCAGAGATTTCTGTCGCGGCCGCCCCAGCCTTCGGGTTTCGTTTTGTCGACCGTGTTGTAGTAAATGCTGAAGAGGCGACGGGCGTTGACGTAGAAAAGATCTGTTTGTGGATCGAAACTGGGGGCCATCCAGTTGGTTGCGCCGTCGGAGCCGGGGGAAACAAGCGCGCCATCGGGAGTTGGAGTGGCTTCGGGTTTTGCGGCGGGACGGCCTTTTGCATCGATGCCCGAGGACCAGGTGGTTTCAATGAATGGCGCGGTGGTGAGATGTTCGCCGGTGGTGCGATCGAGTAGAAAATAGAAACCGTTGCGGCTCGCTTGCGCGAGGAGTTTGCGCGTTTTGCCTTTGTAGCCGGCATCGAAGAGGACAGGAGTTTGGACGGCATCCCAATCGTGAACATCGTGGGGAGAGGGCTGAAAATTCCAGATGAGTTTTCCTGTGTCGGGATTGAGCGCGACGATGGTGCAGGTGAAAAGATTGTCGCCCATGCGGCCTTCGCCGGCTAGAACGGGATTGGGATTTCCGGTGCCCCAGTAGAGAAGATTCAGTTGCGGATCGTAGGTTCCGGTCATCCAGGTCATGCCGCCGCCGTGAAGAATTGCGTCGGAATCTTTCGGCCAGGTTTCGGAGCCGGGTTCGCCGGGTCTTGGTTGCGTGAACCATTTCCATTGTTCTTTGCCGGTTTCAGGATCGATGGAAACGAGGAAGCCGGGGATGTCGGTGACGTCGCCGGAAACTCCAGCGATGATGTGATCTTTAACGACGAGCGGGGCCATCGTGGCGAAGTAGCCTAGTTTTTCGTCGGCGAGGACGATGTCCCACTTGACGGTGCCGTCTTTTGCGTTGAGGCAGACGAGATGAGCGTCGGGAGTTTCGACATAGATGTTGCCTTTGTACATGGCGACGCCGCGATTGCCGATATGATCGCCTTCGGATTTGCGTTGGTAATGCCAGATTTGGCGGCCGAAACGCGCGTCAATGGCCCAGACGTGGTCGGGCGAGGTGAAGTACATGATGCCGTTGACGACGAGTGGCGTGGATTTGAGTTGATGGGTTGGAGTGCGGAAGACCCAGGCGAGGGTGAGGGAGTTGATGTTTTCAGAATTGATTTGATCGAGCGAGCTGTAGCGGCGACCGGAATAGTCGCCGTTGTATGTGGGCCAAGTGTCCGTCGGCGGTTTGAGGAGCGCGTTTGGGTCGAGACCTTGCGCGGCAGCCTCTGGCGCGGAGAGTACACTCGCGCAGATCATGAGTAACAAGAACTTTTTGTATTTTGCGAATGAGGATTTCATTCCAGCTCCTGGACGATGCGCGGCTACTTCAGCGTGTTGATGTAGGCGAAGAGATTGTGAATATCGGCTGACGCGAGCTTGGGAAGAAGCTCACGATGCGCGGTAAGCGGGTCTTTTATTTCGAGCTTCACGTCTTTGCGGCGGAAAGAGCGGTACCAGCCGGTCTTGTCGCCGACACGTAGCCCGACAACAAAATCATCGAGATGCGCGAGCATGCCGGAAACTTGCTCGCCCGTCGGCAAAGTGACCGTCGCCGGAACTTCTTTGTCATCGGGATAGAGCATGTGAGCCTGGAGTTCGATGGGAGGATATTTCTTTGCTACGCCAGCGAGATCGCCCGTGGGCGAATGGCAATTTTTGCAACCGCCTGCTCCCTCGAAGAAGGCTTTTCCTTTATCGGTATTGCCCGTGAGGAGTTTTTCGACTGGGTACGTGTTTGGGACACCGGAAGATTCAAGAGCTTCTTTGGCGCGGGCGTGGAGAAAGGTTGCGACGTCGGCGATTTGTTCAGGTGTAAGAGGCAACGGGGGCATGCCCTTGTCGGGGCGGCCTTCGCGGACGACGGGGCCGATGAGGTCGCCCTTTACGTCGTGAGCAACGAGTGAAGAGCGGACCAAATCGGGTCCGCGAGCGCCCGTGGCGTCGGGCCCATGGCAAAAGCCGCAGGATTGGGAGAAGGCGGCTTTGCCTCGATCGGCAGCAGCGGCGGCTTCCTGTTTGTCGGGTTGCTGGGAAAGCGCACCAGGAGCGAGGGTAAACGTATACACAAACAAGGCTGATGTCGCAACAGCGGACTTCCAGTTGGGCATGGTCACTCCGCGAAAAATAGACGAGCGGCATTGTAACTAGGTCACAGACGAATGTGAAGTTAATGTGGAGCAGGGAGCTTTGCTGAAATTTTATTCACAAGTGGACCAATGACGTCGCCGTTCAACCGCGATTTCCGACCGTTTAATCCCAGCCTAAGACATTTGAATTCAATAGGTTGTTTAGTGCGTGGAGGGATGCTATTTTGGGAAGGTGAAGGCGTGTGCCTTGAAGCCACGTACTGCGCGACATACGCGAGTCCCAACTACAAGCGTTGTCTAAATCGAACTGTGTACGGGAATAGCTCAGGAATTTAATAAGGGCTAACCCCAGAGGAGCGTTCGTTTTGAGTCTCAAGAACTATCTTTTTACTTCGGAATCAGTGACCGAGGGCCACCCCGATAAGATCGCCGACCAGATTTCCGATGCGGTATTAGATGAAGTGATGAAGCAGGACCCGAAAGGGCGCGTCGCTTGCGAAACGCTGGTGACGACTGGCCTCGCGGTTGTTGCGGGTGAAATTACAACTTCCGCACACATTGATTATGACCAGTTGGTGCGCGACACGATTCGCGGCGTGGGTTACGACCGCGCCAAGTACGGCTACGACGGTGAAACGTGCGCAGTGATGTGCACGGTGAAGCGCCAATCGCCGGACATCGCAATGGGCGTGGATACCGGCGGAGCAGGCGATCAGGGCTTGATGTTCGGCTTTGCCTGCGATGAAACCGAAGAATTGATGCCCATGCCGATCCAACTCTCCCACCGCCTCACGCAGAAACTCTCCGAAGTGCGTAAACAAGGAAAAGTCGATTTCCTGAGACCCGACGGCAAGTCGCAGGTCACTATCGAATATCGCAACGGGCGTCCGGTGCGGGTGGACGCGGTTGTGATTTCTACACAGCATAGCGACAGCGTTTCGAACGATGATTTGCGCGCGGCGATTACGGATTTGGTCATCAAGCCGGTTGTTCCGGGCGCAATGCTCGACAAGAATACGAAGTATCACATCAACCCAACAGGACGATTCGTGATTGGCGGGCCAATGGGTGATGCGGGACTGACGGGCCGCAAAATTATCGTGGATACCTACGGCGGATACAGCCGTCACGGCGGCGGTGCATTCTCGGGTAAGGATCCGTCGAAGGTGGACCGCTCGGCCTGCTATATGGCGCGTTACATTGCGAAGAACGTTGTGGCGGCAGGGCTTGCGACGAAAGCGGAAGTACAGCTTGCGTATGCGATTGGCGTTGCCGATCCAGTTTCGGTCATGGTGGATAGCTTCGGAACAGCGACAGTAGGCGAAGAAAAACTCACCCAACTGGTTCGCGAGAATTTTAAACTGACGCCGAAGGGAATTATCGAGACGCTGGATTTGCGGCGGCCGATTTACAAGCCGACAGCGGCGTATGGTCACTTTGGACGCAGCGGGCCGGGCTTCAGTTGGGAAAAGACGGACCGAGCGGACGCCTTGCGCAAAGCGGCTGGCTTGGGGGCGGCGGCAACGGCGGAAGTTGGGGCTCACCGATAGTTTTTGGAAACTGAAAGGGGCTCGCTGAAGTTGTTCCCCGATTCCACGCGGGCCAGTTCTTCCGGCTACGCAGTTCGCAGGACAACATCGAAGAAACGTTTAAGGAGAGGTTTGTGACGACGACAGCGGAAGCGAAAAAGGGCGACGTAAAAGATATCTCGCTGGCGGAAGCCGGCAAGCGGAAGATCGAATGGGCACAGGCGCAGATGCCGGTGCTGCAGCAGATTCGCAAGAGGTTCATCAAGGAGCAGCCGCTGAAGGGATTGCGCGTTTCGGCCTGCTTGCACGTGACGAGTGAGACGGCGAATTTGATGATCGCATTGCGCGACGGCGGGGCAGACATCGTGCTGTGCGCTTCGAATCCGCTTTCAACACAGGACGAAGTGGCCGCTTCGCTGAACCGCGATTACAACATTCCGACGTACGCGATTAAGGGCGAAGACAACGAGACGTATTACTCGCACTTGAGCGTGGCCCTCGATCACAAGCCGCAGATGACGATGGATGACGGCTGCGACCTGGTGACTATGCTGCTCACCAAGCGCACGGATTTGGTGAAGAATATGCTTGCCGGAACGGAAGAGACGACAACCGGTGTGATTCGCCTGCGCGCAATGGCAAAGGATGGCACGCTGAAGTTTCCCGTGATCGCGGTGAACGATGCACAGACGAAGCATTTTTTCGACAACCGTTACGGAACGGGACAGAGCACGCTGGACGGCGTGATTCGCGCGACGAACATTCTTCTCGCAGGATTGAAGGTCGTAATTGCAGGCTATGGCTGGTGTGGCCGCGGCGTGGCGATGCGCGCGAAGGGATTGGGCGCGGATGTGATTGTGACGGAAATCGATCCGGTGAAGGGAATCGAAGCAGTGATGGACGGCTTCCGCGTGCTTCCGATGGCCGATGCGGTGAAGGAAGGCGACATTTTCATTACGGTTACCGGGAACAAGGACGTGATTCGAGGCGAGCATTTTGACGCGATGAAGTCCGGCGCTGTGGTTTGTAACAGCGGGCACTTCAACGTGGAAATCGATATTCCTGCGCTCGAAAGCCGCTCGAGCAGCAAGCGCGAAGTGCGCCCGCTGGTGGACGAATACACCACGAAGGATGGACGCAAGATCAATCTGATTGGCGAAGGCCGTTTGGTGAACCTCGCGACAGCGGAAGGACATCCGGCGTCCGTGATGGACATGAGCTTTGCCAACCAAGCGCTTTCCGCGGAATACCTTGTGAAGAATGCGAAGGACATGAAGGCGCAGGTGTACGTTGTGCCCGAGCATCTGGACAAGGAGATTGCACGGCTCAAGCTCGAATCGATGGGACACAAGCTGGACAAACTGACACCGGAGCAGGAGCACTATCTGGCGTCGTGGCAAGAGGGCACGTAATTAAGTTCCCAAAAATCGCAGAACAAAAGGCGCTCACCACGGTGAGCGCCTTTTTCTTTGATAAGCTAGGACACCCCCATGTGGAACTTGGCCGGACATTCATTGGACATCGCAAAGCTTCGCAGCGCGTCTTACGCCGACGCGCGCGTCATGCATTTGCGGCAGCGGGATCTGACGACAAAAAATGGAGAAGTTGGGACGCTGGCGCAGTCGGAGTCAATTGGGATTGGCGTGCGCGTATTGGTGGACGGCGCGTGGGGTTTTTCTTCTACTGACAAGTTGACGAAGGATGGCGTAGCGGCGTGCGCTGCGGCAGCGGTGAAGATCGCGAAAGCTTCCGCGTTGGCGAAGCGGGGCGACGTAGTGATGGCTCCGGAAGATGCGTATGTGGACAGCTGGCAGAGCCCGTTTCGGAAAGATCCGTTTGCAATTCCACTGGAGGTGCAACTGGAATTGCTGCTGAAAGCGGACGGCGAAATGCGGCGGGTGAAAGGCGTTACCCTAACCGAGACAGATCTGCAATTTCGCAAGATTGAATCGTGGTTTGCATCGAGCATTGGTTCGCGGATTCACCAGAACAGAGTGATTTCGGGTTGCGGAATGGTTGCGACTTCGTACCAGGGAGAGGAGATTCAGAAGCGCTCGTATCCAAACAGTTTTGGCGGGCAGCACGCACTGCAAGGGTATGAGTTGGTCGAAGAGATGGATTTGGCCAGGCATGCGGGACGCGTTGGAGAAGAGGCGGTTGCATTACATTCCGCGGCACAATGCCCGCGGAAGAAGGGCACATTGATTTTGGGTGGCAGTCAGTTGGGATTGCAGATTCATGAATCGGTGGGACATCCGATCGAGTTGGATCGCGTGCTGGGCCAGGAAGCGAATTTTGCCGGGACGAGTTTTCTTACCCTGGATAAATTGAACACGCTGAAATACGGAACGGAAATAGTGAATGTCGTCGCGGATGCCCGCCTGGAGCACGGGCCCGGTCTGGGAACGTTTGCGTACGACGATGAAGGCGTGCCGGCGCAGTGCACGGACATCATAAAAGATGGGCAGTTCCGCGGCTATCTTTCGAATCGCGAGACGGCGCATCTCGTCGGGCTAACGCGTTCTTCGGGAACGATGCGCACGGAGAGCTGGAACCGCCTGCCGATTATCCGCATGACGAATATCAGTTTGAAGCCGGGAACGTGGAAAGAGGACGACCTGATTGCGGACACGGAGGATGGGATTTTGATGGACACGAACCGGTCGTGGTCCATTGACGATCGCCGGTATCAATTTCAGTTTTCGACGGAAATTGGATGGGAAATCAAGAGCGGCAAGAAAGTACGGATGCTGAAGAATCCGAGCTACAGCGGCATCACGACGGAATTCTGGAATTCGTGCGATGCCATCTGTTCGCGCGACTACTGGACCCTCTGGGGCACGCCGAACTGCGGCAAAGGGCAGCCGATGCAGACGATGGGCACGGGACATGGCGCTTCGCCTGCGCGATTTCGCAATGTGAACATCGGGACGGCGTTCGACGACAAATGAGCGCGAAGAACAAAACGCAACCGATAGACGCCAACGCGCTTTCTTCTGAGAAACGACTACACAGCTTGATTCAAACGGTGATCCGCTTGGGCAAGGAAGCTGGTGCGGAAGAGACGGAAGTTCATCTGGACGAAACGCTCGACGCTTTGACGAGATTTGCGAACAATGGCATTCATCAGAATGTGGCGGAACACGGATTGACCGTTTCGGTCCGGACTGTTCTGGATGGCAAGACGTCGCGCGTCACCACGAACAAGCTGGACGAAGATTCTTTGCGGGCGGCTATTGAGTCCTCGCTTTCGTTGGCCGCGAGTCAGCCCAAGGCTCCACATTTGCTTCCGATGCCTGGCAAGCAGCGATATGCGGGTGTGAAGCGATTTGTGAAGTCGACTGCGGAATTGAGCGCAGCGGATCGCGCGCGCGCCGTTCGAAGGGCGTGCGATCTGGCTGTAGAAGCGGGACAGGTCGCGGCGGGAATTTTCGTCAGCGGGCAAATGCAATCGGCTCTAGGAAATTCGCGCGGGCTTTTTGCTTCGTATCGCCAGACACGATCGGAATTTTCGATCACGATGCAAGAAGGCGCCGCGACGAGTTGGGCGAAGGGAAATGCTGCGGATGTTCGCGACCTTGCCCCACAGGCGCTCACTCAGACTGCTAGCAGGAAAGCGAAGGTGGCGACGAGCGCCGCGGAACTGGCGCCCGGAAAATACACTGTCATCCTCGAACCGGCTGCCGTGCTCGATCTGGTGGGTTTTCTTTTTTATGATTTTTCCGCGACCGCGCTGGAAGACAAACGGTCTTGTTTTAACGACCGCATGGGCAAGCCACTTTTTGGCGAGAACATTTCTGTATGCGACGACGCATATCACCCTGGACAGCTTGGGGCGCCTTTTGACGGGGAAGGCATGCCGCGGCAACGCGTGATCCTGGTGGATAAGGGCATTCCACGGAATCTCGTTTACAGCCGGGCGAGCGCGAAGCGTGCCAGGAAAAAACCGACTGGGCACGGTTTTGCCCTGCCAAACGAATACGGCGAAGCCCCAATGAATCTGGTGTTCTCCGGCGGCAAATCTTCAATCGAAGAAATGATTGCTTCCACAGATGAGGGGCTGCTGGTGACCCGGCTTTGGTACATCCGCGAAGTGGATCCGTATGAAAAGGTGATGACCGGGATGACGCGGGACGGCCTGTTCCGCGTGCAAAAGGGTAAAGTTACAACGGCGGCGCGGAATTTCCGGTTCAACCAGTCGGTGCTGGAAATGCTGCGAAATGTGAAAATGATGAGCCCGGCGGTGCGTTCGACGGGGGAAGAAGCGTTTGAAATGGTGGTTCCTGCCATGAAAATCAATGGATTCCAGTTCACAGAAGCGACGAAATTCTAGGTAAAAAGGGGTATAAGCCCCGGCAAACGTCATCTGCAAGAAATTCAATTCAG
>JAFDVY010000075.1 GCA_018268785.1 Acidobacteriota bacterium | reverse complement strand
GCGGCGACTGAAGTTGCGCGAGCTTCGCGGTCGCAGCCTGGCCGAGGCCAGAACGCGGCGGATCCAGAACAACCAAGTCTGGTTTCTCAGTGAACTTTTTCAGAAATTCCTCGGTGTGGACGTTGTGAGAAGTGACGGCAACGTTGGCGGCCTCGGCGTTGGTGCGCAGGTCTCGAATTGCGGAAAGATTTGCGTCCACGCAGATTACACGTTCGAAGGACTTTGCGAGCGGCAGGGAAAAGAACCCGACTCCGGAATAGAGATCGAGCGCAAGCGATCCTTTCTTGCCAGTGATTACGGACTGCAGGAGGCCTTCGATAAGAAAGCGATTCACCTGGAAAAAAGAAAGATGATTGACGTGGAAATCGAAACCTCCGGCCTTGTGGACGAGAAAACCCGGACCGGAGAGTTTGAACTGGTTTTTCTTCTGGTCGAGCAATAACAGGCTGTCAAGCTGCGGCAGGGCGTCGCGGAAAAACTTGAACAGGGCTTCGGGATGCTGTTCGAATTCGTGGAAGGCCACGTTCAGCGCGAGCTTTTCATCGTTGGAGTCCGCGAAGGCTTCAATCTCCTGAATCTGACCGGGCAGGGAATTGGAGCGCGTCAGCTCTTGAAGTTGGTGAAAGGTGCGAGCAAGGAGAGGAGAGAGGACCGGACATTCGTCAATCGGAACAATATTTGAGCTTTGCGGAAGGAAATAACCGATGGCGCGCGGTTTGGCGGTACGCACAGCCCATTGTGCGCGGTTGCGATATTCGTAGGGAGCGGAGGTGTGCGTGTGAATTTCATTTTCCCAGCGAATATCACCGAGCCGCGACAACGTTTCTTTCAGGATGCCCACTTTGAAGCGCGTTTGCTCCCCGGCTTCAATATGCTGGTACTGGCAGCCGCCGCAGGTCTTAAAATGGGAGCATTTCGGCGCAATGCGTGATGCCGAAGGTTTGGTGACTTCCACCGGATTCGCCCAAGCCAGTTTTTTCTTCTGCGACTTCAGTGCGACGCGCACCTCTTCGCCGGGCAACACAAACGGCACGAACACGGTTCGTTCGCCTTCGTGCGCAAGCCCGTCGCCGCCGTAGACAAGTTTCTCGATTGATACCATGAACTCTTCCGACATTCTGCAAGCCCCATTCTGCTCCGATTTGCGATGAAAGTGTAGCGTTGATTGCCGTGCAGCCATCTAGTGCTGCAAATAAAACAAACTGAGCCGCGGCAGGCGAAATTCCTCAAGCAGTCGCTTGTGCAGGTATTGCCGCTCGATCAGCGCAATCTGCTCCGCGCGCATTTTCCCGCGATGCAAGGCGAGCTGGCCGTCCATTTCTCGCCTTAGGCGCAACTGCATCTCGACTCCCGCTTGCTGCAGTAGCGCCGCGTGGATCTTGTCGTCCAGCACGGTGAGCCGCCGCTCCAGATCTTCCAGGTCAATTGTCGCGGGCGACTCCAGTATGGCAGAACATTGTCCGAGCGATAGCGCCATAGAATGCAAGAGGGCTGAGAGTTCTGGTTGAGCTGACGCGGTGTTCGCAGCGACTTGCTCGATCCGGTCACGGTTTTTCAAAAAATGAGCGCGTAATGCGTCGCAAGAAAACGGTTCAGTCTTCCTTGGGGCAGCGGCGCCAGAATGGCCGCCTGCCGCGGCTTCCTTAGCCTCTGCCGCCGCTTCCAACACTGCGTCCGTGCAGTAGGCGAGGCTCTTCATTGGTTTGCCACCACGGCGCGAGCGCGTATGGCTTTCAAACGCGCGGTCAATCCCTTTTAGAGCGGCTTCTAGCGACACACCTGCCTGCTGCCACGATTCCATGATGGCCCAATCGAGCGGAGACACCAGCAAATTCGCGCCGCGTTTTTTCCAGAAATATTCTTCAATTTCCGTGAAGTAGTTGAAATAATTCCAGCCGCTCATTCCGAAATTTACTGACCCGCCTTTTTGTCGGCCTTCTTGAGAGCATCGAGAGGCTGATTCTTTTCCCAGATCAGACGCAATCCTGTCAGCGTCAGAAAATCGTCGGTGTGCTCGATGTGCTTCGAGCCTTTTGCCACGAGGTTCGCCTGGCCGCCCGTCGCTACCACCTTCACGTTTCCGCCCAACTCCGCTTTCATGCGTTGCAACATCCCGTCCACCATGTCCACGGCCCCGTAATAGAGACCGGCTTGTATGTGGGTGACTGTATTTGTTCCGATGACTTTTCCGGGATCTTTGAGTTCCACGCGAGGCAATTTCGCGGCGCGCGCAAACAACGCCTCCGAGGAGATTCCGATTCCCGGAGCAATCACTCCGCCCAAATACTCGCCTTTTGCCGAAATTGCGTCGAATGTAATCGCAGTGCCAAAATCAACTACGATGCACGGCCCGCCATATTGATGGAATGCGGCGACCCCGTTCACAATGCGATCAGCCCCCACTTCCATCGGATTGTCGACTAGAACGGCCATGCCGGTTTTCACGCCGGGCTCAACGAACAGGGCCTTCTGCCCAAAATAGATTTTTGCCATTTCGCCGAGTGTCCAATTCACGGGGGGAACCACGGAGCTGATGATGATCCCGCTTACGGATTTCGGATCGAGATCCTTCAGCGTGAAGAGGTTGCGCGTCAGAACGCCGTATTCATCCACAGTTTGCAGGCGCGCGGTCGTGAGGCGCCAGTGCGCGATCAACTCCTCGCTCCGGAAAACGCCCAAGACGCTATTGGTATTTCCGACGTCAATCGTAAGAAGCATTTAGCTTGCCTCTCTCACATCACCCGCGATCACGGTAACGATACTTCCGCTTTCGCGTTCCACTCGCAGCAATCCTTCGGGGCTGAGTCCGGCTGTCACACCGGCATAGGTTTCCGCGGCGTTTGAAACGATTACGCGCTTGCCCCGCGCATAGCTGGAAACCGATTCGAATCGTTGGGTGACACTGGCCGCGCCATCGCGCAAAAAACGATTGTAATCGGTTTCGAATTCGCGCAGCAAACGGACCAGCAATTCCATGCGTGAGATCGAGCGGCTCGTTTGTGCGCGCAGGGAAGTGGCGATGGAAGAAAGCTCGGCTGGAAATTTCTCCTGGTTCGCGTTGACGCCGATACCAACAATCACAAACCGCACTTGGGCAGGTTCCGCGTGCATTTCCGTCAGGATGCCGCCGAGCTTTTTTCCATTAAGCATCAGATCGTTCGGCCATTTCAGGTCAAGGGTCAAGCCAGTCTGCGCTTGAATTGCCGCTCGCGCGGAAAGTCCCGCCATCATTGTGAGCAGCGGCGCCTGGACCGGCGAGATCTTGGGGCGCAACAGCAGCGTGACATAAATTCCAGTGCCGCGTTCCGAGTGCCAAGCTCGGCCGGCGCGTCCGCGTCCCGCTGTCTGTTCTTCCGCGAGCACGACTGCCCCCTCCGGTACGTTCGAATAACCGAGCTCCATTGCGACGCGATTCGTGGAGTCGACCTTCAGATAGTGGTGGATGTGCCTGCCGAAAATGCTGCCCTTTAGCCGAGTCTTGAGCATATCCGGCGTGAGAAGATCGGGAACCTTTTCGAGATAGTAGCCAGTTCGCGGGTGGCCCTTGGCCCGCACGCCGAGTTCGCGCAAGCGCTGCACCCAGCGCCAGACTGTTGAACGCGAAACACCGATCTCACGAGCAATGCGCGTGCCGCTGATGATGATCGTTGCGTTTTCAGCCAGCAAGGTGACGAGCGCGGTGATGCGGCGGTCCGTCGTTTCTGGCAGCGATGATTTCGCTTTCGGCATGAGGGAATTGGCGAGTCAAAGCTTACTTGGCCACGATGTTGTCTACAAGCAGGCTCAGGTCGACGGCAGGTGCAGAGTGGGTGAGCGAGCCGGAGGAGAGAAAATCGGCTCCCGTTTCGGCGTAGGCACGCGCATTTTCGAGCGTAATGCCTCCGGAGATTTCGATAAGCACGCTGGCTCGCAAACTCCTGGCGAGTCCGACGGCTTCCCGTGCCTGCTCGACATCCATGTTGTCCAGCAAAACCGAATCCGCTCCGGCCTCGATTGCCTGGCGAAGTTCGGCCAGATTCCGCACTTCGATTTGAACAGGCAATGGCATACCCACGGTGCGGGAAGGAGGATCAACTTCTTCGTATGCGGTCATGGCGGCCGGACGCGCGTGTAATGCGGTGTAGGAATGCGCTTGAGCGAGGGCCTGTTGAACTCCTCCCGCAAGCGCAATGTGATTTTCCTTGAGCAGCACGGCGTCGTACAGCCCGATGCGATGATTGGTTCCACCGCCCATTTTAACAGCGTACTTTTCGAGCAGACGCAGTCCCGGCGTGGTTTTGCGGGTATCGCGGATGCGGCAATTCGTTCCCGTAAGTTTCTCCACGAATTTGTGAGTCAACGTGGCAATCCCGCTGAGATGAGCCAGAAAATTGAGCGCGGTACGTTCGCCGGTCAGAATGGCGCGTGCCGCGCCGTCGAGATGCAGAAGGTCGTGACCATTTGCAACGGCGACTGAATCCTGTGCGCGAAATTCGATTTGCATAGCCGGATCGAGGGCACGGAACACGGCTTTTGCGAGTGGCAGGCCGGCACAAATCAAATCCTGCTTGGCCAGGATGTGGGCATGCCCGATTGCCGTGGCGGGAATCGTGGCCAGCACAGTAGCGTCGCCCGAGCCGACATCTTCGGCCAACGCGCGCTGCACCAGCCCTGAAACGTATTCCGAATCCCAGTTCATATTGTTCGGTGGACTATGACTCAACTACCCAGTTGAGACAAGCGGTCTTGCAGTTTTCCCTGTTCGATCTTCTGCTCGGCCAGCGAGGCTTCCATTTCTTTGATGATTTTCTCAGGGGCGCGGCTGCGGAAGGTTTCGTTCGAAAGCTGCTTTTCTTTGGATTGGATCGCTTTCGCCAGCCCTTCAATTTCCTTTTTCAGGCGAACCGATTCGCCGGCCACATCCACTACGTCGGTATACTCAATGCGCAAGTCGAACTGAGCGGTGGAGCGTACTGAGCCGCCGGATTGCGGAAGCCGATCCGCCGAGATGGCCAGCTCGGAGAGAATTGCGAGTCGCGAAACGGCATCGATGTTTGCGGAAAGTGAAGAACGCAACAAAGGCTCAGCACTCGAAAACTCCGCCTTTACCTTTTTCTTTGGGTCGAGTTTCATCTGCGCTCGCACTTCGCGCAACGTTTTGATTACATCCTGCAGGAATGCGAATTCTCTCAACGCATCCGCATTTTTCCAGCGTTGCGCTGCAGCAGGATAGGAATCGAGGGCAATCGACCGCGCACCGGCCTTTTGCGGAAGCTGATGCCAAAGCTCTTCAGTCAAGAAGGGCATAATCGGGTGCAGCAATCGAAGCGCCGCGTCAAATGCCGCAAACAGGTTCTTCCATGCGACTTCGGCGCGCTCTGCGCTGGGGCTTTGCAGCTCCGGCTTGACCCATTCGATGTACCAGTCGCAAAAATCGCCCCAGAAGAATTGATAAATCTGCTGTGCGGCCTCGTGGAAGTAGTAGGTTTCCAGGGCCTTGTTCACTGCTTCGGTGGTTTCAGCCAGCCGGGCAAAAAGCCAGGCATCCGCGAGTGGAACTTTTTCGCCAACGCAGTATGGCGCACCTGCACGAACTTCCGGTGATGCCAGCTTTTCCAGAGAGGGGCCTGTCTGTTCGTATTTCTCCAAATTCACGAAGAGAAAGCGCGCAGCGTTCCAGATTTTATTTGCAAATGAGCGAGCCCCGAGCAAACGGTCTTCAGACAAAACAATGTCAGTTCCCGGCGCAGCCATCGAAGCCAGGCAGAATCGCATGGCGTCTGTTCCATATTGCTGATTCAACGCAACCGGATCGAGGCCCGTGCCTTTCGACTTCGACATCTTCTCGCCTGATCCCGTCCTGACGAGTGAATGTAAGTACACCGCGCGAAACGGTACTTGGCCCGTGAAGTGAATTCCCAGCATCGCCATGCGCGCGACCCAGAAAAATAAAATGTCGTAGCCGGTGATGAGCACGTTTGTCGGATAGTAGCGTTTGAAATCAGCCGTCTCTTCCGGCCAACCGAGCGTCGAAAATGGCCACAAGCCCGAACTGAACCAGGTGTCCAACACATCGGGATCTTGCTGCAACTTCTTTGAGCCGCACGTTGCACACGCGCTCGGATCTTCGCGCGACACGGTCACGTGACCGTTTTCTTCGCAATACCATGCAGGAATTCTGTGGCCCCACCAAAGCTGGCGCGAAAGTGTCCAATCGCGGATGTTGCGCATCCAGAAGAGATATTCCTGGCGGCGGTTTTCCGGAATGATCTGAATATCGCCGCGTTCCACTGCCGCGAGCGCCGGTTCCGCCAGGGTCTTCATCGCGCAGAACCACTGCGTCGAAATGCGCGGCTCAACCACGGTTTTCGAACGCTCGCACAGGCCGATAGCATGCGTGTGGTCCACGATCTTTTCGAGCAACCCCTGCTCTTGCAACTCAGCAACGGCTTTTTTGCGCGCGGCAAAGCGATCCATACCGGCGTAAGCGGCGCCGGCGTTCGAGTTCATGTGACCGTCGTCGGTCATCACGTCAATCACGGGGAGGTCGTGGCGCTTGCCAACTTCAAAATCGTTCGGATCGTGGGCAGGAGTAATCTTCAGCACGCCGGTACCGAACTCTTTATCCACGTAGGAGTCGCCGATGACAGGTATCTCGCGATCCGTTAACGGTAGTCTTACCTTCTTGCCGATCAATCCCTGGTAACGCTCGTCTTCCGGATTTACGGCCACCGCTGTATCGCCAAACATCGTTTCCGGCCGCGTTGTGGCTACCACCAGAAATTGATTTGTACCGGCAACCGGATATTTGATGTGCCACAAATGCCCCGGGCGCTCTTCGTGCAATACCTCAAGGTCGCTCAGCACAGTCAAACAGACCGGGCACCAGTTCATCATCCGGTTCGCGCGATAGATCAAGTTTTCTTCGTACAGCCGCACAAACACTTCGCGCACCACGCGCGAAAGTTCGGGAGAGAGGGTGAATTTCTCGCGCGACCAGTCGCAGCTCTCGCCAATTTGGCGCATCTGTCGCTGGATGGTTCCGCCGCTTTCTTCTTTCCATTTCCAGACACGCTTTACGAATTCCTCACGGCCCAGGTCGCGGTAGTTGATACCTTGTTCGGCGAGCTGCCGCACCACAACGCGTTGTGTGGAAATCCCGGCATGGTCCGTTCCTGGCAAATAAAGCGTGTTAAATCCGCGCATGCGGTGCCAGCGCGTCAATATGTCGATTTGCGTGTGATCCAGCATGTGGCCGATGTGGAGCGAACCGGTCACGTTCGGCGGAGGAATTACGATGCAAAACGCGGGTCCAGGAGCCGCCGGATCGGCTTTGAACAAATCGCCGTTCGCCCAGAATTCGGCCCACTTGCCCTCAATGAGCTGCGGATCGTACGCCTTGGCGATTTCGCGAGCCATTCCTCGAAATACTCCTCTCCCCAAAAGGGGACGCACTGCTTGCAACAATCGTGAAAAGGTAATTTTTAACTATACGGGGAGAAAACAGAGCGCGTCAACGCGGCCCGCGGGATCCGCAGAATACTTGAACTGGAAAAGGGAACTACTTCTTGTTGAGTTCTTCGCGGACAATGGACTCAATAACTGGTTTCAAAAGTTCCTTGGTCATCGCTTGGAGGACTGATGGGTCCATCCTGGAGAGGACTTTTGCGACCATCTCGTCCAGATTCGGCTCAGAAGCCGCTGGCGCGTGCGTCGAAGGCGCGGTTTGTGGAACTTCCGGTTCGGCCTGCTCGACTACATGCGCGGCTTCTTCGCGAATTTCTTCGACTGCAGAAGCAGGCAAAGCAGCTGCAACTTGTTCGGGAGTTGGATCCGGCGCAATATCCGCTACTGAGGTCGTCGTGGTAGCAGAGACTGGCGTAGGCTCGGTTGCCACAGCAACGGCCGTATCCCATGTTGCGGCAAGCTTGCTCGCCTTGGCGACTTCCGCATCCCATGGACTTGGCGCAACGCTCATCCAGGAATTGTTCGCAGGCGCAGCAACTTCCACCGGTGCGGGGGGCGCTGGAGGTTCAGCGGCAGCGGACGCCGGTGCTTCGACCGGCACGGACGCTTGCACCTGGGTGACGGAAATAATGTCAGGCATCACAATTGCTTCGGGCGAAGGAACACTCCCACTTGCAGGCGAAGACCAGGAATTGCCGCTCGCATAGGCCGATGGAGCGGGGCTTGCATTTTGCTCGGCGCCGACCAATTCGGCAGCGGATTCTACTTCCGAATCCCCGCTGTATGCGGGCGTCGACGGGGCATCGGAAATATTTGCAAACGCGGCTTCGCGCCAGTCTTTCTTGCCCGCGGGAATTCCATCATCCTCTAAATCGGCTCCGCCGGGACGCCACGAAGGACCGGACTCTTCCGTTTCTTCTTCCACGTCCATCTCTTCGTCTTCGGAACCCGACTTCCAATCTCTTTCCATCCGCGGAGGGGAGACAAGCTCGGCAACATCCTGTTCAACCTCGGGGGTGGTTTCCAGCAAATTACCAAAGGCCAAGGGCTGGGCTCCGCGATCAATGCTGATTGGCGCAGGCCGCACGGGAATGTCTTCAAGGGGCGTTTCTTCCACGATGGGAGGTGGAGGCGCAGTGTTCATAGCCAGCGGTTTGAACGGTTCCGCTTTTACCGGTTCCGGCTCTGGTTCTTTCGGGCCGAGTGAAACGCCAGCTCGTGTTAGCGCAGACTTCACCATGGAAATCAGCGGGTCAGGTGGTACAAAAGGCTTCTTGAGAACGCCATCGGCGCCAACCCGCTGTGCTTCCTGCTCATCGAGCGGATCGAAGGCGCCAACTAGCAAAATCACAGGGATGTGCGCGAGAGCGGAATCACCCTTCACGTACTGGCAGACTTCATAGCCATTTCGAACCGGCATGAAAACGTCGGCAAGCACCAAATCCGGTTTTACGTCGGAGATTTTGCGAACAGCGGCTTCACCATTGCCCACGGCAACGACGTCAATGCCCTGATCCTTCAGGGCAAGCCCCACCATCTTTTGAATGTTGCTGTTGTCGTCCGCAACGAGAATCTTGGCCACCGAAAGGTCCTCCGGGAACCCACATGCCACGGCACGAATGGCCGCAGACACGGTACCACTCTCGTATTGGAGCACCCAGAGAAGGGTGCGTCAACGAAGTTGGAACTGCAGTGTGTCGGAAGTAGACACGGGGCGTGCCCAGTTGGATAACTGTCCTGAATTCGGCCAAATTGCGGTCAAAACTGCCCGTGACGAGGCTTCCGCCTAAAGGACTACCAAGGAATGATCTTCTTGATCCCTTTTTTCTTTTTGCTGGTGGATTCCTTGCCGTTAGAGTTCGCTGGTGTTTGCGAGCCGTCTGGCGGCTTGGTTCCGTCCGCAGAGGGTTGGCCGCTAGCCGGCTGCGTGCCGTCTGTAGCCGGAGTTGTGGCTGGAGCAGTACCTGTGGCATCCGGTGTCGTACCTGTCGCAGGAGCTGCGGTGGAATCCGCCGGGGGCGCACCATTTGCATTTGGATCTGTCGTTGTGGGTTGAGAATCCGCCGGAGACTCTACCGTCGAACCGCCGCTGGCACCGCTGCCCGGTGTCGCCACTTCCACTACCGCAGTATTTGCGGCAGGAGTCGATCCGCCGGCTGCGCCCAAACGCGCTTGACCACCGCCGCCAGTCAATATGTCCGCAACGGAAACATTGTCCGTATCCGGCTGCATTTGTGGTGTGCCGCTGTGCGCCGCAACCATTTTTTCCCTCTTCGGGCCAGTTCTAATGAGGGACATAGGCTTGTCAAACATTCCTGGCTTCTCGCGCGGCGCACTTTGTTCCGCCTGCATCCACGCCAGCGCCTTTGGATCGGGCTGCGGTACAGGCACGCCAAACTTCACCAGCTTCTCCTTAGCCTGCCCCGCCAAAGGAGAGAGCGGGTAATCCCGCACGATGCGCGACAAGTAGATCGCGGAAATCTCCTTCTTCTCGCTCTTTTCGAAAATGTCGCCAAGCATCCAGAGCGCTTTGTCTGACTGGCTGTAAAGCGGATACCGCTTTGTCAGCGAGATCAGACGCCCGGCAGCAGCCCGGCGGTCCGGCTTCACGAAATAGTAGTAAGCGACGCGAAACTCACCTTCGGCCAGGATTTCCTGCACTTCGCGCAAGTGCTGCGTTGTTTGTGGAACAAGCGGATCGTTCGGATACTTCGCGAGAAACGTCTGAAATTCATCTTCCGCCGCACGCGCTTCCGTGCGGTCGCGATCCGGTTTTTCCATCTGTTTGTAATGCGTCATCGCCACTTGCATTTGTGCGTACGGAGCTTCCGGCAGGAAGGGGAAGAAAACTATGAAGTCCTTATACGAGGCGATTGCCTGGGTCAGGTTCGCCGTGCCGCCTTCCTTGTAATAGGAATCCGCGATCGCCAGTTTCGCTTTGGCCAGATATTCGCTGTCCGGATACGTGTTGATCAATGTCTGCAGTGTCAGGCGCCCGACTTCCTGGCGGCCCTTTTTAATGTCCTTCATCGCACGGTCGTAAAGTACCTTGTCCGGCGCTGCGGAGTTGTCAGCAGACTCTTCCGCCTTTTTCTTGTTCTTCGGCTGTTTGGCTTCCTTCGTATTGCTTTTCTTGGATTGGAGGGTGACCGACGTGGGATTGGACTGGGCTGGTGGATTCTGTGCCGCGGGGCTTTGGGCGGTAGCCTCGCCGGCCATCGCGAACGCAAAAGCTGTGACGAGCGTGAACAGATTTCGGCGCAAACTTCACCTCACCATCTGAATTTGGGTCGCCGCGCCGGCTTCAGGACTGGAATACCCCAAGGGCAGGTAGCAGGTTCCGCGCGCAACGTTTCAAGTATAGCCTGAACTGTCGGTCAGGTGCTCGGCTAAAGTTGCCCCTTCGGACAGGTCTGGCCAGACTTTGCCCCTTGCTGGGATGCACCTGGCAGCATCTTTGGGTTGCCTGCCTGTTCCTTGCTCCATCCACCTGAGAGGCAGCCGCTTACTTGGTGTTCTCGCTGGATCGAGCGAAATAGCCGCTTTTCGTCCGAATCTTGACGCCATCCTGCTTTGGCCGCACGGTGATGCGCCTGAAATTCTGATCCTTCATGGGATTCGTCGGGTAGTAAGAAAGCGTGTAGGACGTGCGCAACTCATCGGCAATCTGCTGGAAGTATTCCTTCGGATCCATCGCCCTGGCGTCAATGTGCGCGCCACCGGAGTCTTTAGCCAGCCGGTCCATCACCTTGATTCCATATTTGTTCCGTGCAGTCAATTGTCCGTTCTTCCTCGTCTCCGTGTAGCGAATCGTATAGAGCAGCACATTTGCCGCTTGCGCCGTTTCCAGCGTGGTCATCATGTCGGTGGAACTGGAATTGTCTTCACCATCGCTGAAGATCAACAAAGCCTTGCGCCCCGGCTCGTTTTGCAGCTTCTCCACAACCGAGTAATAGATTGAATCGTAGAAAGCCGTTCCCAGATCGCGGTCTTCCCTCGGTCCGATCTCGGGGAAGCGCCCCATACTTTTCTCATACTCCTTCAAGTGTTGGATGACCTCGTCACCCGACTGCGTGAAATCGCTGACCAGGCGCAGATGATTGCCAAAGCCCAGCAGAAACACGCGATCTTTTGGGCCAAGTACCCGCTTTAGAAATATTTCGAGATCCTTTTCATGCTTCTTCGAAAACTTTTCCTGGCTCCCGCTGGCATCCACAATCAATCCGAGCGTCAGCGGCACATCGCTGCTTTTTGCAAAAAAGGAAATCTTTTGCGGCACGGAATCTTCAAAAACTTCCACGTCATCCAGCGTCAGTTTGTCCAGCAGAGCGCCACGCGAATCGCGAGCTATAAAACTCACGCTGACCAAGTTCACGTTCGCGCGAATTGACGCGCCTTCCTGGCACTCAACCGCGCTCCCACAGACGCCAAATAGCGCAACAATCACAATCCATGCAAGACTTCGGGGCACAGGCACACCTCCCGCTGCACTTGATACGCAGCCTTCCTTCAAAAGTTCCCCGCTCCTTGCACGGAAATCCATTTCTCTTGTTCCTCTCCATGCGGTAAAGTTCCTTAGTTCGACCAAGGAGGCCATTTGCAATTTAGACGTGCGGTTGCTTCACTCTTGCTGGCTGCAGCGCTCCCCATTTCGCTCGCCCTGCCAGCACATTCTCAAAACTCGGCCCAAATCGCCAAGACGACCCTGAAAGTAGGCGATAAGGCTCCAGATTTCAATTTACTCAGCGACAAATGGGAACCCGTCAAGCTCTCGGACTTCCACGGCAAGAAAAATGTTTTTCTCGCCGTGTATGTTCTGGCCTTCACTGGTGGTTGAACGAAACAACTTCAGGCGGTCCAGGCTGGACTCGCTTCCGGTAAAATCGATCCAAACGATACGGCAGTTTTCGGCGTAAGCATGGATTCCCCCGCGGCAAACGCAGCGTTCGCCAAGCAGATCGACGTCAAGTTTCCACTCCTCAGCGACATGAACAAGAAGATGCTCAAGGACTACGGCATCCTCAAGGGATACGACGTCAAGAGCGAAAACTACCAGTGGGCGCAGCGCGCGAACATCGTCATCGACAAAGAGGGAATCATCCAGCACATCGAATTTGACGAGAGCGCCATCAATCCCAACAACGCGCTGGACGTTTGCACCAACCTGCACAAGAAACAGACGGCCAAGTGAAGTCGCGTTGCCCGTCTCGCATTGGAAAGAGATGAACTATTTGTAATTCCAAGGAGCGCGGTTTTGTTTAAGCCTGACAGAGCCGCGCCGCCCGGAATGTACGCTTAGTTCATGGGCAAAAAATGCTTGCTTCCCGCAGTGGTACCTGACAGACCGACATCAGCGATCGCTGTTCCCATGGCCCCACATCTGGACTTGCCCGCGATCAGTTCCACGCACGACAGAATTCGTATATCCTCCCTCAGCTAATCTGGAGGCGAACGTGATTTTCACTAGACGAAACTTCTTGGGAGCGTTGTCTGCCGCGTGTGCGGCAGGAGTCTTTGAGGCGGATCTTTCATCGGCACTTCCGAATTCAAAAGCTCCTCATATTGAATTCCCGTCCGCCCCCCGCGCCCGGCTCGCCATTTCTGCATGGGCTTTCCGCTTCATCATTGACGCACCGCAAAACGACGAGCGCGATCCCAAACTCCACGCCATCGACATGAAAGACTTCGGCGCCCACGTCCGCGAGAAATTCAACGTCACCAACATCGAACCCTACAACCGCTACTTCAAGTCCTTGGAACCTAGGTACCTCGATCAATTTCACGACGCGCTCGAAAAATCCGGAACACATGCCGTTAACATCGCTGCCGACATGGAAACCAGCTATTTCGATGCGGACGCCGCCACCCGCGCCAAATCCGTGGCGGAGGCCAAAAAGTGGATTGACGTTGCTGTCGCCATTGGCTCGCCCAGCGTGCGCACCTCCATGTCTTCCACCAAGAGTTCTCCCAACATCGATCTCGCTGCGGAAAGCCTAAAGCCTGTCGCGGATTATGCCGCCTCAAGGAACGTCGTCGTGCATCTGGAAAACGACAACCTCGTTGCCGAGGACGCACTTTTCATCGCGGCGCTCGTTGCCAGGGTCAATCATCCTTATGTGCATGCGCTCCCCGACTTCGGCAACTCCTACGGTTCCGGTGACCCCGTCTTCGCCGCCCATGCAGTCAAAGCGCTCTTCCCGCTCGCCTACGCCATCTCGCATGTCAAGCCGAGTTCAACCACTGCGCAGGGCAAAGAAATGCAGGTAGACCTCGCCGCCAATTTCGTGTCCGCCCGGGCAGCCAATTACAAAGGCTATTTTTCGATGGAATATGAAGGCAAAGAAGAAATTCACGCTGCAACGGCAAAACTAATCGAGCAATCGCTCAAATTGATGTAGTTCTAATCCGCCGTAGTGAGCTCCACTTGCGTCGCCGCGCTCAACCGCGCCCCAGCCATCGGCGATTGATCGATCACCGTCCCGTGCGGCCACTGCGGCGCCGAAACTCCGTTTACTTTCCGTTTGATGCCGCTGGCTTCCAGCCGCCGCTGCGCCTCTTCTTCATTTAGTCCCACCAGGTGCGGCATCACGTAGGACGCTTCACGTGGCCCAGCCGAAACGAGAACATCCACGCGCGGAGTCGCGCCGCCAGCTCCCGGCTTTGGATTCTGCATCACGACCGTATCCACCGGCTGGTCTGCCATCGGCAGATTCGAAACCTCGCCTACTTGTAATCCGCCTCGCAGCAATTCAATCCGCGAAACGCGCAACGAATCTCCCTCGATTGCCGGAATCTGCAGTTGCCGCTGCCCCAGGCTCAGCACCACGTGCGCCTGCTGCTCTACTTTCATCTGCATTCCCGGCGGCGGCGTCTGCCGCACCACCACGTTAATCGGCAAATCCGAATACACATGATCCGCCACGCGCAGACCCAATCCGGCCGACTGCAGCATCTTGCCCGCTTCGCTCACATTTTTCCCAACGAGATTGGGCATGTTCACTTCACGCCCATGTATCGCAATCCGCATCGCGGTGATCGCGCTCAGAAACGCGGCCGCCGCCAGAATGAAAACGAGCAACGACATCCGCGCCGCCCATTCGAGCCGCTCCTTCAGCCCTTCGACAAACGGCTGTTGGCGCGGCTCATCGTCACGCGATTCGCTTGCCTCGTCAGGCTGTAATTCGTCGCTCATGATTTGTGCAGGAGTTATTTCCTCGCAAGTGGCGGCGCTGGATACTCCGGCAACTTATCTTTGCTGGTGTCCGCACGCTTCACCTGAAGTTCATCGAACAGCAGGGAAGGACTGATCACCGTGCTGGCGACCCCGCCCAATCTGTTGCTCACCAGCGGATCGTTTCCGGCCGCGCTCAAATCGCTCCGCAGCGCGCGAAAATCCAGTTCGCTGAACACCGCGCCGCGCACCAGCTCTTCGTGCCCGTCCTTTGCATACACGCGATAGAGCAAGCGCGGCGCGGATCCGCCCATCGTCACCACGCGGTATCCAAACGTCTGCCCTTGGTTGTTCACCTGTTCCAGCATTGTTTTTTTCAGATCGTCCAGCGATTTTGGCTCTGAACTTTTTACGAGTAGCACGCCGAGATTCGGCCCTGGGGGCGTTGACGGAGCAGCCCGCCCATGACCGTTCGAAGCGGGGAAATCGCGAATCGGCTGCCGTCCCAGCAGGTAATTCATCATCACGCCTTTATCGATGACGCTCACCGCTTGCGAACGCACGCCTTCCGAGTCCACGTCGTATCCGCCAACCAGACTCTTTCCGTGAAACTCCTTCATCGTCGGATCGTCAACCACATCAATAAAGGTTGGCAACACGCGCGACTTATAGCTTGTCGCAAATCCGCCCGTGGTCCGGTTTGGCGCGCCCAACTGGGGCTTCCGGCCCAACACGTTTCCACCGATGAGCCCTGCCACCACATCGTCCGCGGCATCCGCCTCGAACAGCACCGGCCCGCGATATTCTTCGTCCACAATCGGCGCGTTGCGCAGCGCTTTCAACGTTTCCAGCGCTGCTTTCGAATCCTGCAGCAGTTTTTCCTTTGTCGGTAGCTCTTCGTATTTTGCGACTGTCCACGCAGGCGAACGCGCCAGCCTCATTCCGTCCGGAGCTTGCGTGTACGCCGTCAGCAGCACGTTGTATGTATTTCTGCCCGTGCGGGTG
>JAFDVY010000074.1 GCA_018268785.1 Acidobacteriota bacterium | reverse complement strand
TGCAGAATCACGGCAATCTCGTATGCATACGCAGGGTCATAGGTGCGCAAATTCGGCACGGTCAGCGCCAGAACGTGGCTGTTGCCGTCCTGGTGTTGCAAACCCTCGCCGCTCAATGTCGTGCGTCCGCTGGTTCCGCCCAACATGAATCCGCGTGTCCGCATGTCGGCCGCAGCCCAGATGAAGTCTCCAATGCGCTGGAATCCGAACATCGAGTAGTAAATGAAAAACGGAATCGTGTTGATGCCGCTCGCTGCGTAAGCCGTGCCCGCCGCGATGAACGACGCCATCGAGCCCGCTTCCGTGATTCCCTCTTCCAGAATCTGCCCGTCTTTCGCTTCCTTGTAATAAAGCAGCGTGTTCACGTCGACTGGTTCGTACTTTTGGCCGACGCTCGAATAAATTCCGACCGTGCGAAACAAAGACTCCATACCGAATGTCCGGGCCTCGTCTGGGACAATTGGCACCACGAGCTTGCCGATCTCCGGGTCCTTCAGCAACTTGCGCAACATGCCGACGAACGCCATCGTCGTCGAAACTTCGCGTCCTTCGCTGCCCTCGTGGAATTCCTTGAACAGCTCTTCGTTGTCGGTTGTAATCGGCTTCGAACGTACTGCACGAGCCGGCATATAACCGCCAAGCGCTTCGCGGCGTGCCCGAAGATATTTGATTTCCTCGCTGTCTTCCGCGGGCCGGTAAAAAGGCACTTCTATGCAATCCTGGTCGTTCAGCGGAATGCCGAAGCGCGAACGAAATTCCTTCAATTCTTCTTCATTCAGTTTTTTCTGCTGGTGCGTGACGTTCTTGCCTTCGCCCGCTTCTCCCAGGCCGTATCCCTTGATCGTGCGGGCCAGGATGACCGTCGGGCCGCCCTTGTGCTCGACCGCCGCTTTATAAGCCGCATAAATCTTGCGCGGATCGTGACCGCCCAGCCGCAAACGCCGCAATGCCTCGTCCGGAAGCGGTTCGACCAACTTCAACAGCCGAGGGTCGTGCCCAAAGAAATGTTCGCGAACATAGGCGCCCGACGAAACAACCAGCTTCTGATACTCGCCGTCCACCAGCTCGCCCATGCGCTTGACGAGTAGTCCTTCTGTGTCGCGCTCCAGAATCGGGTCCCACTCGCTGCCCCAAAGCACCTTGATCACATTCCACTTCGCGCCGCGGAATGCGGACTCCAATTCCTGGATGATCTGCCCGTTGCCTCGCACCGGCCCATCGAGTCGCTGCAGGTTGCAGTTGACGACGAAAATCAGGTTGTCGAGCTTCTCGCGCGAAGCTAGCGTAATTGCGCCGAGCGATTCCGGCTCGTCCGTTTCGCCGTCACCGAGGAATGCCCAAACTTTCGCGTCCGTTGCGGGCTTCATCCCGCGATTTTCCAGATAACGCTGGAACCGCGCTTGATAAATCGCCATCAACGGGCTCAGCCCCATCGAGACTGTCGGATACTCCCAGAAGTCCGGCATGAGCCACGGGTGCGGATAAGACGAAAGCCCGCCCCCTGCCTTCAATTCGCGCCGAAAATTCTGCAGCTTCTCAACGCTCAACCTGCCTTCCATGAACGCGCGCGCGTACATGCCCGGCGCCGCGTGTCCCTGGAAATAAATCGTGTCCCCTTCGAATGATTCGTTGCGCGCTCGCCAAAAATGATTGAAGCCAACTTCATAGAGTGTCGCCGCGGAAGCGTAGGTCGAAATGTGCCCGCCTATGTTGTGCTCTTCGCGATTCGCGCGCACAACCATCGCCAGCGCGTTCCAGCGAATCAATGACTTGATGCGGCGCTCCAATTCCTGATCGCCCGGGAACAGCGGCTCCAGCCGCAAGGGAATCGTATTCGTATAAGGTGTGTTCGCTGTAAAAGGCAGGTCAATTCCATTCACCGTCGCGTGCGACCGCAGCCGTTCCACGATCTCACGTGCCACTTCGGGGCCGCTCGCCTCCAGCACGGAGTCCAGCGATTCAAACCACTCTTGAATCTCCAAATCATCCAAGTTATGCGGCTGCGTAACCGTCTCGTTTTCCACCCGTGTCTCCTGCGATTCATCGCCAAATTGGGAATGTGCTGTCGCCATGCGTGCCTCTCGCAAACTTCACAGCATTTTCAACCTATTAGAATACACCGCCGCGCAATTCCCTGCACGGCGGAATCACGCTTCGCGTTCTTAGCCGTTCTTCGCAAAATGTCGTCGCAAACCATATAGCGTAACTCCAACACAACGCGATAGTTCATTACTCCGTCACCCTGCTCTAGACCGTGCGTCCCCCATCCAGCACCAACACATGTCCCGTCAAAAATTTCGCGCTCACCAAGTAGCTCACTGCCTCCGCAACATCCTCCGGCGTTCCCGTTTTCTTCAGCGGCGCAATCTTCACAAAATCCGCTTCCCACTCCGGCGGATCGCCCGGCATCGTAATCGTTCCTGGAGCAATCGCATTCACGCGCACTTCCGGCGCCAACGCCTTCGCCAAAGTTTTCGTCAGCATGATCATTCCCGCTTTCGAAATGGAATGTGCGATGTACCCCGGCCAGCCCAAAATCCCGCCCGTATCCGCGAAATTCACAATCACTCCATTCGAACGTCGCAACCACGGCGCCGCAGCCTGCGCCAAAAAAAACGGCGCCTTCACATTCGTATCCAACGAAGAATCCCAAATCTCCTCCGTCGTCGAAATCACGCTCGAAGGCAAAAAATTCGCCGCACAATTCACCAGCACATCGATCCGCCCAAATTCGTGTGTCACCCGCTGCACCAACGCGCGAATCTCCTCCACGCTGCCCAACTCCGCTTTCATCGCAATTGCGCGCCGCCCCATCCCCTCAATTTCTGCTGCGACCCCGCTCGCCTCCTCTTCTGACTTCCCAAAATGCACCGCAACATCCGCCCCCTCACTCGCCAAACGCAACGCCACCGCGCGCCCCAGCCGCTTCCCTGCGCCCGTCACCAAAGCTACTTTTTCATTCAATTTCATTTCCATCGCCCCAACCTATCACACTCGCAGTTTCTGATCTCCGATCTCCGATCTCTAATCCTCCCGCTATTGGTCTAGAATCCCTAAGCCCTATCCCACGGAGCCACCATGAATCTCGACCTTCTCGCTATCGCTGCCCATCCCGACGACGTCGAACTCACCTGCGGCGGCACCATGCTCAAAATGGCCCAGGCCGGCTACAAAACCGGCATCCTCGACCTCACCGCGGGCGAAATGGGCACCCTCGGCGCTCCAGAGACTCGCGCCAAAGAAGCCGCACTCGCCGCCAAGATCCTCAAGGTGAAATATCGCGGCACACTCGGCGTTCCCGATTCCGATGTTCGAGCCTCGCGCCAGCACAAACTCCGCCTCGCCGCCGCGATCCGCGAACTCCGCCCTCGCACCGTCATCATTCCCTACTGGGAGGCCCGCCACCCCGACCACTACAACGCCTCAACTCTGTGCTACGAGGGCTGCTTTCTCGCCGGCCTAAAGCAGCTTCCCATGGAAGGCGAGCCATTCCGCCCGCACAAGATTCTCTACTCCACCGCCTTCGCCAACATCCGCCCTACCTTCGTCGTGGACATTACCGCTCAGTTCGCCCAACGCCACAAGGCAATCAAAGCCTTCCATTCCCAGTTCAAAGGAACCAGCCGCAAACGCAAAGTATTTCTCGCCATCGACCGTCTCGAAGACGAAATGAACCAGATCGCTCGCCATTACGGCGACATGATCGGCGTTCGCTACGGCGAGCCTTTCCTACAAAGGGAAATGATGAAGGTAAACAACGTGGTGGAAATGGAAGTCAGGTCTATGTAGCGTACTCTGGTCTTTTACTTCCTAATCGTCCTGCGCCGGCAGATACCCCGCTAGAGTCTGCCCGCCCGGCACTCGGTCTACCTTCACTCGGATCAGCGCTTCATTCTCCGCGCCCGACTTCCGCAGCACTGCCATCGTGGCCAGCGCCTCGGCATAGACTCTCGTCACCAGGAACACTTCCCCGGTCTTTTCATTCTTCCAAAGCTGCCCTATCTGAATTTTCGCGACCGGCATGACCATTTTGACTTTAGAGGTGCACGGCAGGAGTGTCAACCGCCTCTTTCCCCTCAGGTACGGCTCCAACAACCATCTCCAGTCAACCTTATGGGTAAGCGCGTCATCTCACTTAACGAACAACTCCGGCACGTCGTTCACGCCGGGTGTATACTGCGCCTGTAGGAGGTTCCTCCCATGCAATCTATTCTCCGCCGCTCCCTTCAGTTGTCTCTCGCCGCGGCGATTGCCCTAATTCCCGCCTACTTGCCGGTTTACGCCCAATCCCCCGGCCAATCTGGCCAATCCTCTGGCCAAGATCAATCGGCTGCCCCTGCGCAGCAGCCAACTACCCAACAACCTACTACGGACGCCTCCAAGCCGGACACCTCCAAAACAACGGATTCCGCCAAGGCCGATTCCACCAAACAAGATCCGCAGCAAACCGATAAGTCCAAGCCGGATGCAAAAAAGAGTACTGGCTCCGAGCCCCCTCGCGATGCCCCGGTCCAGCAGCAGGAAACCGTTCATCCCAAGAATTCCAAGCAGGACGTGGACGCCATCGGCAACCGCAAACTCGGCGGCTTCAACATGCATTCGCTCGAGACCGACATCGCCATTGGCAAACAATACGCCCAGGAAGTTGAGCGCTCTTCCAAGCTCATCGACGACCCCATCGTCGTCGAATATGTCAACCGCGTTGGTCAGAACCTTGTCCGCAACTCCGATGCCCGCGTTCCCTTCACCATCAAAGTCATCGACTCCGACGAAGTGAACGCGTTCGCCCTTCCGGGCGGCTTTTTCTATGTGAACAGCGGCCTCATCCTCCGCGCCACCGAAGAGGCTGAACTAGCCGGCGTCATGGCTCACGAAATCTCCCACGTCACTGCGCGCCATGGCACCCGCGGCCAATCGCGCGCTGAAGTCGCGCAACTCGCTATGATCCCGTTGATTCTTCTCGGTCCAGGCGGCTGGGCGGGATACGGCCTCTACCAGGGCCTCAATCTTTCAATTCCATTCGCGTTTCTGCAATTCAGCCGTAGCTTCGAGCGCGAAGCCGACTTTCTCGGCCTGCAATACATGTACAAGGCCGGTTACGACCCGAACGCCTACATCACCTTCTTTGAACGCGTTCAGGCCGACGAAAAGCGCCGCCCGGGCACAATCCCGAAGGTCTTCTCAACGCATCCTCCGACGCCCGAACGCATCGAAAACGCCCAAAAGGAAATCGCCACGATTCTCCCCGCGCGCGATGAGTACATCGTCTCCACGTCTGAATTCGATGCCGTAAAAGCGCGCCTCCGCAACATCATGTTCTCCCGTAAAGCGGTGGACAACGCCCCTGGCAAGCCGACCCTGCGCACTCGCACCGAGCAGACCGACAAGCAGAAGACGCAAACGCAGACGACCGATCCAAACTCCACCGACGATGACCGCCCAACGCTAAAGCGCCGTCCCGATAACCGCTAATTTTTCTGGTTTTGAGTTTGCTCTCGTAGGGCCGGCTCTCTGAAGCCGGCCTTTTCTTTTGTAGTGGCCGATCTTCAGATCGGCGCCCTTGGTGGCATAGGCATTCAGCCTGTGCTCTTGTGGAGAAACTCTAGTCTCCAACAGCCTCTCCGCGTTCGGCTGAACCAACCTACTTCTTCTTCGCGCTCTTCTTCTCGCCCGAATCCTTCGTTTCCTTAGCCGTGCTCTCCTTAGCCGTGCCTTCTTTGCTCGTAGTTTCCTTCTTCTCGCTCTTCTCGCTCGAACCCGATTCCCCCGCCGAATCCTTCGCTGAACTCTTTCCCGCATAGTCCGTCACGTACCATCCCGACCCCTTGAACTGGATCGCCGGCGCTGTAATCGCTTGCTCCACTTTCCCGCCACAATGCGGACACTTCTTCAAATGCGGCCCGCTGACCGACTCTATCTTCTCTGTTTTCCGGTGGCACTTTGTGCACTCGTACTCGTACAGTGGCACTGCTCGCTCCTCGCACTCGGTCTGAATTTTTCAGTATATCACGCACAGATTTGCCCCTCGATTCTCGCTTTTGTACCGCCTTCCTTACGCAAATGCCTCTCCGAAAATGTAGTGCCGTCCCTTTAGGGCGGCATCTTCGATCAAGCCACGCAGCAAGAACTCACACATTCACCTCCTCAGACCACGCAAGGCCTCTCCGAAAATGTAGCGCCGACCTTTCAGGGCGGCATCTGAACACGCAGCTCTTGCCCTCCTCAGTTCGCTTCCGCCACGGCGTCCTGTGACCAGACACTTCTGCTAGAATCCGTCCATGCCTGACTCGCTCCAGCGCCCAACCGGCTGTCTCTACCTCGTCGGCACTCCCATCGGCAATCTCGAAGACATCACTCTCCGCGCGCTCCGTATTCTCAAGGAATCCGACCAGATCGCCTGCGAAGACACCCGCCACACGCAAAAGCTTCTCTCTCACTACGACATCCAGAAACCCCTCGTCTCCTACCACGAGCACAACGAAATGACTCGCGCACCCGAACTCGTTCTGGCCATGGAGCAAGGCGCCAAAATCGCACTCGTCAGCGACGCTGGTATGCCGCTCGTCAGCGACCCGGGCTATCGCCTCGTCACCCTTTCCGCGCGCCACCAAATTCCTGTCATCCCAATCCCCGGCCCGTCGGCACTCCTCGCCGCACTCTCGGCTTCCGGCTTGCCCAATGAAGAATTCCTCTTCGTCGGCTTTCTTCCCGCACGTTCTGGTGAACGCCAGCGCGCCCTCGAACGCCTTCGCATCGAAGATCGCACGCTCATCCTTTACGAAGCTCCGCACCGCGTCGCGGAAACCATCTCCGATGCGTTAGCAATCCTCGGAGACCGTCCCGCCTGCCTCGCTCGGGAAGTCACCAAACTCCACGAAGAATTCCGCCGCGCCACCCTGTCCGAACTCGCTGCATCCCTCGAGGAAAATCCGGTCAGGGGCGAAATCACCCTTCTGATAGGCGCTCCGCTTCCTGGCCAAACCTCAACCGCGCGCGACACCGCCCAATCCCTAGCCGACCGCGTCGACGAACTCATCCGCCAAGCCAAGCTGGACCGCAAGGAAGCGTTAAAGCTCGCCGCCAAAGAACGCGGTCTGACCCGCCGCGAAGCCTATAGCAAAATGCTGGAAACCGAGTCGCCGAACCAACACGAGTAACGGTAGTCCTGATGCCTTAGACTTCCTTTTCTCCAAGAGTTTTTTCGCCCCGATATTTGGGGTATTCGTTTGAGGACTTGTGCAAATCTCTCCCTAAGTTGGAGCAGCAACGGGAACTCCTTTGCACACTCCAGTCTCTGCCGGGAAGATTCGCCGAGCACAGGAGAAAATCCGCTTCTAACTCACTGTTTTGATTGCCTTTCCCGACGCTCCAAAACCTATCGTTTCGCTTGGTTGGTTCCAAAATTGCACATTTCAGAACTAACCTCAGGGCCTTTTTCACGGGATCTATCCAATTAATTGGTTCCCAGGTGGGAAGAAAGGCTTAGCAACCTCATGAAGAACTTCCGTATTGTAGTTTATGCTTCGGTCCTCTGCCTTGCTCTGTTTGGCGCTTTTGCTGGCACAGCGATGGCAGACGTCTGCACCGGCAGTTGTGGTGTCAGCGGTGCTGATGGCGCCGTGGGTCTTTCACCCACGGGCAATCCCACCTATCAGTGGGTATCAACCAACGGCGGTGTCCTTGGTGTCGGTGCCATCCCAGTCGGCCCCTTGCAAGGTAATGAAACCGACGGCTCCACGTTGGCCACTTCCTTGTTCACGGTTAACGCCAATTCAACCCTTAACTTCTTCTTTAACTACGTAACTTCGGATGGCACCGGTTCCTTCCCAGACTATGGCTGGGCCGAGCTATTCCACGGTGACGGCACTCCCGCCGCGCTTTTGTTCACCGCCGCGACGGCACCCGGGGCCGTCCCTATCGTGCCCAACTCAAATCTCCAGCTACCCGACGCCGGAGTCACCCTTAATCCTTCGAGCGTCTTCATCACTACCGGCCCCGGTTCAACAACGTGGTCACCTCTTGGAGGCTCGTCTGGTGCCTGCTTTGGTGGCTTTGGCCAAGGCTGTGGGAACACCGGTTGGGTCAATTCCAACTTTGTGATCACCAACGCCGGCTCCTACTACCTCGAAGTCGGCGTCACGAATGCAGCTGACGAGGCTCTTGACACTGGTCTCGCTTTTGACGGCGTCACCATCAACGGTGTGCCCATTACCGGGGCCCCGGAACCCGGCACCCTGGCTCTCATGGGCTTCGGCGTCCTCGGCTTGGCCGCTCTCAAGTTCGCAAAGCGCTAACTTTACACTTGTCCGCAATATCGAAAAGGCCCCGAGCACGGAAGTGCTCGGGGCCTTTTTCTTTTATTCCTATCATCACTGTGGCGGCTGCGACGCTGCGGAGCCCTCGCCGCTCATCCAAAACTCATGTAACAAATCTTTTCCTGGATGAAGACGGCGGAAGGATATCAATCTAAGTAAGCAGAGTGACTTCAAGAAGTTGTAGCGCCGCCCTTTAGGGCGGCATCTTCGATGTGAGCCACCCCACAAACTCGTCCGTGAATGCGCCCTTCGATTCCTTCATGAAGACGGCTGAAAAACCTCAATCTAAAGCAGTGTGACTTCAAGAAGTTGTAGCGCCGCCCTTTAGGGCGGCATCTTCGATGTAAGCCACCCCACAAACTCGTCCGTGAACGCGCCCTTCAACCCTTGCTGTCATCCCGAAGCCGGGTGCGGGTGCCGAATGGGTTCGAAGCGTGCGGGTTTAGAGTCAACTTCCCAATCATCTGAAACGCAACAACGTCGATTCGAATCTAGTCAACTTGACAACTATGTTATAATGGTTTCTCTATTCAGCAGCGGCTTGCCCGTCTGCCTGTTTGTTCTTTGAAAACCAGACCTTATTCAGTCCAAGGCTTTGCCTTCGTCGGTCCTCAGCTAACTCATTTATTTTGATAACCTTCCACACTCCTCCCCGAATAAGTCCCTTGTTTTGATAACCTTCTGAATTGCCCGGGGGTGTGGCAGCTAGCTGCAAAACTACACCCTGCCCTTCTGCTAAGTCCTTTATTCCCCATACTTACGAAAAAACGGGGAGGGGGCAGGCGATACCATTTGTTGTAGTTCGGTGAAACCCGAAACGATAGGAGAGCTTTCGTCGTCAGCTTCCTCGCTTCATCAATTCATTGCTTCATCGCGTCTCTACGCCGCGGATTCCGACCGGAACATTCTCTGGAATCTCGGACCTGTAAACTGTACGCCAACAAGTCTGCCGCCCGCCGCCTCCGCTATATGCACCACTCGCCCGCGCGTTGAAAAGTCCGGCTCCGTTCGCCGGGCAATCATTTGCGCCCGCGGAATGCGAATCTCCAGATCGCTTCCGATCGCCACTTCAAACCGCGTCAGGAACGCGGCTCCTCCGCGGCATAAATTTTCACAGGAAGTATCTTCGGTGAAGATAACGCCTCGGTTGTCTCGTCCGCTCACCTGCATCGGCAAGCGTACCGCGATTCTACGTTCCGAGCGTTGCTTCGTAACAAGCGTGCTCACTTGGACCATGGGCCGGGTCCTTTCCAGAAGCTTCCCCTGGGTGGGCTGCTTCCTCGGCGGCAGGCTGCCTTGGCGAAGCGTCAAAGAAGCGCTCGACTGCTTCCAGCACTTCCTTGGGCGTCCTTGCCGCGTGTACGGTTCTGCGCAGTTCGCCGCCGTTCCCCACGCCATGCGTGAACCAGCATGCGAACTGCTTCATTTTTCCCACAGCATCGGGCTGATTCGCCGCATTTATCTCTCTGTAGTAGCCAGAAAGTAAACGATGCCTATCCTGTTCACTCGGGGTATCATACCCCCCTTTTTCCGCATATTGCAGCATTTGCGAAAAAATCCACGGGTTCGTCGCCGCCGCCCGGCCGATCATCACCGCGTCGCAATTCGTCTCCCGCACCATGCGCGCCGCGTCTTCCGGCGAGTTGATGTCCCCATTGCCGATCACCGGAATCTTCACCGCCTGCTTCACCGCCGCGATGATCTTCCAGTCCGCCGCGCCCGTATATCCCTGCACGCGCGTCCGGGGATGCACCGCAACCGCTTCCACGCCAAGCGACTCCGCCATTTTTGCTACATCCACTGCAACAATGGAATTCTCGTCCCAGCCCGCGCGCAATTTAATGGTCAGCGGAATTTTCACCGCGGCCCGCACGGCTTTCAGAATCTCTTCCAGCAACGGCATGTCCCGCAGCAGGCCCGATCCGCCGCACTTCACAACCTTTTTCGCCGGGCACCCGAGGTTAATGTCCACGGCGTCGAATCCCAGGTCTTCCACCATTTTCGCTGCGTCGGCCATCACCGCGGGATTCGCGCCAAAAAGCTGTGCGGCAATCGGATGCTCGTCTTCCTGGAAATACAAATATCGCAGCGTTTTCTTCGCGCTGCGCGTGATTCCTTCCGACGACGTAAATTCCGTCATCAGCAATCCGCACCCGCCAAGCCCGCGAATCACACGCCGGAAAAGCGTATCCGTGACTCCCGCCATCGGCGCAAGGATCGCCGCCGGTCGAATCTCCAGATCGCGCAATTTGTAGACAGACGGAATCATAGCGATTTAGGTATCCATCCTAGTTTACGGACAGATACACTTTGGAGCAATCAAGGAGCAAGCAGAATGGCCTGTAAACCGCAAGGAGCGCATTAGTGACCAAACGGCGCCTTTTCATCGTACTCGTAAGCCTCTTCGTCATTGCGGGTGGCTTGGCCGCTTGGACCCTGCACCGCGGCTTCCGCGCAACGGATGAACCGTCCCGCATGGAAATGCTTCTCGCGCGAAGCGTCCGCAATTTCTCCATTCCTTCTTCCGAGAAAAACCAAACAAATCCATTTGAAAAAACTTCAGCCAACTTGGAAGACGGCCGCGAGGATTTTCACGCACGCTGCTCCGGTTGCCACGGCTTCGACGGCAAGGGCAATACGCCGCAAGCAAAGGGGCTCTATCCCAAACCGCCGGATCTCTCTGCGCGAGAAACTCAGAAGCTTAGCGACGGTGAGATTCACTACATCATCGCGTACGGAGTTCGATTGAGCGGCATGCCCGCGTGGAGCGTACCTCATGAAACGTCCGATGCCGGCGCGTGGAAGCTGACGCTCTTTGTTCGCAGTCTTGCGCAACTGGCCGCCGAAAATGCCGCCCAAGCGGCGCAATCCGCTACGCAGAGCCACTACGTTGGCTCACATGCCTGCGAGAAATGCCATGCGGATATCTATGCGCACTGGGCAAAAACACCAATGGCCAACGTTGTGCGCGATCCGAAAGATCATCCGGAAGCGATCATCCCGGATCTGGCCGCCAACAAAATCGCGCCGTTCAAGAAAGAACAGGTCGCGTTCGTCTACGGCAGCATTTGGAAACAGCGCTACTTCGAAAAAGTGGGCGACGATTATTTTCCACTTGGCGCACAGTGGGACGTCGTGAACAAAGCATGGAAGCCGTATCTGGTCGCAAACGGCACAGATTGGTGGGTTCCGCACTATCCCGCCGATAATCGCGAACGGCCAACCGGGCCGCTCTGCGACGGCTGCCATTCGGTTGACTACAATGTGAAAACGAAACAAGTCGCCGAATGGAATGTAGGCTGCGAAAAGTGCCACGGTCCGGGCAACGAACACGCCGCGCACCCAACGCGAACGAATATTCTGAATCCAGCGCACCTGGACTATGTCGCGGCAAATGACACCTGCATCCAGTGCCACTCGCAAGGACGTCCGCTGACCAATCCCATCGAAGGAAGAACCTTCGATTGGCCCGTCGGTTATCGAGTTGGACTAAGACTTCAGGATTTCTGGAATCTGGAAGACCACAAACTCGGTGAATTGACCTTCACGCATTTTCCGGAAGGCACCGCGCATAAAAACCGCATGCAAGGAAATGACTACGTCCAAAGCGTGATGTATCGGCGCGGCGTTACCTGCTTTGACTGCCACGATACTCACGGCACCGGAAACTATGCCCAGCTACGCGAGCCTGCACAAAAACTTTGCCTCGAATGTCACGGCCCCAAATCGCCCAACGGCCCGCGTGAATCTACCCTCGCCGAACACACGCATCACAAGGAAGGCTCAGAAGGCAGCGAATGTATTGCGTGCCACATGCCGAAAATCGAAACGACTCTGGGCACAACAAAAGTCCGCGCTCATACATTCGCTTTCATCACACCAAGTGCAACGGACAAATACGGAATCCCGAATCCCTGCACAGAATGTCATAAGGACAAAACAACAGCATGGGCGTCAGAAGCGCTACGCGCGTGGTCGACGCGCTCCCCCTGGCGAATGGAAGCGCAATCGACTCCGTAACTTTCTTGAACTCCTTACTTTGAGGCGGGCGCTTCAGGCTTCTTGAGGAATTGATCGAGTTTCAGGAATTTGCGTTGGAGCGCGCCGGAATAGGCGGACCACATTTCGTCGCCGGATTCGGTTGCCAGGGCCGCGCGCGCCGCGGCGAGTTTGGAATCGAGATCGTCCATGTAATGAAAGACGAGGGCTTCGCGAATCATGGGCAGCTTTGGAGAACCAAATTCGTATTGGCCGTGGTGGCTGATGAGCATGTGCTGTACAACCGTCTTCAGCGCGGCAGGAAATCCTTCGATGTTTTCGATCGCCTTCGCCACGGTCTCGATTTCCATCACGATGTGACCCAGCAGTTGGCCTTCCGTGGTGTAGCCAATCGCGCGATCGAAGCAGAGCTCGTCCAGCTTGCCAACGTCGTGCAGAATGCATGCGGTCAGGAGCAAATCCAGATCCAGTTCGGGATAATGTTCCGCTATCTGATGTGCGAGGCCGCATAGCCCTACGACGTGTTCGAGCAGACCGCCGAGAAAGGCGTGGTGCATCACTTTTGCGGCCGGCGCGCGCTTATAACGCGGCGCCACTTTCGGATCGTTCAGAATCGAGATATTCAGCTTCTTCAGCCAGGGATTCTTGATCGAATCCGCTTCAGACAAAAGTTGCTGGAACATCTTCTCGACGTCTTCTTTTGTGGATGGCAGAAAGTCCGCGAGATCGATTTCTTCGGGCTTGGCCTTGCGCATCTGCTGCACGGCAAACTGCGGCTTGCCGCGATAAATTTCCACGCGGCCCTGAACTTTTACAATGTCTTCGCGCTCGACTTCCTTCGTAACCGCCTCGATCTGATCCCACATGCGCGATTCGATCGTGCCGGTCCTGTCGCCCAATTCCAGGCGCAGATACGGCTTCCCTTCCTTGGTGCTGCGAATTTCTTTTTCGCAGACAAGAAGGAACGTGGTGATGCTCTGTTCGCTGGTTAAATCGCTGACGAAAGACTGCTTCATGAAGGCTTCGAATGTTTCAAGGGGAAGTACCACTTCCGCGGACCTTTGTCGGCACCCTTCTTTGCCTTTTCCTGCTCGGGAGTGGCGCTTACTTCCTGAATCTCCGAATTGCCAGCGCCGCCCGCGGCTTCCACATAGGCCGGTTTGATCACGACGTAGCTCTGCTCGCGCAGGGTCTTCAAATAAGCCTTCAAGGCCGGCTGCATGCGCTCGTCGTAAAGCCGATTCATAATACGGTCTTTCACTTTGTCGAAGGACTGCTGTCCTTCGTCATAGTGCTCTAGCACCTGCAGGATCAAAAAGCCCTGCTTGGTCTCCATCACGTCCGTCAATTGATTGCGCTTCATGGTAAAAACTTTGTCTTCGATTTGCTTGGCCAACTCGCCGCGCTTGTAGGTGCCCAGATACCCGGCTTGATCCTTCGTGCTGCCGTCGGACATGCGCTTTGCGATTTCGCCAAAGTTTTCGCCGTCCTGCACGCGCTTCAGTGCGGTTTCCGCCTTTTTCTTCAGGTCTGGCAGCTCGGATTCCTTCTTGCCTTCGGTACTCACAACGATTTCCGCAAGAGCCACGCTTTCCGGGCCGATGAACTCGCCCTTGTGGTCATCGTAGAATTTCTTGGCATCGGACTCGCCGATGGTAATGTGCGACCCGACTTCCTGACCGATGACCTTCTGGGTGATCAAATGGCTGCGAATGTTGTTCTTGAAGTCTTCCCAGTTCAGGCCTTGCCCAGTTACCGCCTTTTCCAACGCTTCCATATCAGGAAGCTTGTTGCTTTGACGGATTTGGTCGAGTTGCTTGATCACGTCCGTTTCGACGCTAATCCCCAAATCTTTCCCGCGCTGCACCAATAGGGACTGATCAATCAAATCGCGCAGCGCGCCTTTCTTGCGCTCGTCCGTGGCGGACGCCAACTGCTGCGGCGTGCACTTGTTGTCGCACTCCTGCTTGGCATCCTCTTCCGCAGAAGCAAGAGACTTGTCGTATTCCGACTTGGTGATGATCTCGTTGTTTACGCGTGCGATGATTTCTTCCACCACTCGGCCTTCTTCGGCAACTGATGCTTTCGGCTTTGCAACTGGCGGAGGAGCCGTTTTCGGCTTTGCCGCCTCTGGTTCCGGAGCGGCCATCGTTGGCGCCTCAAGCTTGGGCTGCTGGCCATCTGCCGGAGCAGGCGCGGGAGCCGGCTGTTGCGCGGCCAATGGCAAGGCAGCAAAGAGTCCCGCCAAAAGTGCTACTTTTCGCATGAATTTCCTCTCAAGCACCAGTTTAGCCCCGCCCCTCAAGGGCGAGCAATACGTTTCTCAGCGCGACAGGCACCGACTCGCCGCGAATTGTCTCCATCCATAACACGCCGCTTGGGTCGAGCTTGATTCCTTCCCTCGACCGTACCACCTTCACTAATGCGGCCGGATCCAGCGTCGTCTCCGGATGGAACCGCACGGCCAACCGGTTCCCCTGCCGCTCGACAGCGGAAATGCGCAGCCGCTCACAAATGGCTTTGAGCGCGGCATAGTCCAAAAGGTTTTCTACCGATGACGGCAATTTGCCGAACCTGTCTTCGAGCTCGCGCCCGATGTCGTTGCGCTCTTCTTCCGAACGGATTGAGGAAACCCGTTTGTATGTGCGCAGGCGCAAATTCTCCGTCGGAATGAATTCCTGCGGAATGCGCAAATCGAGGCCCAGATTGAGGGTTGTGCGCAATTCAAGGGCAATGTCCTCGCCTTTCAGCTTGCTCACGGCACGCTCCAGCATTTGCGTATACATATCGAAGCCGACCGCTTCGATGTGCCCATGCTGCTGGCGTCCGAGCAAATTCCCCGCTCCGCGCAATTCCAGATCGAGCGCGGCGATGCGGAACCCCGCGCCCAATTCGCTGAACTCTTTCATGGCGCTCAGCCGCTTTCGGGCAATTTCGCTGAGCACGGTTTCCGGGGGGACAAGCAAGTATGCATAGGCGCGCTGATTCGAACGCCCCACGCGACCGCGCAATTGGTACAGCTCCGCAAGCCCAAGCCGGTCCGCGCGATTGATCAAAATCGTATTCGCGCGCGGAATGTCCAGTCCGTTTTCGACGATCGTAGTGGCCACCAGCACATCCGCTTCGTCGCGGATGAACTTCAGCATGGCCGATTCCAGCTCTTTCTCGGCCATTTGCCCGTGCCCAACGACGATTCGCGCTTTTGGTACGAGTTTCCCGACCAGCTCTGCCAGCGAATAAATCGACTCGACGCGGTTGTGGATGAAATAGACCTGGCCATCGCGGTCCAGTTCCGTCTGAATCGCTTTGCGAATCAGTTCTTCATTGAAGGAAGCCACGGTTG
>JAFDVY010000073.1 GCA_018268785.1 Acidobacteriota bacterium | reverse complement strand
GATAAAGTCCTTTGTTTTCTATCAAATCTGCATGTGTTGATTCTAAAGGGGGTTACAGGTTAACCATAACTTCTTGCTCTTTGTTGGTCTTGAAAATAAAAAACGCCGGCTGGGGGCCGACGATGAGGCATTGCGCAGTATTTCCTAGAACGTACTATAAACGATGAGGTAGGGGTTTGTCAAGGGGAATCCGACGATATACTGCGGGAAAAGTAAGGAAAGCCATGCTAAAGTAAGGAATCGGTGTTGCCAAATGAAGAAGCAAGCGAAGGTTACGAGCAAGGGGCAGATTACACTTCCGCGGGAGATACGCCGCAGACTTGGCGTTCGCGCGGGAGATCGCGTCGAATTTGAGGACGATGGAAAAGTAGTGGAAATTCGCCCTGTGCGAAAAGAAAGCGCATTTGAAAAGTATGCGGGCATTGGGAACCCGGGGATTGGCAAGGGGAGAAAGGCGATCCTGAAGTGGATGAGAGAGCTGCGCGGCGAATGAGCACCGCGCTTGATTCCAATATTCTGGTCGCATTGTGGGATGCGGATGACGCTCTTCACCATGCGGCAAGGCAACTTCTGGAAAAGGCTTCGGCGAACGGACGGTTGGTTATCAGTGGGCTGGTCTATGCGGAACTTCTTGCCGCGCCGGGACGCAGCGAAGCTTTTCTAGACCAATTCTGCGAGGATACGCGAATTGGCGTTGAATGGGAGCTGAAGGAGCGCGTTTGGCGCGAGGCGGGAATTGCGTATCAGAGATACGGAGAGCGGAGAAAGAGACAAGGAGCCAATGGGCCGAGACGAATCCTTGCGGACTTTTTAATCGGCGCGCACGCCATGGTGAATGGGTATAGGTTGTTGACGCTGGATGGACGTTTGTACCGGGCGTCATTTCCCAAGCTGGCGATTGAGACGATTTGAGAAGAAAAATAGCCGAAAGCGAATGGCGCTTGAGGGCTGCAACTCGCCTAGTGAAGCCGGTAGGAACCGGAGCCGAGGAATTCGAGAAAGTTTAAATCGCGCAGGACCTGGAGCTGTTGGCGGATTTTGTCGTGGATGTGGTGGTTTTGCGGGTGGAGTTCGGCGAGCTGGTCTGCGTGGCCGTACACTTCGGAAAGTTCAAATTCATTTTTCTTCAGAGAACGAATTACGTTTAGGACGTCGAGGGTCCAGCCGCGTTTTTCGATATTCAGTTTTTCAAGAGGGCGAACTCTTTCGTAAGCCTTCCTTACTATTGCCGGCGAGACAGCCTTGCCAGAATCAACGACCGGAATTTTGGCGTCCCGCGGTATGCGGTCGAGCAAAAAGTTACAGCCGACCCATCCAGCGCGGCGTGCCGATGGCGAAAGCGGTTTGCGCTTTTCGAGAAGCGACAAACTGTAAGCAAAATGCGGGATAAGAAGGACATTTTGCACGGCGAGTTCAGGTAGTTTGTAGTGAAGGAGGTACAAGTTTGGCGTTCTATCGCATTTTATGGCTTCCCGCATTGCCGAATAGGCGCCGTCTACGATTCGATTTCCTAGTTGGGAAGACTTACTCTTCAATTGGAATTGAGAATCGCACGAGGGACAGATGAAGTCTGAGGCGCGAGTGCCTGTCGGCAGAGAGCTGATATGGCGAGAATCGCAGGCGGGGCAATAGAGATTCTCCGCGCCCCATGATTCAGTGCTGACGCGGGCGCGTTGAGAGGCACTTTTATATGGGTCGAGACCTTTTTTCGGAAGAAGAAGTTCCACGCCGAAATTAGATCATGGCCGGCAAACTCGGGAAAGGACTAGGTACGCTGGCGGATGGACTTACACCGCACCAGAAAGTCCTCACCGAGCGCAATAAGGACTCGTAGACCTTGGATATAGCCTCGATGTAATACTCCCTGAAATGTCTCGGATGGACACGCGTTTCTCTTGAGCATATTCTTAGCCTGACCGACTGCCCGTCGAACGTCCTTCTTTCTTAAATTAGTTATTTCTTCACTCCAAAATTTGTATGCCCACCGCAGCATTTTGCTCGTTCGAGAGGGCGGGGGTACGAAATAAACCTCGGATCGTTGATCAGGTTCGGAGGAGCGTAAAGCGAGGTAAGGATGATCAAAGAGGAATAGGAGGGGCCGATGCTAGGAACGGAAGAGCACGAACGGAAGAGTACGAACAGAAGAGTAAGAGCGGAAGAGTAAGAGCGGAAGAGTAAGAGCGGATCTAAAGATCCGCCACTACATGTAGTGGCCAATCTTTAGATTGGCTCTTTGGGTTTCCACGGGGCCGACCAATTGGGCCGTGCAGCAGAACGCTGCATCCAGTGAATTGTATTTGACCCCGAAAATGGGAACTCGCCCGGCGTGACGCACATTTGCTTTCTTACCGGGTTCCACCAGATATAACAAGCGACATCCTCAACGGCATCCGCGCGCCTGAGAACGTGGTCGTGGTAACTCATTTCCCAGAGACGAAGATTGGTTGACTTTCGAAATTCGAAAGCAGTGCGAAGTTTGTAGACCCGGACGAAATTCAACAAATCAGAGCGTGGCGTACTGCCTTCAACCAACAAGTGAAGATGGTCGGGCATGGCGCAGTAGGCATGCAGAAGAAACGAATGCGAGGCGACACATTCCCTGAGAAGATTCACTACGCGATTGGCAACGTTTGGGTTGGCAAGATGAGGGCGACGCAAATCACAGCAGATAGTAAGGAAATAGATGCGATGGCCGACATAGTTCTCGCGAGGAAGGCGAGTGCTTTTTCGATCGATAGGCATACTAGTAGAGTATATATATTATGAGGAATCGAGGAGAAGAGCCGATCTGAAGATCGGCCACTACAGGAGTTTGGAGCGGAGGGAGAGAGGTTCGAGGGGGCCGAGGAGGAAGAGCCAGGAGGCGGCGCCGAGGATGGACATGAGGGCAGCGAGGAGGAATGCGTAGAGGAATGAGCCGGTGTGCTGGACGAGAAGGCCGGTGATGACGGGTGCGGTGATTCCGGCGAGATTGCCAACGAAATTTTGCAGGCCAGTCCAGCGGCCCGATGCGCGAGGGCCGGCGAGAATTTGCGGGATGACCCAGGTGTTGGAAATGTTGAAGCCATAGGCAGCGGCAGCGAGCAAGAGAAGAAGGATGGCGAGATGCGTGTTGGCGATGGCGCAGGCGGCGAGGGCGAGTCCGCCGCAGGCCTGCGCGAAGGAGATCATGGATTTGCGGACAAGCGTGACGCTAAAGCCGCGCGCGATGAGGCGGTCGGAAGCGTAACCGCTGGCGATAGCGACAGCGGCCATGAGTGCGTAAGCGAGTGCGCCGATTTTTCCCATACTCGCAAGAGATAAGTTGCGCTCGTGCACGAGATAGTAGGGGAGCCAGGTCAGCAGGAAATACAAGAAATAGTTGCCGCCGAAGTGGCCGAGGAAAGTTCCCCAGGCGGAGCGATGGACAAGGATTTGTGCCGTGCCGAGAGCGGGTTCGGAAGCATCGGTTGCTTGCGCTGTTCGTGAAACCTGTGGCGAGCGCGGCGAACGCGCCAGCCAGAGCGGAATCCAGAGAAAACCTGCTGCGCCCAACGCTATGAAATAGGGGCGCCAACCGTAGCGCTGCATGAGCGCGCCGCCCAAAAGCAACCCAAAGGCGGGGCCAGCGCAAACTCCGGTGTTGATGAAAGCGTTGGCAAAGCCGCGATGGCGCTCGGGGAAATGTTTGACAAGGATGGCGGCGAAGCAGGGGTAGGCGACGGATTCACCGACACCGAGAAAGAGGCGGCAGAGGAGAAGCGCGGCGAATCCGCGTGTGTAGCCGGTGAAGAGAGTTGAGGCGGACCAAACTGCGAATCCTATGGCGAGAATTACTGCCGCGGGGAAGCGATCGGCGAGCCACCCGGAAAGAATCAGCGAAGGCGTGTACGTCCAGAAAAAAGCGGAGAGAAGAATGCCGAGAGTCGTGGGAGCGATGGAGAATTCGCGTTCGAGCGCGGGAGCGGCAATGGAGAGAGCACCGCGATCAATGTAGGAGATGAAAAGAGAAAGGAAGAGGAGCACGAGGATAGTCCAAAGAGCGGGCGAGAGTTTTTCGGAGAGAGAGTTCATGAGGGCCAGGTTTTGCTAGATGGATAGTTCGAAGTGACAGTCCCTCAGTTGAACGTGAAATTGCCGTGGCCGTCGTTGGAACAGGTGCGTGGGAGGCGAGCGCCCTGCGACTGGGCAGAGCCTGGCCGGCCGGGGCGAGAGTGTAGCACCTGCGGCGGGTCAGCGGGAGATGCGGGTGTCGTCCACGTAGAAGCGATGGAAAGGGCGGGGTGGTGGAGGGCTTGATGGGGAGAGAATTTTGGCGTGGAGTAGGGAACGAGGCTCGTTGTGCATTCGCATTTCTTCTGTGCGCGTTTCCTTGCGAAACGCCGCGATACGAAGGGAACGCGCCAGAAACGACGTTAGCAGAAGGCCGAACGCCAGGATGACGGAGCCGAATAGGATGGAGACCACGTCCGATTCAAGCGGGTGGGTGAGAGAATGTTCGAGTTGGTAGCCGCCCCAGGCGAGGAGAAGGATCGCGCAGGGAATCAGGAGCGGGCCAAAGGTATGAGGAACGTCGGCCAGAACGCGAAGCGACTTGTGGCGGGGGGAAGGGGGATTGTGGCCGAGCATTGGCTCAGTCCTGGTCCGGTTCATCGACCGTGACAAGGGGCGGATCGAGCTTGAGAAAGTCGAGATAGGAGAAAATGGGCGGTTTGAACTCCTTCTTCATCCTGGAGCCGCAGGAACAGCGGGGATTGTCGCCTTCCTGAGCGGTTCCCGATTCAACGAGCACGGTGCAACGGCAAGCCGAGTTGACACAATGCCAGCGTTCTCCTTGATGCAGGAGCATGGGCGGTCCCTCCGTTTGTACGCCACTTCTGCTGCTTTCCCACACCCGCCGGGGTTCACTGGGCGGGTCCCTGTTTGCGGGGAGCGGAATATACTGACTGGTAAAATAAGATGCAAGCAAAATCTGCATGCAAGCTGTAAAATTCATTTATCCAAAGGTAAACGTCCTGGTTATTACTTTTCGTAAAACTCGGCCGGGCGCGCAGCGAATAACGGCCGGGGGGCCGGGGTCCTTCCGAGGCTCCACAAGACAGGCCAGATTGGCCTCCTGGGGCTCCTTGCCGGCGGCCGTGCTGGTGATAAGGCGATTTGCTACGGCGCACCACGGCTGATAAAATTCGGAGTTTGCCGGGCTTGCGCCTCCGGACAAGGGTAGACCGGGCGCGGCGCAGCAACCTCCAGAGTGGGCTCCAGGATGGGCGGGCGACCGCACAGAAGTTCCAGCTAAAGACCAATTCAAGCGCCGACCGGCGCGGCGGCACTCCGAATCCGAGCGTGGATTCAGGCCGAAGGGAGATTCAGCGTGGCAAAGTACGATGTGGCGATTATCGGGAGCGGTCCCGGCGGGTATGTTGCGGCGATTCGCGCCGGGGAGCTCGGGCTGAAGACGATTGTGGTGGAGAAGGATCCGTTTCTCGGCGGGACTTGCCTGCATGTCGGGTGCATTCCGACGAAAGTTCTGCTGCATCACGCGGAAATTTACGACCATTGCAAAGAAGCGGCGGAATACGGGATTGAGCTGAGCGGGCTGAAATTGAATTGGGGTACGACGCTGGGGCGCAAGGACAAGATCGTCAAGAAGCACGCCAAGGGGATCGAGTTCCTGTTCAAGAAAAACAAAGTGGAATGGAAGCAAGGCTGGGGCCGGTACGAAGGACCCGGGAAGATCAGCGTGGAGAAGGACGGCAAGAAAGAGACGATTGAAGCTTCGAATATTTTGATGGTGACAGGATCGGAAGCGCGCGCGCTGCCGGGGATTGAGCCGGATCACAAAACGATTTTGACGAACCGCTCGATTTTGGAATTGCCGGAGATTCCGAAGACGTTGATTGTGGTTGGTGCGGGCGCAGTGGGCGTGGAGTTCGCGTCCATCTATAACTCGTTTGGGACGCAGGTGACGATCCTGGAAGCCTTGCCGCGCGCGGTGCCCGTGGAAGACGAAGAAATTTCGGCGGAGCTGGAGAAAGCGTTCAAGAAGAAGAACATTGCGATTCAGACCGGCTGCAAAGTGGACAGCGTAAAGAAGGACGCGAAGGGCGTCACCGTTCCGTTTACGGACAAAGACGGAAAAGCCCAGACGCTTCAGGCCGAGAAGCTGTTGCTGGCTGTGGGCCGGAAACCGATGACGGATGGCTGCGGATTGGAGAAGTCGAAAGCCAAGCTGGAGCGCGGATTCGTGCATGTCGGGCCCACGATGGAGACTGCGGAGAAGGGTTTGTACGCGATCGGCGATATTGTGGCGGGGCTGCCGCAACTGGCGCACGCTGCGATGATGGAAGGAATCGTTGCCGTGACGACCATCGCGGGAAAGCCGACGCAGCCCATTCGCAAGGACCGGATTCCGAATGCGACGTACTGCGAGCCGCAGATTGGATCGATTGGATTGACGGAGAAGCAAGCGCGCGACGCAGGCTACCAGGTGAAGGTCGGAAAATTCCCGTTTGTGGGCAACAGCAAGGCCACCATCCTGAACAATCACGGCGGATTTATTAAGGTTGTGAGCGACGAGAAGTACGGAGAAGTGCTTGGCATTCATATCATTGGACCGCTGGCGACGGAGATACTGGCCGAGGCGGCGACGGTGCTGAACCTGGAAGGCACGATCGACGACATGATGAACATGGTTCATGCCCACCCCACGGTCTGGGAAGCGCTGGGCGATTCGTTTGCGAGCGTGCGCGGGTTGCAGATTAACGTCTAGTGAGCGAGACCGGAGATCAGAGATCAGTGAAGAGCTGAGATGACTGTCTGCCTGCAAGTCGATTTGGGACTGGTTCCGTACGCGGAAGCGTATGAGCTGCAGAAGCGGATTGTGGCGGCGCGGAAGCTTGGCGCGATTGAAGATGCGATTTTGTTCTGCGAGCATCCGCCTGTGATTACGCAGGGACGGAATGGGAAACGTGAGCATCTGCTGGCGAGCGAAAATGTGTTGCGGCAAAAGGGCGTGGAGTTTTTTGAGACGAGCCGCGGCGGGGATGTGACGTATCACGGGCCGGGGCAGATTGTCGCGTACCCGATTCTGAATTTGGGCGCCATCCGGCGGGACGTGGTCTGGTATGTGCGGCAACTCGAAGAGGCAATGATTCGCGCTACGGCGGAGTTTGGAATCGCGGCCGGGCGGGAAGCCGGAAAAACAGGAGTTTGGGCAGGAGAGGACAAGGCATCTGAAAAACTCGGCGCAATCGGAGTGCACATCAGCCGGTGGGTGACTTCGCACGGGCTGGCGTACAACGTTTCGACGGATTTGCGGAATTTTGAATTGATTGTGCCGTGCGGCATTGCGGACCGAAAGGCGACTTCGCTCGAGAAACTGCTGGGGCGAAGCGTGAAGCTGGCGGAAGTGAAGCCGAAGCTGGCGAAGTATCTCGGTGACGTATTCGGGTTCGAGCTGAAGGAAATTAGCCCTGTTGCATTGCTGGAGAAACTGGAAAAAGTTGACCAGCCAGTGGCGGCAACGGCATAAGAATTTGCAGCGGAGAATCGAATGGCGAAAGCGCTAACGAAACAGCAGCACCTGGACCTTTATTACTACATGCGGCTGAACCGCGCCGTGGAAGACACGATGGTGAAGCTGTTCCGCCAGAACAAGATTGTGGGTGGACTCTATTCGAGCCTGGGGCAGGAAGCGGTTTCGGTGGGCACGGCGTTTGCGCTGGAGAAAAAGGATTGGCTTGCGCCGATGATTCGCAACATCGGGGCGCTGCTTGTGAAAGGCGTTCCGCCGCGCGACGTGTTCATGCAGCACATGGCGAAATACGATTCGCCGACGAAGGGCAAGGACGGCACGAGCCACTTCGGCGATCTGGATAACCTGCACATCGTTTCGCCGATTTCGATGCTGGGCGACCTGATTCCGGTGATGACGGGCGTGGCTATGGCGGGCCGCTACCTCGGCCACAAGATCGTGGCGATGACCTGGATTGGCGACGGCGGGAGCTCGACTGGCGTTTTCCATGAAGGCTTGAATTTTGCGGCGACACAGAAAGCGCCGTTCGTGCTCGTGCTGGAAAACAATTTGTGGGCGTATTCGACGCCGGTAAAGCGGCAGGTGCCGGTCGAAAATCTTGCCGACCGCGCGAAAGCCTATGGCGTGAAGAGCTTTGTAGTGGATGGAAATGACGTTGCGGCGGTCTTTACGACGGCGCGGGAAGCTGTGGAATTGGCGCGCGAGGGCGAAGGGCCGATTCTGATTGAAGCCAAGACGTTCCGCCGCATGGGCCATGCGCAGCACGATCCCGCAGAATATGTGCCCGCCGAAATGAAAAAATATTGGGAAGAGCGCGACCCGATTTCCCGCCACAAGAAATTCCTATTCAAAGAAAAGCTGTTGGACGAGAAGGGCAAGAAAGAGATTGACGCGAAGATTAGTGCATTGCTCGAGAAAGAGCGCGACTTTGCCGAGAACTCGCCCTTCCCGCCCGCGGAATTTGCCGAGCACGGTGTTTACTGCACGGGCGACGACTGCCACAAGATTCGCGCGAAGTGGGAGCGGCCGATTGCGGAAGTGACGCCGCCCAAATCCGGCGTTCCCGCGGTGTGGACGGTGGAAGGATTTGGAAGCGGCAAGGGATCCGGCGGCGGGAGCGCGCCGATTCATTTTGGCGACACGGTAAAGCACGAACAGAAGGAAGAAGCCGCCCCTTCGAATAATGGAGCAAAAAGTCCGGCGAAAAAGACAGCGAAAAAATCCGTCATTGCAACTGCGAGAAAGGCAAAACGCTAATGGCCCAGGTAACCTTTCTCGACGCGATCAAGCAGGCGATGTACGAAGAGATGGAGCGCGACCCCACTGTTGTTCTGATCGGCGAAGATGTCGGTGTTTACGGTGGCGCGTTCAAGACGAGCGAAGGCTTGCTCGCAAAATTCGGCTGGGAGCGCGTGATTGACACGCCGATCAGCGAGAGCGCAATTGTGGGCGCGGCGTGCGGGATGAGCTATCTGGGGCTGCGGCCGATTGCGGAGATGCAGTTCATTGACTTTATCGTCTGCGCGTTCAACCAGATCACAAACTTTGTCGCCAAGGGACATTATCTGTGGAACGCGCCTGCGCCGATCGTGATTCGCGGGCCCGCGGGCGGGGGAGTGCACGGCGGGCCGTTCCACTCGGCGAACCCCGAGATGTATTTTGTGCATACGCCCGGATTAAAAGTGATTTATCCCTCGACGCCATACGATGCGAAGGGATTGCTCAAAGCGGCGATTCGCGACAACAACCCCGTACTCTTTTTCGAGCACAAGTTCCTGTACCGCCGCATCAAGGAAGAGATTCCAGAGGGCGACTATGTTGTGCCGATTGGCAAAGCAGCCGTTCGCCGCGAAGGGAAGCATCTAACTATCGTGAGCTACGCGGCGATGATGCACACTTCGCTCGAAGCCGCCGATGAGCTGGCGAAGGAAGGAATCGAAGCGGAAGTGATCGATCTGCGCACGCTGATGCCGCTCGATTCGGACACGATCGTGGAATCCGTCAAGAAAACGAACCGGTGTCTCGTCGTGCACGAAGACACGAAAACGGGCGGCATCGCCGGGGAGATTGCGGCGATACTTTGTGAGCGCGCCTTTGGCCATCTGGACGGTCCGCTGATGCGCGTGACGGCGCTCGATACGCCGGTGCCGTACTCGCCGCCGCTCGAAGAGTACTTTTTGCCGAACAAAGAGAAAGTGTTGCATGCGGCAAGAGAATTGGCGAAGTACTAAAGTCAGTCCACAGTTGTCAGTCATCGGTTTTCAGTCAAAACCGAAACCTGGATTTACTGAGGACGGAAAACTGACGATTGATGACTTGAGTTTCTGAATCACAGGAGAACGCAATGGCAGCCGATGTCGTAATGCCCCAGATGGGGGAAAGCATTTTTGAAGGAACGATCACCAAGTGGCTGAAAAAGCCCGGCGACAAGGTCGAGCGCGACGAGCCGCTCTTTGAAATTTCCACGGACAAAGTGGACGCGGAAATTCCGTCGCCGTCGGCGGGCGTGCTCAAGGAGATCAAAGTCAAGGAAGGGCAGACCGTGCCTATCAACACGGTGGTCGCCGTGATTGACGCCGCCGGGTCCGCGGCCAGCGCTCCGGCTCCTGCGCCGGCAAAGGCCGCCCCTGCTCCCGCCGCAGCGCCTGCCGCTTCGGCGCCGAAGCCGACGATTGTTCCGCCTCCCGCCGCGCAACCCGCGGCCGCCGCTGCCGCAGCGACCGCTGCGAAAGAAGGCACGCGCATTCACTCCTCGCCTCTCGTGCGCCGCATGGCGAAGGAACACGGCATCGATCTCGCAACCGTAGCCGGAACCGGCGCGGGCGGAAGAGTCAGCAAGCAGGATATGGAAGCCGCGATTTCCGGTGGAGCGCTGGCAGCCGCTCCCCCCGCCGCCGCGCCTGTTGCCTCGGTTCCAGCTCCGGCGCGGACAGCCCCACCGCCGCCACCGGTTGCTCCCGCCCCATTGGCAGGAGGCGGAGGCCCTGCGGGGCATGGAACGCAATATGTTCCCTCGCTGCAACTCGGCGTGCCTCGCGAGCGCATTTATTTTGGCGATTACGAAGTCGAGCCGCTTTCCAACATGCGGCAGAAGATCGCCGAACACATGGTTGCGTCGAAGCACGTGTCTCCTCACGTCTACTCCGTCGACGAAATCGACATGACCAAGGTTGCGGCGCTGCGCGCAAAGTCGAAGGATGAATTCGAACGCAACAACGGCACGAAATTAACCTTCATGCCGTTCTTCGTGAAAGCGGCCGTCGCGGGATTGCGCGCGTTTCCGGCGCTCAATTCCTCGCTCGATGGCACCAATGTCGTGCGCCACAAGGAGATCAACATCGGCATCGCCGTGGCGCTGGACTGGGGCCTGATTGTTCCGGTGATCAAGGGCGCGGACGAGAAAAATATTCTCGGCATTCAGCGCACGATGAACGACCTGGCCGACCGCGCGCGCACGAAGAAGCTGCGGCCGGAAGAAGTGCAGGAGGGAACCTTCTCCATCACGAATCCGGGCGTGTTCGGGGGACTCTTCGGTATGCCCGTCATCAGCCAGCCGAACGTGGGCATTCTGGGACTGGGTGCGATCGAAAAACGCCCGGTTGTGATCAACGATTCGATTGCCATTCGTTCCATGTGCTACGTGACACTGAGCTATGACCATCGCGTGGTGGACGGAGCGGTGGCGCATCAGTTTCTGCACAAGGTGAAGGAAACGCTGGAAAACTGGAGCGAGCCGCTGGTGTAAGGAAGACAGTCTTAAGTTGTAGGTTTTAAGTTATAAGTAGGGAATGAGTGAAGCCCGGGGCGCGCGACCCTACTCGCATTTCGATCGGCAAATCTTTACTGACAACTTTTAACTTAGAACTTAAAACGCTTTACTGCAGCATCGGTTTCAGTTTGGCGACCCAAACGGCGAAGCCTTCCATCGGGATCGGCTCGATCCCCGCGTCGCGCAGCGTGTCGCGCACAAAGCGATGGCGCAGATTGTTATCGTCAAGCGGAATGTCCGTGACGGCTGCGAATTCGGATTTGAACGCGGCGCGCGGGGCGATGTACTGCGCCGTGTAGGCGTACTCCTTGCACGCCATGGGAGCGCGGCTGACGCTGAGGGTCTGCACAAAACCCCGCGTGCCGTTGCGGCGGTAGGAATAGTCGATGCGCATGGGGTCGCCCGGAAAGGTGAATTGCGCGACGCGCGTGGACTTTTCGATTCTTTCCCAAAGCCGCGCCTGATGCCAGACTTGCGAACAGTAGGTTCGCAGCGTCGCACGGCTCGATTGCGACCCGGCGCGCGCGGCGGCGCGTTGCGGCGCGACGTGCTCGGCGTACAGGCGCTCGAGTTCCTGGTCGAGGTCCCTGGCGTGCAGGCCCTTTTGCGGGCTGAGTTGCAGTCCCGTGGACAACATCCCGTCCCACTTGCCGATGAGCTCCAGCAAGTCTTCGCCCGTGGCAGACGACCGGTCGCCGGAACGAAGCTGTTCCAGGGAAAAATCAAAGCGTTCGTCGAGATGATCGCGCAGGCGGCGCAGCACGCTTTCGTCGGCGGCGGGCTGAAGCCGCCGCACGCGCGCGAATTCCGCCTCTTCTTCGATCAAGCGCAGGCGGCGTTCCCCCGTCGATGGATCGAACAACAGGATGCCAATGTTCAGCCATTCGTCGCGCACGATGTCCGATGCATAGCGGAGGACGTGGTAGGCGTAGGTCTTGTTGTGTTCGTTTACATTCGTTTCCGTCATGGTTACACCCAGTTGGGAAAGGGCCTCCGTGTGGTATTGCGCGCGGAGAGAATCAATTCCGGCACGCGGCCGCGGCGCCGCAAGAGTTGTTCGCCAAGGCGGTTCACGGAATCGAGATCGTCCGCGTACCAGGCCGGCGGGATTTCTCCGATCAATTTGTGCAGAAGGCGCTCACTCACGTTCTTTTCCAGCCGTTCCAGCCAGGGATCGAACGATTCGCGGCCAATTATGCCGCTGTAGACCTTGTTGCGTGCGTAAAGCCCGCGGAGCGGAGCATCCGGAAACGTCCACTCGCCCGCATTGAAGCAGAATCCCTGATCGATCATGACCGTTTCGTAGACCCTTTCCGCCTGCTCCCGGTCCCCCAGTTCCCTGGGAAAGAACAGCGTCTGCCGTCCATTCGTGTTACAAGTCCATTTGTCGAACACCAACATTCCCGCGAACTCGTGCAGATTCGAAACTTGCATCAGCAGTTCATCGGGCAGGAAATCCAGCATCGTGACACGATGTGGATCGCCCGGATAGCGGGAACCGAATTGCAAGCCCGGCGAACAAGGTACCCGGGCGCGAGGCAGCTCCACACACAATTCCGGAGTCAGCCGGATCAATTCCGGACTGACTTCAATGACTGCGACAGGAGTTACCGGTAAGCCCAAATGCTTCGCCAGAAACGTTCCCAGCAGTTCATTCACCAGAATGCGCGGATGCTGCGGGTTATTTTGGAACTTCACGACGTAGTAGTGGCCGTCCGAGCAGCGCATCAGATGAGACTGCGCGCCGCCACGCATCCTGCGTATGTGCCCAAGCGCCCGCAACATGGCCATGTATGGTAGTGATACGTAGCGAACAAAACAAGGAGCAGGCAAAAGCGGCCCAGGAATTTTCAAACCGGGAAGGGGGAAAGTGCTGAAAAGGGACTACAACGGAAAAAGGAGAGAACCGGTTTGAAGTATGTGCGTATCAAAAGCGAACCGGCCCAGATGGGAGCCCGAGCCGGTTCGCTGGAAACTTCCTTGTGCCGCGCGGCTTACCGCTTCTTCTTTTTCTTTGCCGGCTTTTTCTTGGCTTTCTTGGCAGCCTTCTTTTTCGCCGGTTTTTTCTTTGCCGGTTTTTTCGAGGCCTTCTTTGCGGCTTTCTTTGGGGCTGGCTTCTTGGGCGCCGGTTTCTTCGCGGCAGGCCTGGGAGCAGACCGCGCCGGAGCCGTTTCTTCCTCTTCCGGCTCCTCTTCGGTGATTACCAGCTCTTCTTCCTCGGTTTCGACGATCTCTTCGGCGTCGCCGCCAAGCTCGTCATCCTCCAGAGGCGACATCTCATTGTCCTCGTCAAAGTGGTCTTTATCGAAATCCATTCCATCCTCCCCTGGGGAATCTCAGGTATCGGGCTCTGGCCCGGTGCTTGATGCCGGGAAACGCGAAACGTCCCTGCGCGTTCGTACCGTATTCAGAAAACATTGTCAAGCATCTGTAAAGCACGAGAGAAAAACAGCGAAATCGCGCAGAGGAAGCGCCGCCTGGCGATGAAAAGCAAGGGAGGAGCGATTTTGCTAATCAGACTCTATCGTATTGATTTTACAAGAACTTATTGGTTTTTGGCGACGGCGGAGGCCGGTGTCGCCCGCGATTTCGCGGATGAGCCCGCTTTGCGGCGAGGCCGGGTGCGACTGGAAGCGGCTTCCGGGGCGCCGCCAATGGTGTAGATGCGCAAAACCATGCCGCGGCTGACGCGGGCCGCCTTGAGGTGATTCCACTTGCGAAGATCTTCCGGGTTGACGCTGTAGCGGTCCGCGATGCCGCCGAGCGTGTCACCCTTGCGCACGCGATATTGAACGAGCCGGCTCTTTTCGCTCGCCGGGGCCGTTGCCGGAATAATGAGTTTATCGCCGGGATTGAGTTCGGCGCCTTTTTCGAGGTTGTTTGCCGAGGCGACCGCGGCCGGCGTGACTTTGTATTTCTTTGCGATGGAAGTCACCGTATCTCCGGGTGCGACTTTGTGGCGCCGCCAACTGACCCATTTTTCCGGCGGGATGTCCGCGATTCCTGCGGAGAATTTCTCGGCGCTTCCCTTGGGAAGATGTAGTTCAAAAGAAGGATCGTCGGGAGTGGCGAGGCGAAGCAAGGATGGGTTCAACTGGTGCAACGTTTCCACGTCCACGTCGATGGTTTCCGCGACGAGGCGAAGGTCGATGGCGCGGCCCGGTTTTACGACGTCGGTCGGCACTGCCTCATCGCGATCCACTTGGATGCCGTAGTGCGCTGCGTCTTTTGCGATCAGAGTGAGCGCGAGAATAATCGGCACGTAATTTTTCGTTTCCTTGGGGAGAACATTGCGACGATACAATTCCCAAAAATCGGCGTAGCCGGTGCGTTCGATTCCCTTTTGCACGTTGCCCGGCCCGCAGTTGTAGGCGGCCATGGCGAGATACCAATCGCCGAAAAGCCCGTATAAATCGCGCAAATGCTGCGCTGCGGCGCGCGTGGCTTTTTCCGGGTCCTGGCGTTCATCCACCCACCAGGTGTGGCGGAGTCCGTATTCGTTGCCGCGCCATGCGACGAATTGCCAGATGCCGCGGGCGCCCGCGCGGGAAAGAGCCAGCGGCTGAAACGCGCTTTCCGCCTGCGCAAGGTAGATCATATCCTGGGGAATGCCTTCTTCGCGCAGCACGCGAGCGATCATTTCCTGATAACGGCCGCCGCGGCGCAAACCGGTTTCGACAATCGCTTTGCCGCGCGGCGTCTGGAAGAAGTTCAGGAAGGAAAGCACTTCGTCATTTACGGTCAGCGGAAGATCGTGCGAAATATTTTTGGCTGCTTCTTCCGCGCGCGCTTTCAGTCCCGGGTCCACCGGAAAAGTCATGTCCGCGACTTCGTCGATCGCGGCGGGAACTGCCGGGGCTTCGCGGAAACCGTCGCCAGCCTGAAACGCCTGCAACTCGTAGCCGTAAACCGTGTCCACGACGCGCTGGAAAAGCTCGCGGAGCTTCGGATCGGAATTCGGGTCGTAGCCGCTTTCGAGAATCCAGTCCACGGCTTCGTCAAAGTCTTTGCGGGCGGCTTCGAGGTGGCCGGCTTTGTATTCGGCTTCGCCGGCGGCGAATTTTTCTTCGACTCGGGCGATCAGCCAGGTCTTGCCGTCGGGGACCCGGAGGAGGGATTTCGGTGGATGCGAACCGGGATTCCAGATGGGAAGCGGGCCGATAGTGCTCTGGTCGATCTGATACTGGGAAGCTTGAGTGGAGGTAGGCGCAGGCTGCAAGGCCGGAACCTTGGCTTGGGTGGGTTTGCGGGCGGCATCGTCGCAACCGGAGAAACCGAGGGCGAGAAGAGCTCCTGCCGTCAAAACTGGGGTCAAAGACCGCATCTTTTTATGGTACGGGCGCGCGGAAATGGGGTCAACGCTTTAGGGCGACGAGTAAGGCGTTGTGGTAACGCACTTGAACGCTGGAATCCCCGGGGGTAAGTGCTCGGGGAAGAACCGTACCCCACCCCCTCCCCTGATTTTGCGTAAGTATGAGGAATAAAGGACTTAGGCTGGGGGTAGGGTGTCGTTTTGCAGCGAGCCAATGCCCGGTAACCCGTTTGGGGTGGCACCCCGGGCAATTCAGAAGATTATCAAAGCAAGGGGCTTATT
>JAFDVY010000072.1 GCA_018268785.1 Acidobacteriota bacterium | reverse complement strand
GGGAGACCTCCCTGTACAGCACTCGTGTCGTCAATCGATTTGGCGAACGTGTAGCTCGCTTGAAAGCTCAGCCCGATGCGCGCGTTGTTTTGCGTCACGCTGGTTTGCAGCGAGTGATAGCTCGAGTGCGAACTGTTCGTCATGATGAGCAGCGCACTGTATCCGCCCGTCGCTTGTCCGGCTGAATTGAATTGCGTGAACGGCGCGAACCCAGGCTCGGCGCCGCCATAGCCATTGGGAAAAAATCCGGCGGGAAGATGAATGCCGGTTGTGCCCACATAAGCAGTGCTCAACTTGAAAAAGTGGAAGTCCTGATCGAAGCCTGCGGTCCAGGTTCCGATGTAGCCGTTGCGGAAGTGCCGATCAATCGCTGCTGTGGTGAGAAGTTGAATCTGGTTGCCCGGAGTAATCATCGCAAGATCATTTTGGAAGCGTTGAATATCGACAAGCGTGTTTGTCGCAACTTTGCTCGTATCTCCAGACGCAAAGAGCAATTCGCCCGAAGTGGTGTATGGCTCCGGAAGAGTCATCGGCCTGATCGAACTGGAAAAGGGAACGGGAACGCCGGGAAGCGCGCTGATGAAAGGTTGAAACGTAAAAGGAATTGCTCCGGTGACGAAATTGTCTTGCCAGAGATTGGGAAGAAGCGTGGTGATCGCGCCGCCCGCATGGAGCGTGGTGTCTCTGGTGAGCGCGTAGTCCGCCGCCAGCCGCGGGCCGAACCCCTTTTTGTCGAGCGGATAAATCGGTTGCGGATTATAAAGGAAATCGATCGTCGCTCCCGGCGTCAGATACGAAGTCGGATTGCCGCTTGCATCAACCGGCTGCAGGACGGATGTACGATGTTTGCCTTCCTTGATGCGGCTGTTTAGCTCGTAGCGCAGGCCGTAGGTGAGCGTGAGCTTCGGCGTTGCCTTCCACGTATCCTGGAAATAAAAGTTGTACGCCTCGCGCCGCACCGCCGCGATATCGAATTTGTCTCCGCCCGGAGTCAGGCGATAGAGCGCGCTGATCGTGTAGGAATAGGGAGTTGCCGTGAGCAGGCCGGTGAGTGAATTGGGCAAGGGATCGCCCGCATGAATGTCATGCGTGCCGCTCGCGGACGGAATGAAAACCGGCGAATATGCCGTTCCGCCGCCAAACGTGTAACTACCGTTCGGATCTGTTCCGAACACACTTGAGTCCCGGTTCCAGCGAATCTCCGCACCCCATTTGAATGTATGTGCACCGTGCGTGTACGCCATGTCTTCTTTGAATTGATAGACCAATCCATAGGACCCGAAGAGCGAACCATCCGCGGAATTGAACGGTTGAAAAAGGCCGTCGCCGAAACCAAGTGCGACGTCCGTGTGATTCGACGCCGGGAAGACCGGCGTGCTGCGAATAAAACCGAATAAAGTGGAAGACGTGAGGTTGGCCGTGATGTTCCGCGTATAGCGCCCCGCGCCGCTGCGCTGGTGATCGAAGAAATTCACCGCAAAACTTGGATCGATCGCCGTCTGATCTGGATTTGTCGTTGGACCGCGAACTTGATTGAGGCTGAAGCGAGCAAAGAACTGCGCCTTCTCCGAAATACGATGATCTATGTGAATTGAAAACTGATCCGTGTTCGTCACGACTTTAGAGGAAGTCGCATAGGTTCGGTCGCCGTACGGCCCGTTCGGAAGATTCGGCAGCGGATAGCGTGCGATCAGCGGCGCGATGACTGCGTTCACTGGAACCGTCAGGGTATCGGTCGTCCCGTCCGAAAATTTCAGCGTGTCGATTCCCTGGCGCTCCAGTTGGGTGGGAACGGGAATCACCTGCGTCGTCCCGAGAACCTGGCGGAATCCCTGATACTCGCCGAAGAAGAATGTTTTGTCCCGCCCGTTGTAGACGCCCGGCAAAACCACCGGCCCGCCGAGTGTGAAGCCAAATTCATTCCGTGCGAACGGCGGAATTCGCCGCGGATCAATCGCATTGGGATGATCGAAGAAATTCCTCGCATCGAGCGCCGCATTCCGAATGAACTCAAATGCGCTTCCATGAACAAAGTTTGTCCCCGGCTTGGTAAGCACGTTCGTAAAACCCGCCGCGCCGTGCCCAAACTCTGCCGGCATCACGCCTGAGCTAGACTGCACTTCCTGGATCGCATCCACGTTGAAATTCGAAAACGTCGCGCCGCCAAGTTCGGGATCGCTCGTGTCCGATCCGTCCATGGCAAAAACCGATGCGGTTCCGCGCTGCCCGTTCACGGCGAATTGCTGGGTGAAGTTGGCCGCGCCGTTCGTGTCCGTCATTGTCCCTGCGGCGAGCAGCAAAAGTTTGCTGAAATCCCGCTCATTGAGCGGCAAGCTCGAAACTTCCTTGCTCGAAAGGTGCTCGCCGCCGCTCCCTTGTGAAGCGCCGGTAGCTCGAAGCGCCAGCGATTGGTCCGTCCCGGAAAGCGCCAGCGAAGAATTCAGCAAAGTGCCGTCGGTCACCGAATACTGCGCGGAAAGCGTCCATGTCTTTCCGTCCACGGAAACCGACACGACATACAAGCCCGGTTCGATCGATTCGAAATGGAATTCCCCGCCCGCGGAAGTCTTTGCTTCGTATTCTCGATCACCCGAAGTCCCATGCAAACGCACAACGCCGTTCCCGATTGGCTTGCCCGCCGCGTCGAACACAGTGCCAGCCCAGGAATTCGCGGCAAAGCAAGGCGAAACCAGCGCCACAGACAAGAGCACCAGGATGAAGAAGCGCCGCACCAGGGATCGTAGCCTCATGAATTTTCCGGACAGTATAACTACCTTTGACGAAGAAAAAGGAAAAGGAGAGCGACAAAGGCCCGAAAAAGGGTCCCTCAAAAAAACGCTTGACATATTCCGATATGGGAATATATTAGACCCATGGCCCGTGCCGCGACAACCTCTGATGCGTTCAACGCCGTGGCCGAGCCGCGCCGCCGCGACATCCTGAACTACATCGCCCTTCAGGAGCGTTCCGTTAGCGAAATCGTGGACGCGCTCGAACTCGAGCAGCCTTCTGTTTCCAAGCACCTGAAAGTGCTCAAGGAAGTCGGCTTGGTGGACGTTCGCCGGGAGGGAAGACAAATGCTCTACCGCGTAAACGCGATGGCAATCCGGCCGCTGTGGGAATGGACGAGCACCTTCGAACGCATGTGGCGGCATCAGTTGGTACGGGTAAAAGAAATCGCCGAGAAAAAGTCCGGGCTTTAGAAACGCCAAACAACTTGGAACAAGGAGAAGGGAAATGGGGAACGGAAAAATAACGATCGAGGATCTCACACTGAAAATCACGGATGAAATTCACGTGCGCGCGTCCATCGCCACCACGTTCGAATCGCTGCTCGAACAGCTTGGCCCGCTGAACGAAACTCCGGATCGAGGTCCGATGCCGATGAAGCTCGAAGCCTGGCCCGGCGGCCGCTGGTATCGCGAACTCGGAGGCGAAAACGGCCACTTCTGGGCCACGGTGCAGGCCATCAAGCGCCCCACGCTTCTCGAATTTTACGGCCCGCTCTTCATGTCTTATCCCGTCAGCTCGAATGTCCAATACCGCCTCAGCGAAGAGCCCGGCGGCACGCTCATCAAATTTCGCCATCTCGCGCTTGGCCTCATCGAAGACGATCACCGCAAGGGTGTCGTCGGCGGCTGGGGTTTCATTCACGCTCGCGCCAAAGCCCTGGCGGAAAATCGCAGGTTGAACTGACTTTTGTGGATTTGGAATAACTCAGGAGGAACCATCATGTCGATTGCACAAAGCCTTTTGCACGAATTCGAACAGCAGGCCGCCGTCACGCCTGGCTCGAGGTTGGAACAATGTGCCCCAACTGCATTTCCCTAACGGCTTTATTGCTCGGCGGGTTTCTGTCTACGGGAGGCGTGGCAGCGCTCCTCGCAAGACTGCGGTTCATTACGAAGAAGCAGCAGACTTTCCGGCGGTTAAATTCTCAGCGGTAAATCAGGAGGAAACATGGGTGAAGCAACATTCGAACAGGCTAATCTGCAAGTCAAGCTGTACGATCTCCGACGCGAACCAAAACTTCGCGAAGCGCGGGAATGGTTTTCCGGCCATTTCCATCCGCAAACGCTCGACGATGTGATGAAACTCTGCCCCCCGGGCACCAGGGAAAATGCTTTCATGCGCCAGGTGCTCACCTATTGGGAAATGGTCGCCAGCATGTCCAATCGCGGTCTGCTGAACGAAGATCTCCTTTTCGAAAATGGCGGCGAAGAGTGGGCCGTCTTCCAGCAAGTCAAACCCGTGCTCGCAGGATGGCGCGAAATGTTTGCCAGCAAAAAATTCCTCGGCAACCTGGAAGCGCACTGCACGCGCCTCGAAGCCTGGCGCGAAAAGACCAGCCCTGGGTCCAATGCCGCCATTCGCAAAGTCATCGCGCAAATGCGCGAAGCCAAACAGGGCGGAAAAGCCGTCGCGGCATAGCCACTCCTGGCCTCTGTAGTGGCGAGTCTTTAGACCCGTTCTTTTTCAGCAGCGGCCAATTCGTCTCACTGTATCTAGCTGTAGGGGCCATCTTCTGAGATGGCCCTTTCGGTCGCTCAGTTTGAAACACAGAAAGGAGAATCAGCAATGGCCACAAGCGCAGCACCAAGCAAGAAAGTCGTATCTCACAACGAGTGGCTCGCCGCTCGCACCGCATTCCTGAAAAAAGAGAAGGAGTTCACGCGACTGCGCGATGAGATGAGCAGGCAGAGGCGCGAGCTTCCCTGGGAAAAAGTTGACAAGAACTATGTCTTCGACGGCTCGAACGGAAAAGTGAAGCTGGCCGATTTATTCGAAAACCGCAGCCAGCTCATCGTCTATCACTTCATGCTCGGCCCGAACTGGGTTGAAGGTTGCCCAAGTTGCTCGTTCCTCGGTGATCATTTTGACGGCGCCATTCCTCATTTGAATGCGCGCGATGTTACCTTTGCCGTGATTTCCCGCGCACCGCTTTCGCAAATCCAGGCTTTCCAGAAACGCATGGGTTGGAAGTTCAATTGGTTTTCTGCAAACGGAACGGATTTCAACTTCGACTATCAGGTTTCCTTCCGCCCCGAAGACCGCGTGGACGGCAAAGTCGCCTACAACTACTCCACCACGAATTTTCCGAGCGAAGAGGGACCCGGCGCCAGCGTCTTTTACAAGGACAATTCCGGGGATATCTTCCACACCTATTCAACCTACGGACGAGGACTCGACATTTTCCTCGGCGCGTACAACTTCCTGGACATCGCGCCGAAAGGCCGCGACGAAGAAGGCCTGGCGCACACCATGGCCTGGGTCCGCCATCACGACAAATATCAAAAGAATCAAATCGTAGACGCCAAAGCTCAATATGCCGAGCCCGCAAAAGTCCACGATTGTTGCAAGAAAGAAGGTCTCGCCTAAGGAGCCGCCCGCTCCAAAAAAAAACGGGCCGGTGTTTTCCCGGCCCGTTTCCTCATTGAAAAGTAGCGCAGGTACTCTTGCTTGCCGCGTTGCAGCATTCGTAGCGCCGGGCTTTAGCCCGGCATCTTGCCGCGTTGCAGCTTTTGTAGCGCCGGGCTTTAGCCCGGCATCTTGCCGCGTTGCAGCATTTGTAGCGCCGGACTTTAGCCCGGCATCTTGCCGCGTTGCAGCATTTGTAGCGCCGGGCTTTAGCCCGGCATCTTGCATTTTCCCCCCTCAGCTCCGTTGCAGCGGCGTCCACACCTGCATCGGCGAAGGCCGCCGGTTCAGCCAAGCATAGTAAGGGATAAACGTAAGCGTTACCTTCGATGAACTGCTCGCCGGTGCATCCGCAGAAAAATAGAGCGAACTCCGCGCGCCGGATGCTTTGCTTACGGTCCCTTCGTGCTTCAAGGTCACCACGCCATCCAGCAGATCTTTCTCAAACGATTCGCTGAATCCCGCATTCAAATTCTTTCCGCTGCGAATCGATACATCGGCCAGCGAAGTCCCTTCCGGCTGATCCAATCCTTCCAGGCAATACACCAGCGGTCCGCGCTGCACCGCTACACGCCCGTTGTTCTCCACCACTCGCGCATTGGATTCGATCAGCTTTGCGTCCACATCAAACTCAACCCGAACTTTATCGCCGGGTGACCAGCGTTGTTTCACTGGGTAGTATTCCCCCGCTTTAGGTATTTTATAAATTGCGACGCTACTGGAGTTATTGGAACCTCCCGCGTTTGGGTCCTTTTTCCTGACTATGCTATCGATGGGCAAACCGCCATTAACCGAGATCGCTGTGGAATCGCTCCACGACGGGATTCTCACAAACAGCGTAAAAGAAACTGGGACAACCGGCGAAACTTCAAATTCGACCACACCCTTCCACGGATACTCCGTCTTTTGCACAATCTTGATCGGCGTCCCGTCCTCCAGCTTCCAATTCAGTTCCGAATTGTGGAAGAGGTGAACGTAAATCCCCTCTTTGCTCGTGCCGTAGAAGTATCCCGGCAGCGATGCAAACGTCCGCTCCAGGTTCGGCGGGCAGCATGTCGTGTCATACCATTCATTGCGAATTACGTCGCCGGTGCTCGGATCGAACGACAGCGGATTCCGGTAACAATAGAGATTCCCGCTGAGCGACATTCCGGAATTGATGCCGTTGTAGAGCGCACGCTCCATCACATCAGCGTATTTTGCATCGCCCGTTGCTGCCAGCATCCGCCAGTTCCACATCATGTTGCCGATCGCCGCGCAACTTTCCGTGTATGCCTGCGCATTGGGCAATTCAAATGGATCGCCAAACGCCTCCCCGTCGCTTCGCGCGCCCACTCCCCCTGTAATGTACATTTTTGACGAAACCAGATCGCTCCAAAGCGTGTTCAGCGTCTTCCAGTACATCTCATCGCCTGTTTCGAGGTAATAATCCGTCGCGCCGCTGCATGCATACATCGCGCGCACCGCATGTCCTTCCAGCTTCGTCCGCGAAGTAAAGGGCTTGCCGCAAAAGTGGTATACGTAATTTTCCGGTTTCAACGCAATGCGCGAATCACCGCGCAACAAATATTCCGCAAGATTCAAATGCCGTTTGTCACCCGTCATCCGGTACAACTCGACGAGCGCCAACTCCATTTCCGGATGGCCGGACAGCAGCGGTTTCTTGTCCGCTTCCGGCCCGTAGGACGGAATCAGAAAACTGTTTACAAACCGAATACCCGTATCGAGCAGAGCGCGGTCTCCCGTCGCGCGGTAATACGCCGTCGCTGCCTGCAAAAAATGCCCCATGCAATAAAGTTCGTGGCCCCACTGCTGCGTCTTCGGCGTCATGCGGTCCGCGGCGCGTTCGCGAACGTAGTAGGTATTCAGGTAGCCGTCCGGTTGTTGCGCGGCCATCACGTCCTTTGCCGTGTTTTCCACCAGCGCGCGCAGCGCAGAGTTGTCGCCAGATTGCAGCGCAAATCCGATCGCTTCCCACCATTTATAAATATCCGAATCGGAATAGACCGGCCCGCGCTGCGGCGCATCGCTCTTTCCAATAAGTCTTCTAAAATTATCCATCCGGCCGTTTACTTCCAGCAGTTTTCCCATCGAAGGAATGCTGGTTTTCACATTCGCCGCGCGCCGCCCAGACCAGAAACCGTCCAGAATCGTCACCGCATGTACCGGAACATTTTTCAGTTTTGCGTACGGAGAATTTGCGAGGTTCAGAACACCTTGCTCTTTCCACGATGGGTTTGCAGAGAGCGGAACTTTTTCCTCCGCCAGAAACGAGAAGGAGGTTTTCGGCAGGCGTGAAATCACCGCCGAAGAAGCCGCGGCCGAAACGAATTCACGGCGAGTCACGCGAGGAGACATGGGTGGAACTCCTGTCTGAAGGAATCGTGAGGAGTTTACTCCAGAGAGTTCGCTTCGGAGAAAATCAAATTCAACGATAGAATTTCAAGGTTGGCTCAACCCTGCCCCACGTGCGCGCGGAGAGAATTGTGACGGGATTCGGAAGATCGCTTGGCGTTTTCTGTGCAATCTGTTTGTTCACCGCAATCTGCGCGGCTTCCGCGAATGCGCAAAAAGCCGAACCGCCATCCGTGCAGGAATTGATGGCGATAAGCGAGCGCGGGATTTTGCTCAATGAATACGATCAGGCCGCGTGGCACGCTTCCGACGCTGTGCAGACAGCCAATCCGAAAACTATCGAAGGCCAACGCTGGGTCGCCAAAAAAGAAAACGACAAATGGACCGTCGCGTTCGGCAAACTCAACGCTGAAAAAACCGCTTTTGAAATTCACTACGAAGCGGTTCAACAAACGAAACCGCAGGAATTCTCGGTGAAGGAAATAACCCCGCCGGAGGCAGACAAGAGTTTCTATTTATTTGCGGCCAGAGCCATTGAAATTGCTCTCGCCGATTTTCGCGGCGAAAAACGCCCTTACAATTACGCGGTTTTGCCCGCTTCACGGAATCAACTTTACATTTATATTTATCCCGCCCAGACCAAACCGCGTATCTATCCGCTTGGCGGCGACGTTCGGTATCTGATCTCCGCCGACGGCATGAAAATCCTCGAAAAGCGGTTGCTCCACAAATCCACAATCGAACCTCCGCCCCCGGACAAGGGAAGAAAGCCGGCTGCCGGTTTTCATTCGCATGTGTTGAGCGATCTGCCGGAAGACACCGATGTCTTTCATGTCCTCACCCAAGATCCGCGACTTCCCGAATACGTCGGGACGCAGCATTTCGTGTACAAGATTCTGTCCGACGGCACGATAACGGTCGAAAAAGAGAAAAAGTAATCTGGAGCTCACCCCTCATTTCGATTTTCTCTGTGCCGGGCTGCTGAACAGACGCGAGTGGAATTGCAGCGACTCGGGAAGGTGCGCGGCGAAATACTGCCAGTCGTGGCGGCCCGGGTAGAGATGGAATTCGTGCGGGATTTTTCTTGAAGTGAGAACACGATCGAGCGCTTTCGCGCCATCCTCAAAGCCAAAATCGTCCTGGTCTCCACAGTCAAAATAGATTTTCATTCCGCCGAGCTGGGCGGTTCTTGCGAGCACGATGGGCGAATTTCGCTCCCAGAACGCGGGATCGGAGGGGATACCGAAAGTGCTGCCAAGTACGCGGCCCCGGCCGGAATTGGGTGCGACTCCGGCAAGAAATGCGGGAAGTTTTTCGATAAGAGCGGCGCTGTGTGCGCTGACGGAAGAAAAAAGTTCAGGATGACGGAAAGCGAGATGCAACGCGCCGTAGCCGCCCATGGAAGCGCCGGAAACGGCGCGATTGGCGCGGCCGGGTTTTACACGAAAATGTTTTTCGATTCCCGGCAGAAATTCCCGGATAAGAAAATCTTCGTAGCGGGTTTTTCCGTCGTGCGAATTGATATAGAACGTCGCGCCTGCGGCGGGAGTGACGATGAGGAATTCGCTGAGTTGTTTTCTTTCCCACAAGTCTTCGACGAGATTCCAGCCGCCGGTGTGCACGAACATCTGCTCATCGTCGCCGAGCCCATGAAAGAAATAGAGAATGGGAAAACGCCGCGTTTTTTCGGCATCGTAGCTGGGGGGAAGCAGGACGCAGTAGGGAACGGGATGCGCGAGAATTCTGCTGGGAAGAGAATTACATTCGACGCGGCCAGTGGCGGCGGACGCGAGAAGAGGCGCCAGCACTAAAGCGACAATCGTAGCTGCCCCACGAAGTATGTAAAGTGCCCGCAGTTGAGGTCCTTCGGCGAACTTCTTGGTTCGCCTCAGGACGACAAAGCTTTGAAGATTGCGAGGCCTACTCATAGCGGAGAGCCTCGACGGGGTTGAGTTTTGCGGCGCGAGAGGCGGGATAGAGTCCGGCGACGAGGCTGATGACGACCGCGAAGGCTATGGCGGTAAAAACGAGCCACGCGGGCACGGAAGAGACTTCGATGCTGGGAAGGTCGCGTCGCTTGAGATAAATATTGGTGGCAAGGTTCAGGCCGCGGCCGATGAGCCAGCCGAAAATTACTCCGCCGATTCCCCCGAGAAAGCCCATCACTCCCGCTTCAAAGAAGAACAGAGTTTTCACGTCACCGTCGGAAGCGCCGAGCGCTTTTAGGACGCCGATTTCGCGGCGGCGTTCGAGAATGGCCATAACGAGCGTGTTTACGATCCCGAGCGTAGCCACCGCGAGCGCGAGGCTCGCGAATAAGCCGAGGATCAGATCGAAGACGCCGAAGAAAATCTTCAGACTTTTTGACGCGTCGAGAAGTGAGAACGCGCCGAAGCCCATTTTCTTGACGCTGGCTTCGATGGCATCCACATCGGAAGTGGATTTTGCGCGGACGGTGAGGTTGGCATAAGTCGGTTTAGCCGGGCCGCCGCGGACGGCGTCGCGCAAGTCGTTGACCTGCGTGGCGCGGAGGGATTGTGCGACGCCGAGGGGAATCAACAGGCGGCCATTGCCAAAGCCGCCAAAGCCGGAAGCTGGCTCGGTTTCAACGATGCCGATGATTTTCAACTGTTTTTCTTTGGGGATGATGCTGAAACCGCCGGAGCCGTCCGCAAGCGGCTGGCGCTCCGCATAACGGATGGAAATGCTTTTGCCGACGAGCGAATTCGTGTCCTTGGAGAGCTCTTTCGCAAATTCGATTTGCAGAATGGCCTCGTCGGCGGATTCGCCGGAGAAAAAAGTTCCGACCATGCCATCGAACGAGCCGCTTTGTTGGGAGGATTGTGGCATCCCCGCGACCACCGTCGGGTATGGTTTTTCATCGAAACGGACTTCCGTGGGGAAGCGGATCTGTGGGAAAACTTCGATAACGTTTGGGAGTTTTGCCAGTTCCTGGCGCGCTTCTTCATCGAGCAAACGCGGTTCGGTGTTTTGCTGAGTTCCAGCCTGCGATTGTGGTCCACCGCGCATGTTGAATTTGGGCGTGACGAATACAGTGTCGAAGAGACCGCTTTTGGTGAGGCGGCTGGTGGCGAGTTGCTGGAGGCCGACGCCGAGAGAAAGCATGGCTACCAGAGAGGCGACCCCGACGGCGACGCCAAGCGTCGTCAGCGAATTGCGCAGGACGGATTCGCGCAAATTGCGGACGGCGAGTTCGGTCAAGTCGCGGAGCTTCATTGCTTTTCTCCGCTAGAAAGAAGTTTGCCGTCGCCCATGATGGCGAGGCGCGTGGCGAATTTTTCGGCGAGGGGGCGTTCGTGCGTGACCATGATGATGGTCATGCCGAGGCTGGATCGGATTTCGAGAAGAAGATTCATGATGGATTCGCCGGTGGCGGAATCGAGATTGCCAGTGGGCTCATCGGCGAAAAGAATTTTGGGGCGATTGACGAGCGCGCGGGCGATGGCGGTGCGCTGCTGTTCGCCGCCGGAGAGTTCGCTCGGGCGATGCTGTGTGCGTTTGTCGAGTTTTACGCGTTGGAGCGCTTCGGCAACGCGGGCATCGCGTTCATCGTGACCCACTTCGGCGAGACGAAGAGGCAGCTCGACGTTTTCCGCGAGCGTCATACGCGGGAGAAGATTGAAGGATTGAAAGACCATGCCGATGGTGTTGCGGCGATAGCGGGCGAGTTCGAGGGAAGAGAGCTCGGCGAGATTTTTTCCGTCGGCGCGGATGGCACCGGAAGTGGGGCGGTCGAGGCCGGCCATCAAATTTAGAAGCGTGGATTTGCCGGAACCGGAGCTGCCGAGGAGCGCGACAAATTCGCCGATGCGAATGGTGAGGGAAACGTCGTCCACGGCGCGAATGGCGGTGGTGGCGAGGGTATAGTGGCGGGAGACATGGTCGAGTTGGATGGAGACTGCATCGGTGGGGCCGGAAGTTGGGGTCATAGGAGAGTTGGGTGTGCGCTCAAAGATTACTACGTTGGAAGCGGGAATATGTGTCGGAGTTGGAGCCCAAGCAAAAGCAGCTGAGTCTGGAAAGTGGCAATGGATCCACCGGCGTATTTTTGTAAAGAGTGCGCAAGCGCATGAAAGGATGGGAGATGAGTTGACGGGAAGTGCAAAAGAGCACGGCCGAGCGCAAGAGTGCCATGCCACCCCCGGGCAATTTGTATGGTTATCAAAAGAAAGGCTTTGCGAACGACGCAGTTTGGATGAATGTGAAAAGAAAGAGGTTAAGAATGGAAGGAATAAGGTTGAGGAAAGACGATCAGAAGCGGAGCGCCTGGCGAGTGGCGCGATTTTAGCCAAGTTCGATTGGCCGACTGGCGAAGAGGGCACGATATATCGTGTCCCTACAGGAAGCGCTTGGTATTGGCAGGTCACGCACAACTCTAGGATGAAAAATGGTTCTAAACAATTGAGCGAAGAGCCGGATGTGGTGCAGGTGGCCAATTTTTTGGGGTTGGTGGACGAGTGGACAGTTGCGGTAGTTCGAGAAGGTTTTTTAAACAGAGTTCACAGAGGGCACAGAGAAGGAGACGGAGATGCCAACGATTGAAGGGAAGGCTGGAAAGCTGTGGATTGATGCGTATGTGAAGAAGGCGGGCGAGCTGGCAGGAGTGGCGAAAGCGGTGCGAGCACTGGTGAAGAAAACGGCGGCGGGCTGCGAAGAGTATGTGAGTCCGTGGAAGACTCCGGCGTTCGATTCCAATGGGCCACTGTGCGTTTTCGTGCTGGGGAAAGAGCATTTGTCTCTGGCGTTTTTACGAGGCGCGAAGCTGCCCGATCCGGAAAAGCTGCTGGAGGGGACCGGGAAAGGCGTGCGACATGTGAAGCTGTGGAGTGTGGCAGATGTGAGGCGGCCAGGAGTGAGGAAGCTGATTGCCGTGGCTGCGAAGATGAACAAGAAAAATCCACCGTCGGGGAAAATGGTGGGAATGGATAAACGGCGGGAGGCAGCAAAGAAGAAATAGCGAAGGAACTTTACAGGAACCTACAACGGGGATTAGAGAAGAAAAAGATTTGGGAAAGGCAGGACGTCGACTCAAGGCAACATTGCTCCATTACTAAGAGAAGCAACGGAAAACAGTTGCACATCTTGTAAAGACCGGTACTAGCTAAGCCCTTTATTTTCAACACCTGTGGAAATGGGCATTGGTTTGCAGATGTATAAGGCAGGATTTTGTGTAATCAGGGGTCTAAAGGACTAATGATGAAGAATATAACCCGGTTGGGGGTAGTAGGTGCAATGGTTCTCGCGCTTTGCGTTTGTGCGGGAACGGCGTCCGCAGATGAGTTTACGATCAACTTTACGGGGGGCGGCTTTAACGGCAACCTGGACGTGGATGCAACGCTGCAAGGCTCAGGCGCATACCTGGTCGACTCCATTACCGGCACGGTCAGCGGATTTCCGGTGACGGGCCTGGTCGCGACGACCACCAGCACTGGGTATTCGTACTTTAGCTTGCCCGATGGGAGCTACTGGTTTTATGACAATTTGCTCTTCCCCGCGGTGAGCCCGGCAGTAGATGCAGGGGGCATTTTGTTCACCCTGGCAGGCTTGGCGCAACCGGTGAACCTGTTCTCGAACGGACAAGGGCAATTCGGGATTTATGTGGGAGGCGGGAACTTCCCGAAGGACTTCTTCTATACACCAGTGGACGTTACCGTGACCGCGCCGGAACCCTCCACGCTGGCGCTTGGCCTCTTCGGCATGGTCAGCCTGCTCGCGGGATTCGCATGGAAGCGGTTCGGGAATTCCGCTGTTTTGAGCGGTCAAAACGCCTGAACCAGACTTGCTTGATACAAAATTGACGGCCCGACTCTGCGGAGTTGGGCCGTTTTTGTTTTTCAGGCCGCATTTTCAATCACGCAGCGGATTACGTCAGGCCCAGGCAGGAGTGCCTACGCTACTGGGCGTGTGCTAGCATCGGATTGCGGCGGCGTGCGGGGTAGCACGACGCATCTAAAACGGACCAGAATGACGACAAATATGAAGGCGTTGCGGAAGATGCAACCGGCGCGCGGACTTTCGATGGAGCCGACGCAGGTGCCTGCGATTGGACCGACGGATGTGCTGGTGCGTGTGAAGACCGCGTCCATTTGCGGAACGGACTTGCATATTTATGGATGGGATCGCTGGTCGCAGGGGCGAATCAAACCGCCGGTGACGCTGGGGCATGAATTTTGCGGTGTGATCGAAAAAGTGGGCGACGAAGTGGCGGCGCTGAAGGCGGGCGATTTCGTCAGCGCGGAGATGCATGTGAACTGCGGGCACTGCCATCAGTGCCGAGTAGGCGAAGCGCACATTTGCCCAAATGTAAAAATTATCGGGATCGATCAGGACGGCGCTTTCGCCGATTTTGTGAAAATTCCCGCGTCGAACATCATCAAGTTGGATGAAACAATTCCCGAGCACTACGGAGCGATACTGGACCCGCTGGGGAATGCGGTACATACGGTGCTGGCGGGAGCGATCGCGGGACAGAGCGTGCTGGTGACGGGATGCGGGCCGATCGGGTTGATGTCGATTGTGGTGGCGAAAGCTTGCGGAAGCTCGATGGTGTTTGCGACGGAGACAAATGAGCACCGGCGCGCGATGGCCAAAAAAATGGGCGTGGATGTGGCGATCAATCCAGCGACGGAAGATGCGGTGAAGAGAATTTTGGGAGAGACGAGCGGGACCGGCGTGGATGTGCTGCTGGAGATGAGCGGGAATCCGACCGCGATTCAGCAGGGGTTTAAGGCATTGAGAGCCGGAGGGCGCGCGTCGTTGCTGGGAATTCCGACAGAGAGCGTGCCGCTGGACTTGGTGAATGACGTAATTTTTAAGGGCGCGACGGTGCAGGGGATTTATGGGCGGCGGATGTACGACACGTGGGAACAGATGACGGCGCTGCTGAAAGCGGGGCGGCTGAATCTGGAGCCGCTGTTTGACGAGCGAATCAGCCTGGAAAAATTTGAAAGTGCGTTTGTGAAATTGCAGAGCGGGCTTGCGGGAAAAATCCTTCTCTACCCCAACGGTCTCAGTCATAACTAACGGCGCTCCCTGAGCGGACGCGCGGAGAAAACCATGTCAGACACGGCTGTACAGACTACGAAGCAGAATCCATTGCAGTACATCGCGGATCAACTGAATGAATTGCGCGCGAAGGGAGTGGCGCCGAAGCTGCGCGTGTTGGAGGGCGAACAGAAAGCGGTTTGCACGTTCGACGGGAAAGAAGTGATCAATCTGGCGTCGAACAATTATTTGGGATTGGCGACGGACAAGCGGCTGCGAAAGGCTTCGCTGGAAGCGACGAAGAAATTGGGGGTTGGCGCGGGAGCGGTGCGGACGATTGCCGGGACGATGCAACTGCACATGCAACTGGAAGAGCAGATTGCGAAGTTCAAGAATGTGGAAGCGTGTGTGGTGTTCCAGTCGGGATTTACGGCGAATGCGGGAACGGTCTCGGCGGTGCTGGGCAAAGAGGATCTGATTATTTCGGACGAGCTGAATCACGCGTCGATTATTGATGGCGCGCGGCTTTCGAAAGCGACGATCAAAGTTTTCAAGCACAAGGATGTTAAAGATTGTGAGCGGATTTTGCAGGAGCATGCGACTTTTCCAGGGAAGAAATTGATTATCACGGACGGCGTTTTCTCGATGGATGGGGATATTGCGCCGCTGCCGGAGCTTTGCGGCCTGGCGGAAAAGTACGGCTGCATCATGATGGTGGACGACGCACATTCGAGCGGCGTGCTGGGGCGCGGCGGGCGCGGGACGATCGATCATTTTGATTGTCATGGGCGGGTGCACATACAGGTTGGGACGCTGAGCAAGGCGATCGGGTCGATGGGCGGATATGTTTGCGGGTCTCGCGATTTGATCGATTTTCTTTATTTGCGCGCGCGACCGTTTTTGTTTTCGACTTCCCATCCGCCGGCGACGGCGGCGGCTTGCCAAGCGGCGTTTACGCTGCTGGATTCGCCGGAGGGCGAAAAGCTGGTGAAGAAACTTTGGGCAAACACGAAGTTTTTCAAGCGAGAGCTGAAGAAACGGGGATTTCAGTTCAAGGCGAGCGAGACGCCGATTATTCCGATCCACGTGGGCGATGCGGCGAAAGCGTTCGAATTTTCACGGAAATTGTTTGATGCGGGCGTGTTTGCGCCAGCGGTGGGGTATCCGACGGTAGCGGAAGGGAAAGCGCGGCTGCGTGCGATCGTGAGCGCGGCG
>JAFDVY010000071.1 GCA_018268785.1 Acidobacteriota bacterium | reverse complement strand
AACGGTTGAATATCGGAAATTCTGGCTTAAGTTTGATCGTATTGGGACACAAGACGTCCCGACTTTCTCTGCGCCACTCATTGAAGCTGACTGAGGACTCACTGAAACTCACTCAAAGAGGAGAATGCTCATGGAAAAGATGCTGGTAGTTGTATTTGATAACGAATCGAAAGCGTACGAAGGCTCGCATGCTCTCAAGCAGTTGGACGGCGAAGGGAGTATCGCGGTTCATGCTGAGGCGATCATCAAGAAGAGTGCCGAAGGCACAGTCTCCGTTAAGCAGGCAGACGGTGATTTCCCTGTCCGGACTGTCGGGGGAACAGCCATTGGCAGCCTTATAGGACTGCTGGGAGGACCGGTTGGCTTTGGCATCGGCGCGGTCAGCGGCGCGGTGGCAGGTAGCATAGGTGACCTGTACGTTGCGGGGGTCAATGCGGATTTTCTTGATAATGTTTCCGCGCTGCTTACGCCCGGCAAGTGCGCCGTGGTTGCTGACATCAGCGAGGAATGGGTCATTCCCGTAGACTCAAGGATGGAGGCTGCGGGCGGCGTGGTATTTCGCTCGTTGAGGACCACGGTTGAAGACGATCAAAGAGCCAGAGATGTGGCCGAGCTTAAAGAGGAAATCGCCCAGCTGAAGGCTGAACAAGCTCAGACGCGGGCCGAGCACAAAGCAAAGCTACAGGCCAAGATTGACGCTCTCAGCGCCAAACTGCAGGAAAGACTCGACCAAGCGAAACAAAGGTCGGAACAGATCAAAGCCGAGACCGACGCAAAGGTGCAAGCATTGCAACAAAAGGCGGTGAAAGCTCAGAGCGATGCGAAGAAGGCGATTAATGAGCGCATCGATCAGATCCGCGGAGACTACGAAGAACGTTCGAAACGGTTGAAGAGTTTGGCTGCCGCGCAGCTTAGAAAGGCGGCTGCGGATCTCGAGAAGTAGGGACCATAACGTTTCATTACGGTTGGGGTCGGGCAGGAACCGGCCCCCGCCGTCTTCCATCAACACCGAACACGGCGCTCCATGAAGTCACGCCGCGATCTGATGCCATGTCATGAAACACGTCCAGTTCCGGCGGGGTGATCGAGAATTGTTTCCCGCAACATCTGCAGTACGACAAGCGTGAATGACAGCGCAACCGGACCAATGAACACGCCCATCACGCCGAACGCCTGAACGCCACCCAGCAGAGCAAAGAATACCGCCAAGGTGTTCAAGTTCGCTCGTTGGCTGATTATGTAGGGCCGAATCACATTGTCAGCCTGTGCCACCACAACAGCACCCCAGCTCAGCAAGATCATGGCTTTGATCCAATGTCCGCTAGCGACCAGAATGATCGCAGCAGGCACCCAGACCGCTGCCGAACCGATTATTGGCACCATAGAAAAAAGCGCCGTGACTACTCCCCACAAGACAGGCGAAGACAAACCCAGTACCCAGAAACCCAGAGCAGTGAGGGCCCCTTGTGCCGCGCCTACCCCCAGTACGCCATACACGTTGGCGATAACTGAGTTGCTGATTCCCGTGAACAACCGCTCCACCTGGCTACGTGTTAGAGGAAGGACCTCTGCTGCACGCTCCTTCATCGTTGCCCCTTCACGAAAGAGGAAGAACAAGGTGAAAAATGCGATCACCGCGTTGGCGATAAAAGAAACGAAGTTACCGACAACCTGTGCTCCCCAGGAGAACAAGTACTGGCTTACCTGCTGCAGCCAACGCAAAACCGTGCCTCGCAAGTCAAAACGAGACACATCTACGTACTGTCCCGCCCCGTGGAGCAGATGCTCCATCGCATGCGTCACGTATGGGTTCCACCCACCATGTTCGGTGCTTCGCTCGTTCAAAAACTGATACAAGGCACTTGTTTCGCGACTGACGATGACCCCCAATCCAACCATAGGAACAACGAAGGCAAATATGACCAAAATGGTGGAGAGCAGGGCAGCGCGGTTTGGTTTTCGTAGGCGGTCTTGGATGCGGACGTTAGCCGGATGGAAAACGATCGCGAGCATGACGGCCAAGAAAATGGGGCTCAGAAAGGGCCTGATGATCAAAAAACAGAAGTACAGCGCGATCGTCGCAAGAACCGACAAGAAGAGAGCAGTCGCTGCCTGCTTCCTTTCCATTAGCGCACCTTTCCGGGTATGATTCCACCCGCCGTCTCTGCAAGATTACATTCCTAGTCCTTATTATTAGGACGTCGCGCGTAAAGTCTAGAGCCTCAAGAGATCATGATGGAAGGAAACAATCATGAACAAGATTAGATCGATTGAGCTTTGCACGATGGGAATTGCGGTGGTGCTCGGAATTGCTGCGTGCTCCAAGACGGGGACCAATGACACACATTCGAGTTCCCTCGCTCCTGCCGCTATGTCTCGTATTGGAATGGTCGATGAACGTTATCAATCCTATAACGTCGAAATGCTGGAAGTTACCGGCGGTCGTTTCTGGAAGCCGTACAAGGACATTACGAAGTTGCCGCCGAAAACTGCCGACCAAGCTGCATCCGCAGCCCAGGCGGGCGACACACCCGCCGGAATGAGCGCGGACCTCTACCAGTACCGTCCACCGATCGACTTGACCAACCACCGGCTGCGTGCCATGGCGGCAGGGCTCGGCCCGGCTTATGTGCGGATCAGCGGCACTTGGGCCAATACGACGTATTTTGCCGACACGGATACGCCGCCCAAGGACCCGCCCTCGGGCTACGGCGGCGTGCTCACACGGCAGCAGTGGCTGGGCGCGATCGCCTTCTCGCGCGCGGTCGACGCGCCCATTGTTACGTCAATGCCGGTTGGAGTGGGTACGCGCGGGCCGAACGGTGTCTGGCGGCCCGACCAGGCGCGCCGCTGGCTCGCCTTCACCAAGGCACATGGCGGAACGATCGCCGCGGCCGAATATTTCAACGAACCCACGCTGGCGACGATGGGCGGGGCTCCGAAGGATTATGACGCGTCGGCCTACGGGCGCGATCACCGGATATTCGAAGCCTTCCTGCGCAAAGAATATCCTGGCACGAAACTCCTCGCGCCTGGTTCTGTCGGAGAGTCGACCGCCGATTGGGGCGTCGCATCGGGCGGATATGGCGATCTTAAAGTGCTGCACGCCGCTGATCTCGCGGCATCAACGGGCGGTGCCGATGCCTTTTCCTATCACCACTATGGTGCTGTATCGCAACGCTGCGCGGCCATGGGTCATCAGACCAGCGCCGATCAGGCGCTATCCGAGGACTGGCTCGGGCGCACCGACCAGACGCTCGCCTACTACCGGGGCGTGCGCGACAAATTCATGCCTGGCAAGCCCTTCTGGAACACGGAAACAGCAGACGCGGCCTGTGGCGGTAATCCTTGGGCCGGCACGTTTCTGGACAGTTTTCGCTACCTTGACCAACTCGGCAGGCTCGCGCGCCAGGAAGTGGTCGTCGTTCTGCACAATACGCTGGTCGCCAGCGACTATGGTCTTTTGGACGAAACCACGTTCGAGCCCAAGCCCAATTATTGGAGTGCGCTGCTCTGGCGGCGGTTCATGGGAACCACGGTGCTCGACCCCGGAGTAACTAACGGTCCCGGTTTGCACATCTATGCGCATTGCCTGCGCGACGTCCCCGGCGGGGTGGCGATGCTCGTGCTCAACACGGATCGGCAGGAAAGCCGGTCGTTGATGCTTCCGGTCGCGACCGACCGCTATACGCTTACGGCCACGAATCTTACCGATCGAAACGTACTGCTCAACAGCATCCCTTTGCGCCTTGGCGCGGATGACACTCTACCCACGATGTCGGGACAGGCGACCGCCGCCGGTGCTGTCACCTTCGCCCCGGCAAGCATCACCTTTCTTGCCGCTCCACTCGCCCAGAACCCGGTGTGCAGGCCGGTCCCCCCGAAGGGACCTTCACTTGAGTAAGAAATTGCCGAAATCGTAAAACGCGTCAGCAGCAGAACTGCCAATCGCGAAAATCTATTGTTTCGGCACCGAGAGAATTGCGACCCACGCGGGGCCGCTGTCGGTCTGTTGCGTGACCGTGTTCTTCATCCCGCCCGCAACGGCGACATACTGCACGCCGTCGATCTCATACGTGATGATGCCGCCGCCGATGGGGTCACCGAGATTTTTCTTGAGCAGTACTTTGCCGTCCCGGGCGTCGAAGGCGATGAAGTTCCCCTTCGTATCGCCCGTGAGGACCAGACCGCCGGCGGTCGGTGTCACGGACGCGACCATCGTGGTGTCCGCATCGTAATTCCACAGGACCTTCCCGGAATCGGCATCAACTGCAGTGACATGACCATATCGCTGTGAAATTGGATCCTGATCGCCGAACGCGTTCGACGACCCGAGGAAGGGAGTGCCGCGTTTGAGCTTGAGACTCTCTGGCCCGCCGAGTTTGATCGTTGTCGCCCAATCAATTGTGGGGACGTAGACCGCGTTGACCTGGGGCGAATACGTGGGCCCGTACCAGTTGGTCCCGCCCTGCGCGCCGGGGAGGAAGCGAGTGCCTTCCTTGGTTAGTGGCGCATCAATGTTTTCTATCCTCGTGACCGGGACCTTGTAGAACATATTCTTGAGGTCGCGATCAAACCCGTATAGATATCCGTTCTTGCCGGCTGCCACAACCATCTTTCGGCCCGCTTGAGACGTGAACAGGATGGGACTCGCTGCCATATCCCAGTCATGGTAGTCGTTCTTGACCAACTGCTGATACCCGCGGAGTGCCCCAGTTCGCGCGTCGAGCATCACGATGCTGCACGTGTAGAGATTGTCGCCGGGCCGATATGCCGCGACGAAGTCCGGTCCCGGATTGCCGGTTGGCGAATAGAGGATTCCCGTTTCCGTATCGAGCGCAAATGATGCGTACACTCCACCGCCCGCCCTCGGTTTGTCTTTGGGCCACGTCTCGGAGCCTGGGCCAGTCGACGGCACGATGTCGAAGTTCCAGAGTTGCTTTCCGTTCTGCATGTCGAAGGCGCGGATGTGGCCGATCGCGCCGACGTCGCTGCCGGAGTTGGCAATATAGACGCGACCTTCCCACACAATCGGTGCCACCGTGTAGTACTCGCCAATCTTCGCGTCTGCGCCGACCACATCCCAGATGATCTTGCCTGTTTTGGCGTCAAGCGCGAGCAGGTGCCCATCCGGCGTGCCGCGGAACAGCCGGCCATCCGCGTATCCAACTCCGCGCACCGGCGTGCCTATGCCTGTGCTCTTTGGCTCGAAGTGCTGTTTCCATCGCTGCTCTCCCGTGCGGGCGTCGAGCGCGTAAGTATTGGTGGCTGTTGTGACGTAGATCGTGCCATCGATCAACACTGGGCCCGACTGAAACGCGGTCGTTTCAGGGAGTTTAAATCGCGCGATCTCAGCTAACCCGGCCACGTTTCCCGTGTTGATCCGGCTAAGAGTGGAATAGCGAGTGGCATTGTAGCCGCCGTTGTAAGACGGCCATTCCGAACTCGACGTCATACCGCCAGGCTGCGCCGTGACCTGACCTGAGTACGTCGGGACCTTATCCTCATTCTTCGATGAGCACGCGTTGCAGACAGCAATTACTCCGAAAACCAGTAATCCGAAGCTTCGACGGAACGAAGTGATCGTCCTGTACATGGTGTGTCCTCCAAATCTGAAATAGGTGCGGCCGCGATGCTGTCCACGAGCGCAGCGAGCGCTTTCCTGTCTGACGATACGTCTTATGGCGCCGTGTGTGTGATGCCAATGAGAAACGCATCGCCTGCGTATTTCACGATGAATTAGTCGCCGGAAGAAGCCGCCTTCGCCCCTTCGACGCGCACGGCCGGCACGTCTACCACATGCTCGGCCAGGAACCACACCTGCAGCTCGTTCGTGCGAATTACGTCGCTTACCAGCAGGTCATTCGTTCCATCATCTCCGGCTTCGGCCGCCAGCCGTGCCATGGTACGCGCCTCTTTCAACAGAATTTCGTGCGCCTCGAGGAGGCGCGAAATCTGTGCTGGCACTTCCTCCCGTCCGCGCGGCGGACGCGGGATGATCGTCGTTTCCGCCACGTCCGCAGCCATCGCCAGGCTGATCGCGCCCAGGCTTTGAATCCGTTCTGCAATCGTGTCCACCAGCTCGGCCTGTTCGTCGTGATGCTTGTCGAAGAGCAAGTGAAGTTGGTAGAAGGTATGCCCGGCGACCTGCCAATGGTGTTTCTTGTAAAGGTCGCGAAGCGTAATCGTGTCGGCGAGAAGCTGATTCAGATTCTCGGCGCTGCTGGCGCATACCTTTTCATCCAAAGCAATCGGCAACTTCGCGATTTTTCCGTAAGCCTGAATCTCTCTGGCATTTTGGTGCATCACCGGCCTGGATCGCTCCGCGCCGGCTTCCAGTTGACTGTATGTGGGACCGCGTTTATCCGCTTTAGAAGCCATCTTCTTATACCTCCTGACTCAACGTTTCGCTTGCCTGGGATGCAGCCGTTTCTGTGACTCGGCGGGACGGTTGCCAAATCGCCGGAAAGGGGATTAGAGTCCCTTTGTTCAGCGCAGTCAAGCATGCAAGTCAAAGCAATGAAGCTTTCTGACCACAAGAATCTCCGTCTCTGGCTTCGGCCACGAAAATTTGCCCTCCCCGATGGAGTAGGAAAGATGCAGTAAACAAGGAGTCCCGCATGCTGGGAACCATGATTTATGGACCGCGTGACATTCGTTTCGAGCATCGCCCAGATCCGAAAATCGTTAAGGCTACGGATGCCATCATCCGCCTATCGGCAACATGTGTCTGCGGTTCCGATCTGTGGCCGTATCGGGGTATCCAACCGATAACTCAGCCAACCACAATGGGTCATGAGTATTGCGGCACTGTGGAAGAGATCGGCAAGCAAGTAAAAAACATCAAACCTGGCCAGTTCGTTGTTGGTTCGTTTGCGACCTCTGACAACATCTGTGCCATCTGCCAGCATGGCTATCAATCCTCCTGTGTCCAACGCGAGTTCATGAGCGCGGCGCAGGCTCCGTACTTGCGCGTGCCGCTTGCTGACGGCACCTTGGTGGCAACGAGCGACCATCCTCCCAAAGAATTGATCCCGAGTCTGCTCGCGACTTCCGACGTTTTGGGCACGGGTTGGTTTGCAGCCGATGCGGCCAACGTGAAACCTGGCGCGACGGCTGTCGTAGTCGGTGATGGGGCCGTCGGGTTGCTCGGCGTGCTTTCCGCGAAACAAATGGGCGCAAAGCGGATCATTGCGATGAGCCGCAACCCATCTCGCCAAAAACTCGCTCGCGAATTCGGTGCGACCGACATCGTGACCCAGCGAGGCGACGAGGGGGTCTCACGCATCAAGGAACTGACTGATGGAATCGGCGCCGATTCGGTACTCGAGTGCGTCGGCACACAGGAGTCGATGATTCAGGCGATTAGTTCTACCCGCAAGGGCGGCTACGTGGGCTACGTCGGCGTCCCGCACGGCGTCGCGCTCGATGGTGAGCAATTGTTCTACGCGCACGTTCACTTGCACGGCGGACCTGCTCCAGTACGTCGCTATCTGCCTGAATTAATCAAGTTGGTGTTGGATGGAAAGATTAACCCCGGCAAGGTTTTTGACCTGACACTGCCTCTTGATCAGGTGGCAGAGGGCTATCGCGCGATGGACGAGCGCCGCGCAATCAAAACGCTTTTGCGGCCATAGCCAGAAAGGGCTAAGAAATGAGACTTCGAGGAAGAAGTAAGATGCACCGAGTCGTGCCACGGAGGATTGCGCCCGCGTTGGCTCCCGTCGCCATCACGGCAGTGGCATGTGCTCAGAGCGACGGCGTCCGCAAACAGGAACCCACAAGAGGAACAAACGAGAAGCAGGAGACGAAGATGAAGATTCGCATCACCATCGGCGGCAAAACGGTTACGGCGACCCTCACCAGCAACCAAGCGGCCAAGGATTTTGCCTCGCTGCTGCCACTTACCTTGACGCTGAAGGACTACGCAGACAACGAGAAGATTAGCGACTTGCCAAAGAAACTATCCACCAAGGGCGCTCCCGCTAGCTATGATCCATCGGCGGGCGACATCACCTATTACGCACCGTGGGGCAACCTTGCGTTGTTCCACAAAGATGGCCATGACTCGCCCGGCCTGATAAAGCTCGGAAGTATCGACTCTGGACCTGAACTCCTGCGCCAGCCTGGAGCCTTGAAGGCGACGTTCGAACGCGTGAACGACTAGAAACGGAATTCCTGCGCAACCCTTAAGATCAACCCAAACGAAATCACTTTCACGGGGATTAATTACCGATAAGAAGGAAACCATCATGAACAATCCATCTGACTTTACCCGCAAGGACGCTCCTCTCTAGACAGGCGGTCGGCTGCGGTGAGCTTGGGCCGCCGCAGGCGTTTTCAATTTGGCCCGTTAGGAGACAATTTATGCAAGCTCAAGTGAATGGAACGTCTACAGGGAAAGTGGCGTTTGTGACCGGTGCGGCGAGTGGTATCGGTCGCGCGGCGGCTCTGGCGTTTGCCCGCGAAGGAGCGAGTGTGGTGGCGGCTGACGTTTCCGAGAAGGACAACCAGGAGACGGCGCGCATGATCGAGCAACAAGGCGGACGTGCTCTTGCTGTCCGATGCGACGTGGCACGTATCGAGGAGGTGAAGGCGGCACTCGACAAGACTGCCGAGAAATTCGGACGCTTGGATTTCGCATTCAATAACGCTGGCATTGAGCCGAAGAAGCCAGCTCCTACCGCAGATTACGACTTGGACGAGTGGGAACGGATCATCGCCATCGATCTACGCGGCGTCTTTCTCTCCATGAAGTACGAGATCCCGCTCATGCTGAAGCACGGAGGCGGTGCAATCGTGAACACTTCATCGGGCGCCGGCGTCATCGGAATCAAGGGGAGCCCAGCGTATACAGCGGCCAAGCACGGCGTGATCGGCCTGACGCGGGCGGCGGCCTTGGATTATGCGGCGCAGAACATTCGTGTCAATGCTGTCTGCCCCGGCTATATCGCGACTCCAATGATGACCCGCTTCACCGGCGGGACAGCCGAAGGGCGAGCAAAGGTGATTTCGGAGGAGCCAGTCGGAAGAATGGGCACACCAGAGGAGATCGCCGCCGCAGTTCTGTGGCTGTGCTCGGATATGGCGAAGTTCGTCATCGGCAGCACGATAGTCATTGACGGCGGCCAGACCATTCAATAGCGCAACACCGAAATGAGAGGTCGGAATGAAAGTGATGACAGCGATGATCGCAACGCTCCTGATGGTCACCACTTCGTGCGCTCAGGGCGGCGACTCGAAATAGGAGAGGAAATCGAAACCGATGCAAACAGGAAACGACACCAAGATGGTGGCGCCGGCGCTTGAGAAGTACGCGCAGGGCCCGATCGCCGAACTTTGGAAACGTCCTGGGCTCACGCCCCGGGATCGCAGCATCGTTACCATTGCGGCCCTGATCGCGCGCAACCAGACGATCGAAATGCCCTACTACTTCAACCTCGCTCTCGACAACGGCGTTAAGCCGCGTGAGATTTCCGAGATCATCACGCATCTCGCATTCTATTCCGGCTGGGAGAATGCCGCTTCGGCAGTGGCGGTAGCGAAAGACGTCTTTGCCAATCGTAAGATTGGGGCCGATCAGCTTCCCCCCGCATCACCTTCGCTTCTTCCGATCGACAAGGATGCGGAAGCGAAGCGCGCAGCGACTGTGGAAGAGCAGTTCGGCAATGTCGCTCCGGGAATCGTGCAGTACACGACCGATGTTCTGTTCCATGATCTTTGGCTTCGTCCTGACCTTGCTCCCAGGGATCGCAGTCTCGTTACGGTCAGTGCGCTGATTGCTTCCGGCCAGGTCGCGCAGATTCCTTACCACCTCAATCGAGCGATGGACAATGGGCTGACCCAAGAGCAGGCGGGAGAGGTCGTCACGCATCTGGCCTTCTACGCCGGTTGGCCGAATGCTTTTTCCGCGTTGCCGGTTGTAAAGGAAGTTTTCCAGAAACGCCCGCGCTAGCACGGTTGTGCAGCGCCGCGGCCATCTGCGCCATTCAGAGTCGTCGTTCAACCAAAGGAGTTAGTCATGGAAATCAAAAAAGTTGGCTCGCAACCTTCCGCAAAGGGATCGCCAGACTGGTTCACTGGCACTGTACGAGTCGATCCGCTATTCGAGGCGCCCGACCCCGCGCGCGTGACCGGCGCCAGCGTGACTTTTGAGCCAGGCGCGCGCACTGCATGGCATACGCATCCGCTCGGACAAACACTCATCGTCACCGCTGGGTGCGGTTGGGTGCAGCGAATAGGTGGACCCGTCGAAGAGATTCGGCCAGGCGACGTCGTGTGGTTCCCTCCAGGCGAGAAGCACTGGCATGGCGCCTCGTCAACTGCCGCCATGACGCACATCGCCATTTCCGAAAAGAAAGACGGAAAGGTGGTCGATTGGATGGAGAAAGTCACTGATGAACAATATCGAAGATGATGCGTCGAGATAAGAGAGGACGCTGCCACAAACCAGCTGCAAACGGCGCCAAAAAGCAGCGATTCGAATTCGGGCTGTAGCAAAACGGCCGCTAACCCGCAGAATGTATTAAAATTAGAAACGGAGGGATGGGTGAGCGGTTGAAACCGGCGGTCTTGAAAACCGTTAGGCTCGAAAGGGTCTCGGGGGTTCGAATCCCTCTCCCTCCGCCAGATTTTCTTGAGCGGCTTGAGACATAGGTAACACATCGTACCGGACACATGGGTGACACTTTCCCTCCCAGAAGGGAGGGTCCGGCCCGGAGACATGGGTTACACAATGTACCGGCTACATGGGTAACACTTTAGGGCCGCCGCCCTGTCCTAGTCCTTTGAAACCACTACGAGAACGAACGATCCGGGCTTCATCTTCCCGCGCCGCTCACCTGGTGCGGGAGGATCAAAGTCTGCTGCAGGCAGAAAAATCTTGTGCGATTTTGTATCCAGGCCCATGGTACGGGCGGACCTTTTCGTTGGCACGTTGGCAACGACAGTATATTTGCCGGCGCTATCTTCGTGAGCGACCGTCAAATTACCGTCCCCTGTGGAAGCAAAGGCCAAGTTTGTTTCGGGATCAAACGCGTTTGCGTCAACCCCGTCGCCGATGGGCACTGTCGCAACTACTTTTCCATTCTCTGCATTGAACACGGTCATCAATTTATTGTCGCAGCCCGCAAACAGCCGGCCCGATTTCCAGTCGGCAGCCAACCCGGAGGGCTCCTGACAAGGAGCCATCGGCCACCGGTGCAGCACCTTCAGCGATTTCGAATCGAAGTGGACGAGTTCCGATTTGTCCTCGATGTTGACATAAACTGTCCCTTTTCCATCGGCAACGGCAAACTCCGGTTTGCCGCCGAGGGCCAGTGTTCCGGCCACAGTCCCATCCGCCGCGTTGATTGCCGTCGTGTCCTGGCTGCGCCCGTTCATGGTGAAAACACGTTTGGTCGCGGGGTCATAAATAATTGCATCTGGATTTGTTCCGGTCTTCACAGTTCCGAGGGTCTTCAGAGTCTTGAGATCAAAGATCGTGACGGTATTTGCGCGGCCGTTGCTGGTGAATCCCCGCCCCGTATCGGGAGAAATGGCAATGCCGTGCACACCTTGCGTATCCGGAATGTCGCCGACAACTGTATCGCTATCCGCGTCCACGACAACGACGTGAGAGCCATGCGAGACATAGACCCGTCGCGCTGCGCTATCGACAGTCACGTAATCCCATCCCTCGTCTCCAGCAATGGCGATCGTCTTCGCAACTTTGTATTTGCCGCCTCCAGATTGCGCAGTTCCAGTGACAGCGGCCGCGAGTGTCAGTATTGCGGTAGTTACATATTTACTTTTCATGTCGACATGACTCCTCGTAAGAACAGTTCAACAAGAGATGTACTCGCTCAAAGATAAACGGAACATAAATTCCCATCTCCTTTGCCGGCAGGAAATATTACTGTGAGCTTGTGTTCCAGCCCGGTGAAAGGCTTATGATTTCTGCATGCGTGTCTTGTTGGTAGAAGACGATTCGCGAATCGCGCACTTTGTGGCAAAGGGCCTGCGCGAGCAAGCGTACGCCGTTGACGTCGCTCTTACCGGAGAAAATGCCCTTTATCAGGCTGCAATCAATGCGTACGATCTGATCGTCCTCGATGTAATGATTCCGGAGCCCGACGGATTCGCCGTGTGCAGGGAACTGCGCAGCAAGGGCTATCGGGTGCCAATTCTCATGCTCACCGCGCGCGACGCAGTCGAAGACCGGATCGAGGGCCTCGATTGCGGGGCCGACGACTATCTCACCAAGCCTTTTGAATTTCGCGAACTTCTTGCGCGGCTCCGGGCATTGCTTCGCCGGCCCAATGCGCTCCAGTCTTCGACCTTGTCCGTAGCCGATCTTGTCGTGGACACTGCCAGCCAAGCCGTCTCCCGTGGCGGTAAGGCGATTTCCATGACCGCAAAGGAGTACGCTCTGGTCGAATTCCTGGCTCGCAATGCCGGCCGCGTTGTAGGGCGCGCGGAGATCGCCGAGCATGTTTGGGATGAAGAATTCGATCCATTCTCAAATTTAATTGAAGTCTATGTGAATCGCTTGCGCAGAAAGATTGACGCGCGTGGAATGAAACCTTTATTACATACGCGGCGTGGCGCTGGCTATGTGTTGTCTCAGGAAGACGGCAAGCCCGACGCAAAACTGCCGGATGGACGGAACCGTGGCCATGTTTAGCTCCGTGAGGATTCGCCTCACGCTCTGGTATACGGCGGCGATGACCCTCATTCTGGTCATGCTCGCTTCTGTGATGTATGTGGTCATCCGGCAAAATGTCGTGAAGCGAGCCGATGCGCAAGCGGCGGTTCTTGCGGACACGTTCCTCAGTACAGTCAACGCGGAAATGGGCGATGGCACCAAGCCTGACAGCATTGATGAAGGTGTTTCCGCTGCGATTTCCGAGCACCGTTTTCCGGATGTGATCTTCGCGGTATTTGATCCGCAAGGAAGTTTGATAGGCATGTCCGACATTTCTTCCGACGAAAAGCGTTCCACGGAAGGAAAGAAAGAAGCATTGCTCTCCGCGCTTCGGCCGCTTCTTGCGAAGCCGCAAGCGGTCCATTCCGAAAGTTTTGCCGGATACAGATTTCGCAGTTATGTTCGCCATTTTTCTCTTGAGCAGCAGCCAGCTACCCTCATCGTTCTCCAGTCAATGCGCCGCGAAAACGATTTCCTGGATACCCTTACAGACACGTTCGTCATCATCATTCCTTTGACCATTCTTATCGCCGGCGCTGGCGGTTACCTGCTCGCACGAAACAGTCTTTCTCCCGTCGTGGCCATGGGCGCGCAGGCAAGCCGCATTGGCGCCGAAAATCTGGAAGCGCGCCTCAGCGTGAGAAATCCAAACGATGAACTTGGCCGCCTCGCCCGGTCTTTCAACCAGCTTCTCGACCGGATCAGCATCTCTTTTGACAGGCAAAGGCGCTTCGTCGCGGACGCCTCCCACGAACTGCGCACGCCGGTCGCGATTCTTTGCGGCGAAACGGAAGTAGCACTGGCAAAAAAGGAACGCAACGAACAGGAATACAGGGAAATACTCCGTATTCTGGCCGACGAATCAAGGCGGCTCAAGCGCGTCGTCGAAGATCTTTTCACGCTTGCACGCGCTGATGCCGGCCAGTTGCCGCTTTCCTGCACGGACTTTTATCTCGACGAACTTGCGTCGGAATGTACAAAAAATGTGCGAACGCTTGCTGCCGCCAAACAGATCTCCGTGTCTTTCGAATCTTTTGGCGAAGCCCTGATACGAGGGGATGAAGGCCTGCTGCGCCGCATGCTTCTCAATCTGCTGGACAACGCCATCAAGTACACGCCTGCGGCAGGCTCGGTGGCCGTGCGCTGCGGAAAGCATGGCGATTCCTACTTTTTGAGCGTCCAGGATTCCGGCCCGGGCATTCCCATTGAACTTCAGCCGCGTATCTTCGAGCGGTTTTTTCGTGCCGACAAAGCTCGATCTCGCAGCGAGAGCGACGGAGGCGGGGCGGGCCTCGGCCTGTCCATCAGCTCATGGATTGCTAGTGCGCATGGCGGGAAGCTTGAGCTAACGCGCTCCAACGCCGAGGGCAGTGTATTCACGGCCATCCTGCCCATACAGCCTCTGCCTGGTTAATCCTCCGTTTAGGTAGCTATTGCTAGCATTTTCGAGCGGCCCCTGTCGCCGCAGAATAATATATGCGTGAACTGCCAACTCGCCTCCGCTATCTGTGTGGATTGATGTCTTTCCTCTTTCTTTTCGCCGCTTCATCGCCGGCTCAGCAATCATCTTCTTCCACCGCCCCCGTGCGCCTGACTCTTGCCGACGCAATCCAGCGAGCACGACACAACAGCGTGGTCTACCAGGCTGCTCTGACCGACGCCGGTCTTGCTCAGGAGGACAAGAAGCAGGCGGTCACCGCGTTGCTGCCAAGCGTGAATTACAACAATTCGGTTACTTCCACTCAGGGAAATGGAACACCCGGTCAAGTGAAATTCATTGCAAACAACGCAATCCACGAATACATCAGTCAGGGAAACGTTCACGAGAGTTTGGACCTTGCAGGAATCGCGGGCGCGCGCAAGGCGTCCGCAAACGCTTCTGTGGCAAAAGCTCGCGCTGAAATAGCTTCGCGAGGTCTCATCGTCACAGTCGTTCAGAGTTACTACGCGGTTGCGGCCGCCAAAAACAAAGTCGAAGCTGCCAAGAAGGCGGCAGACGAAGGAGACCGTTTCCTTAAATTAACCGGTGAACTGGAGCGCGGCGGGGAAGTTGCTCATTCCGATGTAATCAAAGCCGAACTCCAGGCCAATGATCGCAAGCGTCAGTTGCAGGAAGCGAATCTTGCCTTTCTCAACGCGCGGCTCGATCTGGCCGTTTTGGTTTTTCCCAATTTCAACGACAACTACGAACTTGCCGAAGATCTGCATGCGGCAATCGAGTTGCCCACTTCCGCGGAAGTCGAGTCGCGGGCAGCTCGCGATAATCCGGACATCAAAGCCGCGTTGGAAACGGTCCATGCCGCGGATCATGGAGTTTCGGCGGCTCGAGCTGGCTATCTCCCTTCTCTCGGTTTCGACTACTTTTACGGAATCGACGCTCCGCGCTTTGCCACTCGGACCAACGGCCTTTCGAATTTGGGATCGTCCGCAGTTGCGACTCTTAACATTCCAGTGTGGAATTGGGGCGCAACGCAAAGCAGGGTCAAGCAAGCACAATTGCAACGCGACCAGGCCAAGCGCGAACTGTCGCTAACCCAGAAGAAGCTGCTCGCGAGTCTCAAGTCGCTCTATGCGGAAGCCCAAACTGCGGCCGACGAACTCACAAGCCTCCAGCGCTCCGCCGACCTTGGAGCGGAAAGCCTGCGTCTCATCACTTTGCGCTACAAGAACGGAGAATCCACCGTGCTGGAAGTTGTGGACGCTCAGAATACGGCAACGGCTACCGACTCCGCATACCAAGATGGCGCAGTGCGCTACCGTGTGGCTCTGGCCAACCTTCAAACATTGACGGGAGCTCTCACGACGCCATGAAATCCCTACCCTGTGCCGTGCTCCTCGGCGTTTTCGCGCTCGCCGGTTGCAGCCCCGCGGAAAAAGAAAAAGAGCCCGTGGTGACTGTGCAGACTCAGCTCGCTGAAAAACAATCCGTTTCGCAGTTCGTTTCGGCGGAAGCTGTCGTATTTCCTCTGAAGCAAGCTACGGTCTCGCCAAAAATTACATCCACCATTACTGAATTTAAGGTGCAGCGCGGCAGCCGCGTAAGAAAAGGACAGTTGCTGGCAATTCTGGAGAACAAGGATCTTGCCGCGCAAGCCAAGGCCAGCGAAGGAGATTTCGATCAAGCGGAGGCGAACTACGCCATCACGGTAAACGCGGGACTCCCTCAGCAAATTCAAAAAGCCGAGTTGGATGCAGTGGCTGCAAAGTCGGCTTTTGAAGCCGCACAAAAAGTGTCTGACAGCCGCAAAGATCTCTTTCAGCAAGGGGCGATTCCGCGCCGCGACCTGGATAGTGCGGAGGTGGCTTTGGCTCTGGCGCGAAGCCAGAACGAACAAGCGCAAAAGCAGCTCGTTGATCTTCAACGCATGGGCAAAGAACAACTGTTGAGAGCTGCCAAAGGAACAAAGGAATCCGCAGAAGGGCACTACCGCGCCGCCGCGGCACAGCTCAGCTATTCGGAAATTCGCAGTCCCATCGACGGAGTGGTTACAGACCGTCCGCTTTACGTGGGAGACCTTGCTACGGCGAACCAGCCAATCTTGACCGTCATGGACACTTCCAGTCTTGTGGCAAAAGC
>JAFDVY010000070.1 GCA_018268785.1 Acidobacteriota bacterium | reverse complement strand
AACCGAGGCCATCCCCGGAGGGGAGCCAGAGGTTAGCCCATTGCGTAAGCATTGGGTATCCAGTTTCCAAAGCGGGCGAGCCCCGGAGGGGCGGCACATGTCTCACACCTACGCGAAAAATATGGTCCACGTAGTCTTTAGCACAAAGAACCGCCGCAAAATCATTGCAAAAGACCTTCAACCAAAAATGTGGGCGTACATGGCTGGCATCTGCAAAAACGTTGACATTTTTGTCGTGGAGATCGGCGGGATGGAAGATCACGTTCATCTTCTGATTCAAATTCCACCGAAGATTGCATTGGCCAAAGCGGTCGCCACCATAAAAGCGAATTCGTCACGATGGGCAGGTGAACAAGGGCACAAATTCTCTTGGCAAGAGGGGTATGGAGCCTTCAGCGTGAGTGTGTCGATTGCCGATGCGGTGGTTCGGTATATTCAAAACCAGGAACTGCATCATCTGAAAATGGGGTTTGATGAGGAGTTTATTGCCATGTTGAAGAAACACGCCGTGGCGTTCGATCCGAAGTTTGTGCTTGGTTGAAGCCCTCTTCTCCGTGGCACTGTTAAGAAAAACATTAAGAGCTCGCCCCAAGCGTCAACTCCGCGCTGCCCACAACTCGCTCGCACCAAAAAGATCTCCCAACGCCGCGTAGTTTGCGGCGTTGGGAATCTGCTTTTTCTTTGGTCCAGAATCGAAACCGGCTAAGCCACGATTTCTTATGTGGCATACCACCGTAGTCTTGGGTTCCTCGCTGCGGCACCGCTAACGAAGTCCAACCATCCCGCGCACGGACGCAATCAGCTTCGCCGGGTCATACCCAATTCCATCCTTAAAAACAATCTCCACATTCTCAACATCGGCAATTCTTGTCGACGGGTCGCCGCTCACCACGACCAGATCCGCAATCTTCCCCACCGCTATCGTCCCGATGCGGTCATTCTCTTTCAGAAAGACGGCGCCGTTCTCCGTCGCGACGTGGATGGCCTCTACCGACGTGAATCCGCCTTCCACCATCAGTTCAAGTTGGCGCTGATCGCCGTAACCAGCAATTACGCCGCCAATGCCAGTGGGGTCCGGGCCCGCCAACAGAAGCCCGCCAGCTTTCAGGAAGGCATGCTCAAGCTCGATACCATGTTTCATGGAGACGAGCGGTGGCTGAGTGATGCGCTGCACCAGATACCCCGCTTGTGCTTGTGGTGATAGGGCGTCCAGCACCCCCTGTTGGAGCGGCGGATGATCGGAGGAGTAGGCCTCGCCAACGGGCAGCGTTGAAGTCACGGCGACGTGATGTTCGATCAATACGCGAAACAACTCCTGAATTTGCAGACTGTCCGGGTTCAGACTATCGAGCACGGCATTGCGAGCAGGGGATCGAGGGGGACAAACATCGGGTTTTTTCTGAGGATCCCAGCCGGAGTCCACATAGAAGCCGTGTTCGACATCGTCGATTCCCAGTTCCGCCGCCTCGCGCCATGTGACGGAGCACAAATGTCCCGTCACGGTAAGGCCGCGCTTGTGCGCGACGTCAATGACCTCTTTCAATTCCGCGCGGGTGATATGCATGAAACATTTGAAGGACGTGAATCCTTGGTCCGCCCAGAACTCGGCGGTCTTGCGAGCGTCCTCCGGTCCTGTCAGCTCATGCACCGGCAAACGAAAATTCCCTTTGCCTTCCATGTAAGGGCTCGTCGCATGAATTTTGGGCCCGGGAATTTTTCCCTCATCAATCCACGCCTTCAAATTTAAATCCGCATACGGCTCCACGCTTGCCGTCGTCCGGATACTCGTCACGCCATTGGCCAAATACAATCTTGGGAAAGTAAAGCTCGATTGCTGCTCAAACTGCAGCACTCCTCGCACTCGCCGTCCTTCCATGTTGATCGGCTGCGGGTAGAACAAATGATCGTGCATCCCCACGATGCCCGGAAACACGGTGTGACCGTTCAAATCCAGAACCCTCGCGCCGGCCGGTATCGCGACCGAACGCGTGTCTCCAACTGCTTCGATCTTCCCCTCGCGAATTACTACCGTCTGGTTTTCGCGAGCGGGGCTACCAGTTCCGTCAATCACTCGTACATGCGTCAGCGCAATCGTCGCATCGTCATACTTCACAAATTCGCGCACCGCCGCCGAAAGTTTTCCCGCCTCCGGTGCCTGCGCATGAATAAATCTCGCTCCGCCAAAAACCAGAGCGACACTACAAATTGCCGAGATAGTTCTGCTCATAGGAACAACTCCGGAAGGAACTTCCCTGGTGCGGCAACAATAACCGCCGCACGGACGATTTGCAATTCCCTTCGTCTTCGTTCTCAATTGTTTAATCGACAAATCTTGGACATTTCCACAGCCAATTCGAATTACCCACTAAATAACTATTGAATTTATTACCCTACTGTGTTACGCTGACCGGTGTAACTTGGCTCCCTTTGCATCCTCGCCCTGCCCTTCTCCCCGTGTATTGCGCCCTTCCTCAACCCAAAATTTTCTTCCTCTAACCCCCTTTAAAATCAACACATGCAGATTTGATAGAAAACAAAGGACTTTATCCCCCTTTAGAATCAACACATACGCAAAACCGGAGGAGGGGTGCTCATTCGTACTGGAACCACTTCTTATTCTCTTTCTGGCTCTCGGCGTTTGCTCCGTCAACCCAAACCGTGTACCCTTCCGCCCGCAACTGGAGGCAAACCATGACTGATCGACGCGAATTTCTACAAAGTGCAATGGCCGGCGCGGCTGGTCTCTCCATCACAAATCTATCTTTAGCCAAATCGATACTCGGTAACGCAATAACAGCCGACGATTTCGCCTCCATCAAATCCGAAATCGATAAGCGTCACGATGAATCCCTCAATCGCCTCCAGAATTGGATCAAACTCCCCAGCGTCGCCGCCGAAAACCGCAATATGAACGAAGGCTGCCAGCTCATGATGGACATGCTCAAGGAAGCTGGCTTTCAGACGATCAGAAAGATGCCCACGGACGGCCATCCCGGAGTTTTTGCCACGCTCGACTCCGGCGCACCTAAAACCGTTGGCCTCTACTTCATGTACGACGTAAAACAGTTCGATCCCAAGGAATGGTCGTCACCCCCGCTCGACGCGGCAATCCTCGATCGCCCCAATGTTGGAAAAATCCTCATGGGTCGCGGCGCCGTAAATCAAAAGGGCCCCGAAGCTACTTTCCTCGCCGCACTCCACGCCATTCGCGGCGCCGGCAAAAAACTTCCCGTAAATCTGGTCTTTGTCGCCGAAGGTGAAGAAGAAATCGGATCGCCGCATTTTGGCCAGGTCGTCCACCAGCCGGAAGTTCTCGAAGCCTTCCGCAAATCCATTGGCGTCTATATGCCTTCGGCGTCGCAGGATCTCGACGGCACCGTCATGACCACCTACGGCGCAAAAGGCGTCATCGAGCTCGAACTCGTTTCCAGCGGCACAAAGTGGGGGCGCGGCCCTGCAAAAGACGTTCACTCCAGCAACAAAGCCCGCCTCGACAGTCCCGCATGGCATCTTGTCGAAGCGCTCGCAACTCTCGTCACGCCAGATGGCCAGGATCCGGCCATAGATCATTTCGCGGACAAAGCGCGTCCCATCAGCGACGCCGAAAGGAAAATGATCGCCACTGCTGCAAGACGCCTGAATGAAGCGACCGCCAAAAAATCGCTAGGCGCGCAGCATTGGCTTCACGATGCCAGTTTTGAAGAGTCGCTCCAGCTTCTTTGCTCGCGTCCCACCGTGAATATCGAAGGCCTCGTCGCCGGCTATACCGGCCCCGGCGGCAAAACAATTTTGCCCGGTCGCGCCGTCGCAAAAATGGATCTGCGTCTCGTGCCAGACATGACGGCGAAGGAAGCTGCCGAAGCGCTAAAAGCGCATCTCGCTAAGCGCGGCTTTGGCGATATCGAAGTCAACGTCACCGGCGGTTACGATCCTACGAGCACGCCCGTGGACTCGCTCATCTCGCGCGCCGAAAAATCAGTGTGCGGCCGCGCGGGAATCGAACCCATTGAACTTCCTCGCACCGCCGGCTCCTGGCCCGGTTATCTCTTCACCGGCGACCCCTTGAAATTGCCAGCCAGCCATTTCGGCCTTGGCCACGGCAGCGGCGCCCACGCCCCGGACGAGTACTACGTCATCGAATCCGCAAATCCCAAGGTGCGAGGCATGGACGGCGCCGCACTTTCCCACGTCGAATATCTCTACGAACTCGCGGCGATGAGTTAGAAGGGCGCGTGTAAGAAAAATAGACAGCGCGCCAACTACCAATTATTTCTCTTGCGCAACTCTGTTATGTGCGCTGTGTGATGCGGGCCATGCCACGCGTAAACGAAGAGCAGCCAATCCACGTTTTTTTCGCCGTGCTCTGGATGGATCAGCTTTCTTGCAAAGTCTTCCGCCTTGAACGAGCGCAGCAACTCAACCCAGCGCAAATGCAGGGAATCAAGAAGCGCCAGCGAGACTTCGATTGGCGTGGAACGTGAGTCGGCAAGTTGCGCCCACTGCGCTTCGTCGTATGGCTTGATGGTCGGCGAGGATTCCGTCAGCGCCAGCTTGAAACGGATGTACGCATTCATGTGACTATCCGGCACGTGATGGACCACCTGACGCACGGTCCATCCACCGTCACGGTACGGCGTATCGAGTTGTGCGTCATTCAGGCCTTTGACTGCGGCGCGAAATTTGGCCGGCGTTTCGGCGATGGTTTGAATCGCCGATTGGCGGAGTGCCGGTGTGACCGCAGCAGGAATTTCGAGTTTTCCGATTGGGTAGCGCGGATCCATGGGGAACTTCTCCTTGTGTGGAATCAAAAAAGGAGAATAGACGCGCCGAAATTGCGGTGTCAATTTGAGGGCATGAAATAGTGCGCTCCATTTTGGCCGCCTGGTGAGCGAAATGTACGAACCTCCCGCATCGCAGAAGTTCTATTTCGTCTGCTCAAGCTGGCTGGAGCCCAACACAGGCGAGTCTTTGGGAAACGCATCGCCCCAGAGGAAGTGATTGAACCAGTCGAAGTTGGTTTGCAGCACGGCGCGATTGGATTTCGGTTTGGTGATGCCATGGCCGAATCCGGTGTAAGTGATGAGGCGCGATTCGATGTGCTGATCCTGCAGGCCGCGGTACAGCTCAAAAGCGTCCGAAGGTGGCACGCGCTTGTCATTGCTGCCGGATTGGATCAGCGTGGGTGTTTTTGCCTTCTTGATGTTGGTGATGGGCGACGTTTTTGCGTAGATGGCGGGATCGTCCCACGGAGTTGCGTGGAGATAGTGCAGCGTAAACGGCGTGATGTCCGTGCTCACGTAGTAGGTTGTCCAGTCGCTGATTCCAGCGCCGACGGAAATGGCTTTAAATCGATCGGTATTGGTGGTCAAGAAAGCTGAGATGTAGCCGCCCTGGGACCAGCCCATCGAGCCGAGTTTGTTGGGATCGACCATGCCCTTCGCAATGAGCGAATCCACGCCGCTCATTACGTCCCACATGTCGCCGACACCAAGGTTGCGGACATTGAGAGCGCGAAACGCAGCGCCATACCCCGCACTGCCACGGTAATTGGGTTGCAGGACGAGAGCACCGCGAGCGAGCCAAGTCTGGACGGGATAGTACGTGTCGCCGGCACTCAGCGTCGGAATAGAAACGCCGGTCGGGCCTCCGTGGATCATCACGAGCAGCGGATATTTCTTGGATGGATCATAATCGGCGGGTTTGCGAAGAACGCCTTCGATGCTGGTGCCGTCCTGCGATTTCCAGGTAACGATTTCGGCGGTACCGAGATTCCAGTCTGAGACTTGTGCCGTCATATCGGTCAATTTGCGCGGGGCAAATTTGTCTGCGGGAGAGATGAAGAGTTCGCTCATGGTCGCAGGGGAGTCGGCAGTGAGCGCCAATGTCTTGAAATCCGCGGTGAAAGAAACGTCGCCCAGATAAAAAGCGCCTTGCGGCGTCACTTGCGCAATCTCCGCCGTTTGCGGATTCAGGCGATAAAGATGACTGGAGGTTTTTTGCTGCGCATCGAAATAGATGCCATCGGGAGCCCAGTCGATCAAGTCCGGATCTTCGTCGAACTTGGCGGTGAGATCGCGGACGTCCGCGCGAGTTTTTGCTGGAGCCGAAAACACCTTGTCAACTTCGACGACGGCGATATGAGAATTGGCGTAGAAAAAATACTGCTGATCGAACGCGGTAGTGAAAGCGAGGAACTTGCCGTCGGGAGAAAAGACTGGATTGCGGTCGGGCGAAGAAAATGCGACCGCGGGGCGGACCTGGTTTTCATGAGCCAGATCAACGATGTAAATGTCCGAATCAATGACGGCGGGGAGAGAAGGGCTTTTTGACGCGGAAAAAGCGATTAATTTGGAATCCGGCGACCAGTTGAATCCGCCCACGCTAAGCTTCGGATCCTTGGTGATCTGCGCAGCTTTCACAGGAAGAAAATTCTTTTCGGCGGAAGCGACGTCAACGGTCCAAATCTGATTCTGGCGATAGTCTGCCTCAAATACTTCGTAGTCGGAGTATTTTTCCTTGCGGTCTTTTTCGGCTTTGCTTTCCACGTTGGGAGCGGTGAAAGCGATATGCTTCGAGTCTTTGGACCAGTGAAAACCGCCTACATCCGCCGGATGACGGGTAAGTTGCCAGGCTTCGCCGCCGAGGGGAGAGATGAGCCAAATTTGCTGAGCGGCGGGTTTTTCGTTCGAGTCGGCGTCCTTCTTTTTGTCCTTCTCGTCTTTCTTGTCTTCCTCTTTTTCTTTGCCCTCTATTTTTTTCTCTTCGGGCTTCTTTTCCTCGGGCACTACGGCGGATTGTTCGCGCTCAGTGACGAAGGCGAGCCAACGGCCGTCGGGCGACCACTCCATGGCGCCGACGGCTTTCTTGCCGCGAGTAAGCTGAAAGGATTCGCCAGTGGCGGTGTTCACGAGCCAGATTTGGCGGACGTAGGCGTTTTCCTTCCAGTCGGTTTGGCGAACTCTGTAGGCAACGAATTTGCCGTCCGGAGAAATCTGCTGGCCAGAAAGAACCCTGAGGTTCAGAGATTCAGTAAAGCTTGGCGTGTGCTTAGTTTGCGCCGGCAACATACCAGCAGATGCGAACAATCCGAGAACGGAGAGATAAAGAACGGGCTTCTTCACAGAGACCTCTCATGCAACGCGACACTCTATCAGACGACGGCTCATGGCGTTTGTCTTATTCTGCTTGGCATCAACAGGAGAGAGGCGCGCTGCGGGTGTAAAGCCTGCAAATGCTACACTCTAGGGCTCTTGTATCCTTGATGGCAGGTAGCGAATCTAATTGGCACGGAGAAGGTGCGAATGGAGAACGTAGTTATCATCGGCAGCGGCTGTGCGGGACTTACCGCGGCAATTTATTCCGCGCGTGCGAATTTGAAGCCGGTAGTGCTCGACGGAAACGAGCCCGGCGGCCAGCTTTCGTTAACAACGCATGTGGAGAATTTTCCGGGATTTCCAGACGGAATTATGGGGCCGGAACTGATTGCGAACATGCGGAAGCAAGCGGAGAAATTCGGCGCGGAGTTCAAGGCCGGCGCTGTGACGGAAGTGGATTTATCGAAGCGGCCGTTCAAGGTGACCTTCGGAAAAGAGACGATTGAAACGAAGACGCTGATCATTGCAGCGGGGGCTTCGGCTCGCTTGCTGGGGTTGAAGGGCGAGAGGGAATTGATTGGGCGCGGCGTTTCGACTTGCGCGACCTGCGACGGCTATTTTTTCCGCGGGAAACCGATCGCGGTGGTGGGCGGCGGCGATTCCGCGATGGAAGAGGCGAATTTTCTTTCGCGCTACGCGAGCAAGGTCTATCTGATTCACCGGCGGAATGAATTCCGCGCGTCAAAGATCATGATTGACCGGGCGAAGGCGAATCCAAAGATCGAGTTTATCACTCCAGCGATAGTGGAAACGATCCACGCGCCGGAAGGCCTTGTGACCGGAATCACACTTGCGAATCCGGATACGCAGGAAAAACGGGAACTGACGCTGGACGGAGTTTTCGTGGCGATCGGGCACATTCCGAACACGGCCGTGTTTCGGGGCAAGCTTGACGCAGACGAAAACGGTTATTTGCTGGCCAAGCACGGAAGTCTGACGAAGATTCCGGGGGTTTTTATCGCGGGCGACGTGCAAGATCACCGTTACCGGCAGGCGATTACGGCGGCGGGTTCGGGATGCATGGCGGCGATCGATGCGGAAAAGTTTCTGGAAGGGCACAACCACGCGTAAGGCACTTCCCAACTGCGCTTAATAATTCATAATAAGCGGGTATGATTCGTTCGACACTCCTCAAGCTGTCCGAAAGCAAAAAATTCGCAAATTGGGTCACGACAAACGCCAGGACCCGGCGGATGTCGCACCGTTTTGTAGCGGGCGAAGAGCTGGATGAAGCGCTGGCCGCCGCGAAGGTTTGCAACGACGAGGGAATGTTTGTCAGCCTCGATTATCTTGGGGAAAATGTATCTTCGACGGCGGATGCGCAACATGCGCGGGATGCGTACCTGGAAGTTTTCGAGAAAATCGCAGCACAACAGATTAACGCAAATGTTTCGTGCAAATTGACGGCGCTTGGACTGGACCTGAGCACGGAATTTTGCGAAGGGCTTGTGCTTTCCATTGTGGAGCGGGCGGCGGCATTTGAGAATTTCCTGCGCGTGGACATGGAAGGATCTTTGTACACGCAGCGGACGATCGATCTGGTGAAACGAGCGCGTGCGCAGAATCCAGCGATTGGGACGGTGATTCAGGCGTATTTGTACCGCAGCGAAAAAGATGTTCAGGATTTGCTGTCGTACGGATGCCGGATCCGGTTGTGCAAGGGCGCGTACAAGGAATCGCCGGAAGTTGCGTTCGAGCGCAAAGCGGACGTGGATGCGAATTATGTACGGCTGATGCGCATGCTGCTGCCGAGCGGGTTTTATCATGGGATAGCGACGCACGATCCGAAGATGATTGGGGCGACGATTCGCTGCGCCGCCGAAAAGAAAATCACGAAGGAAGATTTCGAATTTCAGATGCTGTATGGAGTGCGCACGGATTTGCAGAAGCGGCTGGTGCGGGACGGCTATCGCGTGCGCGTATACATTCCGTATGGCAGGGACTGGTTTCCGTACTTTATGCGGCGGCTGGCGGAGCGGCCGGCGAATCTCGGATTTTTCCTGAAGAATTTTCTGCGCTAATTTGTTTCCTGGCCTTTCTAGAGTTGTTCTCCCGGTTTAAGAGCATAAATATCCAGGCTGGCCATGTCCTGCGTCTCTTTCTTCAACTGATCCGGCGTGCCGGTGAGTGCGGGGAAGGTGGCATAGTGCATGGGGATGACGTGCTTCACGCCAAGGAGTCGGATGGCGTGGGCGGCTTCGCGCGGGCCCATGGTGTAAAGGTCGCCGATGGGGAGCATGGCAAGGTCCGGTTTGTAAAGTTCGCCGATCAGTTTCATGTCGCCGAAAGCGCAGGTGTCGCCGGCGTGATAAATGGTAAAGCGGCCGGGCATACGGATGAGGAGTCCGGAAGGTTCGCCTGCGTAGAGAGGTGGATTGACGCTGTCGATGGAGTTGGAGTGAAAGGCATGAGTGAGCGTAATTTGAAAATCGCCGGCGGTTTGCGTGCCGCCTTTTCCCATGCCAACGACTTCTTTTTCAAAGCCATTGTTGCCGATATAGATGGCGGTCTCGTGAATCGCGAAGATTTTTGGATGGTGCTGCTTTGCGAGGGTCAGAAGATCGCCAAAGTGATCACTGTGGGCATGAGAAAGAAAAATTGCATCGAGGCGCGGGATTTTTTTGAGCGACGCTGGGCAGAGGGGATTTGTGGAGATCCATGGGTCGATGAGCGCGACTTGTCCGGATGGAGTTGTGAGGGAAAAAGTACTGTGGCCGAAATAGGTGATGCGATTGCCTTTGGTGTCGAGCATGGAAGTCTCCGGGGACGCTTGTTTGAGGGCTGAACTTGCAGCTTGCAAACTACGACGGAATTGGTCCTAGTTAGTACAGTTGAGATCCTTCGGTCGCGATGCTTCCCTCAGGATGACGTACCCTGATGGGATACGTCAGTTGAGAATCGCAAGCGTGCCCGGTACAATCAAGTGGTATTGTTCGCTGGCCCAAAGGCCAAATAGAATCCAGCGCAAGTTTGCCGGAGAGAGGCTTCACCTCGAAAGCCACCGGCCGCTGTTCCGAGCAAAGGAGATCGTGAATGGCTTACGTGATTGCCGAGCCGTGTATCGGCACGAAGGACACCGCCTGCGTGGATGTGTGCCCGGTGGATTGTATTCACCCGCGCAAGGATGAAGCGGGGCATGAAGGGGTAACGCAGCTTTACATCAATCCGACGGAGTGTATCGATTGCGGCGCCTGTGTTCCGGTGTGTCCGGTGACGGCGATTTTCGCGATGGAAGATTTGCCGGAGAAGTGGCAGGCGTACGCGGCGGGAAACTCGGACTGGTACGCGAAGAAGCAGGCCTGAGATTTCTTCGAAGTAATTTTTATGGCGCTCAATTCCTGGAATTGGGCGCCATTTTTCTTTGGAAAGTCAGGCGTTCAAGCGGGCGAGCGTTTTAGAGGAATTGGGCGGAGGCCTGCGAACAGAGCGCGCGCAGACTTCCGCGAAGGAAGTTTCAAAGAGAATTCTTTCGACGGCTATGCGGACGTCGCTCCAAACCTGCTTAAGCTCGAAGCCGGCAGGATCCGAGCAGAGGAAGCCGCGCTCGGAGTCGCGCTGATCGCACGAAGACTCGATAAAACGGCTGTCCACGATTTGGAGAACTTCGCCAATGGAGATTTCCGCCGGATTGCGCGAGAGCAAGTAACCGCCGTGAACGCCGCGCCGGCTGAAGAGGATGCCGCCGCGCCTCAGTTCAAGGAGAATTTGTTCGAGATATTTTACGGGGATGCGATGGTGCGCGGCGATTTGATGGATAGTGACAACTTCGGGATATTCCATTGCGAGATGGAGGACCGCCCGCGTCGCGTACTCGCCTTTGGCCGAAACTCGCATGGTCTGGCTGGCGTAGACTTTCACAGAGAGGCGTTTGCTGTCAATTCAAGAAAGCAATTTAGCGGGGCGGCGGGAAGCGCCAACCAAAGACGGTGCTTCCGCCATCTATGAGGTGTATTGGGAGTGGGAGAAGGGCGTGAATAGGCGAAGCGTGGTGAGTTGTATAGGTGCGGCGATTGGGCTCATGGCCATCGTGCCCGGCACGCTCGCGCAGAGTTCCTCCGGTGGGGGCGTGCAAAATACGGCGAAGACGGCGCGGCCGGCAATGGGAGGAGGAATCGAAGGGGAATGGGAAGGCGCGTTGCAGGCGGGCGAATCGCAGTTGAAGCTGGTGTTGCATTTGAGCGCGGAAAAGAGCGGAGAGATACACGCGAAGCTGGACAGTCCAGAGCAGGCTGTCTATGGAATGGAAGCGACGGAGGCGGTTTTCGAGCTGGGGAATCTGCACTTTGCAATTGCTTCGGTGAACGCGGCGTTTGACGGAAAACTTGGCGCGGATGGGCGGACGATTTCCGGGACGTGGAAACAGGGGAGCGCGAATTTGCCATTGGTACTGCACCGAAGAAGCGCGGCTGCAAAAGGGCGAATGCCCGTAAATGCTATTTCTCCGGTTGAGGGAACGTGGCAGGGGGCATTTCAAAATGGAAACATGAGGTTCCGCCTGCAACTGCACATTGCTCATGACGATGAGAGAAAACTGACAGGGATGATGGACAGTCTGGATCAGGGAGCGAACGGATTGCCGATGTCGAAGTTGAGCGAGGCGAATGGGGAAGTGCACTTTGAAATTGCGATGGTGTCCGGCGTATATCAAGGGATGATGAATGCGGCGCGCAATGCGATTGCAGGAAAATGGTCGCAGAATCAGGACAGCGTCGCGCTGGAGTTCAAGCGGTCGGATGAAGTGCTAGCGCTGCGGCGGCCACAGAATCCCGCGAAGCCGTACCCGTACAAGGAAGAGGAAGTTCAATTCTCGAGCGCGAAGGGAACTGTGACGCTTCGGGGAACGCTGACGATTCCGCCAGGAGCCGGGCCGTTTCCGGCGGCGCTGCTGGTTGCGGGTTCGGGGCCGCAGAATCGCGACGAAGCGATCGCTGGACACAGCCCATACCTTGTCCTGTCGGACCATCTGACTCGCCACGGAATTGCCGTGTTGCGTTACGACAAGCGCGGCATTGGAAAATCGACGGGTGATTTTTCCTTGGCAACGACCGAGGATTTTGCGGCGGATGCAGAGGCAGCGGTTGCCTATTTGAGGTCGAGGAAAGAGATTGCGGCTGGGAAGATTGGAGTGATCGGGCACAGCGAAGGCGGATTGATTGCCCCGATTCTGGGGGGAAGCGGAAGTGCTGCGTGGATTGTGCTGCTTGCGGCGCCGGCACAAGCGGGCGAGCAAGTGATGCTCGAGCAATCGGAAGCGATTGCGGGGGCCGCGGGGATGCCGCAAGCGCAAGTGCTGAGCAGTCTGGACTTTGACCGGCAGGCGTATGCGCTGGTGCGGTCCGAGAAGGATTCCGCGCTGCTGGAGAAAAGGCTGGATGCGATGGTGACTTCGTCGGGGATTGCGGAAGGCGCGGTGCCAGCGTCGGTACAGGCGCAGATACACATGCTGAGTTCGCCGTGGTTCCGCTACTTTCTGGACTACGATCCGCTGCCTGCGCTAAGGAAGGTGAAGTGCCCAGTGCTGGCGCTGAATGGTGAACGAGATTTGCAGGTGATTGCGAAGGAGAATTTGTCGCTGATCCAGAAAACTTTGGAAGACGCGGGAAATAAGGATGTGACGACACGTGAGATGCCCCAGTTGAATCACCTGTTGCAGCATGCGGAGTCCGGCACACCGGCGGAATATGGAGCGATCGAAGAGACGATTTCGCCGGAAGTGCTGGAACTAATTGAGAACTGGGCCGCCAAGCACAACAAATGATTGCAAACGCCGGGTCCAGAAGTGTTCGCGGGCCATCAGAATCCGCTGACGGCCCGCAATAGCGCGCCAAGAGAAGCGGGCGACGGTTTCTATCCTTTGCCCACGCGTCCCAGCTTGTGGCCCTCACTTCGAATCAGAGCCGGTACTGGGCCCAGACCGCCAGGCAATTTCAACGAGCTTACGATGCTATGAATCGCCTTGCCGTCATTGCTCAGCACAAACTGAACGGAAATGATCGCACCGGGAACGGTTGCGCCGGAACTTGTCACAAATGGCGGGAAGTTGATGGTGAAATTCCCAGTGCAATCGCGGTTCACGGTATAGGTGCCAGTTTCATCCGTGTGAAAGCCAGTAGTGGTATCCGTTGGGGCTTTACCCGGAGGCGGGGCAGCATTAGGACTCGAAAGGACGAAGTCCACCTGGGTCAAGCCGCCATCTCCATCGAAATGAGTCATGGCGATGCCTTCCCGTTGAATGGTCGGTCCATTTGGGATAAAGATTTGACCGGAAACCGTGAAAGCGTAGTCGCCTTTCAGGGTGGCGTTACTGCAACCATCATTGTCGTTGCCTTGGGCCATGGTAGGGCCGCACGTTACTAGCCCCAAGAACATCAGCACAGGTATTGCTCTGAAAACAAAAGATTTCATGATAAGCCTCCTATTGGTTGTGGTCTGACTGCGGGGCAAATGATTGCGGGTCGCGGATGAATCGACAATGGATGGGCGCTGAAGAGTTGCTGAAGATTTGCTGAAGCGCCGGCTTTATGTGGGGTAAGGTAGTCTTTTCCGCGTAAGATTGCGTCGATCACTAAGCAGATAGCTGGACCGAGCACCTTGCAAGGCGTCACCCGTTTCGGAGAGTTTTGGCTTAATCCTGAGGCCTTCGAACTCAGAAGAGCAGGCGAAGTGGTGCGCCTCGAACGTATCCCCATGGAATTGCTGATATTTCTTGCGGAGAGAGAAGGCGAGCTGGTCACGCGGGATGAGATTCTTGACCGAATTTGGGGGAAAGACGTATTTGTTGATGCAGACAACAGCATCAACACGGCCATTCGAAAGATTCGCGCGGCACTGAAGGAATCCCCAGAAACGCCGCAATTCCTACACACTGTGCCTGGAAAGGGATACCGTTTTATCGCAGGCACGGCGAAAGGCGAAGGAGAGAGCGCAGATTCCGTTGCGCCCGATTCGGCTCTGCCCTTTAGAAGTGAACGATTGAAGTTGGTTGTTTTGCTCTCGGTGGGATTGGCTTTGGCAGCGCTGGCGGCGCTTGGAATTTCATACACCAACAGAATTGGAAGGGGCGGGGACCAGCACAAAGTAACGCTGGCGGTACTGCCATTCGCCAATCTAAGCGGCGACTCGAAGCAGGAATACTTTACGGACGGCATGACCGCCGAGGTGATTACACAGCTAGGCGGATTGGATCCAGAGAGACTCGGCGTCATCGCGCGAACTTCATCGATGCAATACAAGAACACTCATAAGGGCACAGCCCTAATCGCAAAAGAGCTCGGCGCGGAATATCTGCTCGAGGGCAGCGTGCTGAGAGAGGGGGGAAAGATTCGCGTTGCAGCGCAGTTGATCCAGGCCAAGGACCAAACACAGGTATGGGCCGGAGACTTCGAGGGACTGGAGAACAACGTGCTGAATTTACAAAGCGAATTAGCCTTGGCAATCGCAGGAAAAATTGCGCCGACTTTACCGAAACTGACACGTGCCAGGCTGGCAGAATCACGGCCGGTAGCTCCAGAAGCCTATCAAGCATACCTACTTGGCCAGCAAGCGCTGGAATCCCGGACGCGGGACGGGGCACTGAGAAGTATTGCGGAATTTCAACGGAGTATCCAGCTAGAGCCAAACTATGCCCCGCCCTATGCCGGGCTGGCGACTACTTATAGTTTGGCTTCGGTGCTTGGAGTGATGCCCACACTCGAAGCCATGCCCAAGGCAAAACAAGCGGCTCTCCGGGCAATCGCTTTGGACGACTCACTCGCTGAAGGACACACCGAATTGGCGTTCGTCTCGGCACATTACGATTTCGACTGGACAGCCGCTGAGCACGAATTTCGGCGCGCGATTGAACTGAATCCCAACGATGCACGAGCTCATTTTTTCTATTCAAACAGCTTTCTTTCTCCTATGGGCCGCCACGAAGAGGCCATTGCCGAGATAAGGAAGGCAATGGAGCTTGATCCCTTCTCGGGATCCATCCATTCGTTTATGGGGACAACTCTAGTTTGGGCGCGAAAATATGAGGAAGCACTGGCGGAGAGCAAGGAATGCACGGAAATGTTTCCCGGAATGGCCATCAACCATGAACGCTTAGCACACGTTTACACCTATCTTGGGAGATATGAAGAAGCAATCGCGGAAGATACCCGGGCGAAGATTCTGGCAGGAGAAACTCCCCAAAATGCAACGCGGCAGGCGGCGGAATTGCGCAGAGCATTGGCTTCGAAAGGTCCCAAGGGATATTGGAAGAAACTCCTCGAATTTTCCAGGCTGCCCGTGAACCCGCCTGAGGCCTATACCTTGCCTCAACAACTAGCCTTAATTCACACCAGGTTAGGACAGAAGGAAGAGGCGCTGAAACTTCTCGAAAAAGCATATAGCGAACGAGGGCTGAGTGTTACGGAACTTGGCGTCGAGCCGGCGTTCGACCCGCTTCGTTCCGACCCACGGTATCAGAATCTGCTGAGTTTACTGGGCTTGCGCGGAATGATGAAATAATTGGAACCGATCGCTTCGAGGCAGCCGGTTTTGGCCAAATCCGTGCCGGCGGTATCATTGTATATGGAGCCTAGCCACGTCCCCGTGCCGCCAAAATTTCATCTCTCTCTGCTGATACACGCGCACCAGCCAGTCGGCAATTTCGAAGACGTTTACGAAAAGTGCTATCAGAATTCATATCTACCGTTTGTGCAGATGCTGGAAAAGCATCCTGCCGCGCGAATGGGACTGCATTATTCCGGGCCGCTGCTGGTCTGGATCGAGAAAAATCATCCGGAATATTTTGAGCAAGTGCGCGCGCTGGTGAAGCGCGGCCAAGTGGAGATGGTAGGTGGGGGATTTTACGAACCGATTCTGGCGGTGATTCCTCCTGAGGATCAAATAGAACAGGTGACGCGGCTCGCGTCGTACCTCGAGACGCACTTTGGCGCGAAGCCATATGGGGCGTGGCTGGCGGAGCGTGTTTGGGAACCGCAAATGCCGTCCGCGCTGGCGGCTGCGCAAGTCGGATATGCGCTGGTGGATGATTACCATTTTCTTTCGGCTGGATTTGAAGCGAACGAACTGTTTGGAACTTATGTGGCAGAGGACCGCGGCAAGTGTGTTCGTTTGTTTCCCGGACAAAAGGCACTGCGGTATTTGCTGCCGTTCGGGAAAGTGGAAGACGCGATCAAATAT